>NZ_CP181044.1:3900000-4200000 GCF_047795635.1 Halomonas sp. HK25 | reverse complement strand
GCCAGCCCGACCGCGAGGTGGAGAAGCGCGGCCCGGCGCTGGCCGCCGCCTTCAAGGATGGCCAGCCCACCCGGGCCGCCGAAGGCTTCGCTCGCTCCTGTGGCGTCGGCGTGGACGACCTGATCCACCTGGAGACCGACAAGGGCACCTGGCTGGGCTACCGCGAGCAGCAGCAGGGCGCGGCCACCACCGCCCTGCTGCCCGCCATCCTGCACAAGGCCGTCGCCTCCCTGCCAGTTCCCAAGAACATGCGCTGGGGCGCCTCTCGGGTAGAGTTCTCCCGCCCGGTACACTGGCTGGTTGTGCTGTTCGGCAGCGACGTCGTCGAGGCCGAAGCGCTGGGGCTCGAGGCCGGCCGCACCACCTACGGCCACCGCTTCCATGCCCCCCAGGCCATCGAACTGGCCCACGCCGATGACTACCTCGCTGCACTGGAGGAGGCCTGGGTGCTGGCCGACCGCGATCGCCGTCGCGAGTGCATCCGCGAGCAGGTGCTGGCCGAAGCCGAGACCCAGGACGCCACCGCGGTGATCGACGAGGCGCTGCTGGTCGAGGTAAGCGGCCTGGTGGAGTGGCCGGTGGCCCTGACCGGCACTTTCGACGAGCGCTTCCTGGCGGTTCCGGCGGAGTCGCTGATCTCCTCGATGAAGGCCAACCAGAAGTACTTCCACCTGCTCGACGACGCAGGACGCCTCAAGCCGCTGTTCATCACCATCGCCAACATCGACAGCCAGGACCCGCAACAGGTGATCGAGGGCAACGAGAGGGTGATCCGCCCGCGCCTGGCCGATGCCGCCTTCTTCTACAACACCGACCGCAAGCGTCCGCTGGCCTCGCGCATCGGCGAGCTCTCCGGCGTGGTGTTCCAGAAACAGCTCGGCACCCTGGCCGACAAGGCCCACCGCAGCGCCGCCGTGGCCGCCTTCATCGCCGGCCAGATCGGCGGCGACGTGGGCCAGGCCCGGCGGGCGGCCGAACTGGCCAAGTGCGACCTGGTCACCGAGATGGTGCTGGAGTTCCCCGAGCTGCAGGGCATCATGGGCCGCTACTACGCCGAACACGACGGAGAGCCCACCGAGGTCGCCCAGGCCTTGGAGGAGCAGTACCTGCCCCGCTTCGCCGCCGACGCCATTCCCCACAGCCGCACCGGCCTCGCGCTGGCCCTGGCCGACCGCCTCGACACCCTGACCGGGATCTTCGGCATCGGCGCCCGCCCCACCGGCACCAAAGACCCCTTCGCCCTGCGTCGTACGGCCATCGGGGTGCTCAATATCCTGATCAAGGGCGAACTGAACCTGGACCTGCGCGAGTTGCTGGAGCTGGCCGCCGCCCAGCACCAGGAACTGCCCTACGCCGAGAAGCTGGTGGATGAGGTGTTGGGCTACATGCTCGACCGCTTCCGCGCCTGGGGTCAGGACGAAGGCATCTCCGCCGAGGTTTACCTGGCGGTGCGCGCCCGCCCGGTAACGCGGCCGCTCGACTTCGCCCGCCGGCTGCGTGCGGTGCAGGCGTTCGCCGGTCGCGAGGAGGCCGCCGCCCTGGCGGCGGCCAACAAGCGGGTCTCCAACATCCTTGCCAAGCAGGAAGGCGAGGTTGGCAGCCATGTCGACGCTGGCGTGCTTCAGGAGGCCGCCGAGCTGGCCCTTCACGAGGCGGTCAGCGCCCAGCGCGAGCGAGTCATGCCGCTGTTCGCCGACGGGCGCTATGCCGAGGCGCTGGACGCCCTGGCCGCCCTGCGCGAGCCGGTGGATGGCTTCTTCGACCAGGTCATGGTGATGGCCGACGACCCGGCCATTCGCGCCAACCGCCTGGCGCTGCTGGCCAGCCTGCGGGCGCTCTTCCTGGAAGTGGCGGACATCGCCCAGCTGCAGCAGTAAGCACGCAGCAGAAAGTCCGAAGGCCGGCAGCCCTGCGCTGCCGGCCTTTTTCATGCTTGACGCATAAGCCGATGTTTCACGTGGAACGCGACCTTCCCGGGTGGTCGATGTTTCACGTGGAACACTCTCAACCTTCAGCGCCACTCTTCATTCTTCACTCCTCACCACTCACTCCTCACCACTCACTCCTCACCCCTCACTCCTCACCACTCACTCCTTGGCATAATATGTTTCACATGAAACACTCGCTGCCCAGAACGCAGCCATCAAGGAAGTACCCATGCCCTCTCCCGACCGCCTGGTGATCCTCGACCGCGACGGCGTCATCAACCACGACTCCAACGCCTATGTGAAATCCCTGGCCGAGTGGATCCCCTACCCCTCCGCCATCCAGGCGATCGCCCGCCTTAGCCGTGCCGGATGGAGCGTGGCGGTGGCCACCAACCAGTCAGGCATCGCCCGCGGCTACTATGACGAGGCCACCCTCGCCGAGATGCATGCCGAGCTGAACTGGCTGGTCGCCCAGGCGGGTGGAGAGATCGCCCATATCGCCTGGTGCCCGCACGGGCCGGACGATGGCTGCAACTGCCGCAAGCCGCTGCCCGGCCTGCTGGAGCAGATCCGCGTGGTGCTTGGCATGGAGAGCCTGGCAGGCAGCTGGATGGTGGGTGACAGCCTGCGCGATCTGCAGGCCGGGGAGTCCGTGGGGTGCCGTGGCGTGCTGGTGCGCACCGGCAAGGGGGAACAAACCCTCGCCAAGCACCCGGCGTTAGCCGACTCGGGCAGCGCCACGCACATCTTCGATGACCTGTCGGGGTTCGTCGATTGGCTTCTGGCGCAGCGCCAACCCTGAGCACGCAGGCGATCTAACGGCTCAGTGGAGCCAGTCCAGCCCACAAACGAAAAAGCCCCGCCATCTTGCGACGGCGGGGCTTTTTTCTGGCGCTCGAGATCTGGAACCCAAGATTTGGCACTCTAGCCTTGGCGCTCCAGCCTTGACGAGTGTTTCACGTGAAACACGTCACTGTCATACGTCGAGATTGGCCACCAGCGCATTGCGCTCGATAAAGTCGCGGCGTGGTTCCACCTCGTCACCCATCAAGGTGTTGAACATCATGTCCGCACCCACGGCGTCCTCGATGGTGACACGCAGCATGCGACGGGTCTCCGGATTCATGGTGGTGTCCCAAAGCTGATCCGGGTTCATCTCCCCCAGCCCCTTGTAGCGCTGGAGGGACAGACCACGCTGTGCCTCGGTCATCAGCCACTCGAGAGCCTCGTAGAAGTTGCTCACACGCTTCTGGCGCTCCCCGCGGGCCACATGGGCGCCTTCTTCCAGCAAACCATCGAGGGTTTCGCCAAGTTCCGCCATGCCGCGGTAGTCGGCGCTGGTAAAGAACTCGAGCCCCCAAACGTAGTCGGTGGACACGCCGTGAGCGGTAAGGGTCACCGCCGGCAGGAAGAGGCTACGCTCGGTGTCTTCCTCGAGCCGGAAGGTGTACCGCGGACCGCCCTCGTAGGCCACCACTGTATCCATCTCGCCCTGCAGGTGGTCGATCCAGGTCTGCATAGTCCCACGATCCCGAAGACTGACCTCCCCCTCCAGGCGCGCGGCATGCACGATCCGCTTCAACACCTCGTTCGGATAAACCCGGGACAGGCGATCGATACGGCGAACGACTTCGCGATACTGGTTCACCAGACCCTCGAGCTGTGAGCCACTGATACCCGGGGCATCGGCGTTGACGTAGAGCCGGGCGCCGTCGAGAGCGGTGGCGGTCAAGTAGTCGGTCATCGCCTGCTCATCCTTGAGATAGAGCTCCTGCTTGCCGCGCTTTATCTTGTAGAGCGGCGGCTGAGCGATGAAGACGTGCCCACGCTCGATCAACTGAGCCATCTGACGGAAGAAGAAGGTCAGCAGCAGGGTACGGATATGAGAGCCATCCACGTCCGCATCGGTCATGATGATGATCGAATGGTAGCGCAGCTTGTCGGGGTTGAACTCCTCGCGACCGATGCCGCAGCCCAGGGCGGTGATCAGCGTGCCCACCTCCGCGGAGGAGAGCATCTTGTCGAAGCGTGCCTTCTCCACGTTCAGGATCTTGCCCTTGAGGGGAAGAATCGCCTGAGTGCGGCGATCTCGCCCCTGCTTGGCACTGCCGCCGGCCGAGTCACCCTCTACCAGGAAAATTTCCGAAAGGCTGGGATCCTTCTCCTGACAGTCGGCCAGTTTTCCAGGCAGGCCTGCAATGTCCAGCGCTCCCTTGCGACGGGTCATGTCCCGGGCCTTGCGTGCCGCCTCCCTGGCACGAGCGGCGTCGAGCATCTTGTTGACGATCGACTTGGCTTCGTTGGGCTTCTCGATCAGGTAATCGGAGAACAGACGACCCATCTCCTGTTCCACCGCGGTCTTAACCTCGGAAGAGACGAGCTTGTCCTTGGTCTGGGACGAAAACTTGGGGTCGGGCACCTTCACCGAGACGATTGCCGTCAGGCCTTCACGGGCGTCGTCACCGGAGGTATTGATCTTCGACTTCTTGAGCAGACCCTCGGACTCGATATAGGCATTGAGGGTACGGGTCAGCGCGGCACGAAACCCGGCCAGGTGCGCCCCACCATCTCGCTGGGGGATATTGTTGGTGTAACAGAAGATGTTTTCGTTGAAGG
Source organism: Halomonas sp. HK25 (assembly GCF_047795635.1). Lineage (GTDB taxonomy): Bacteria > Pseudomonadota > Gammaproteobacteria > Pseudomonadales > Halomonadaceae > Halomonas. The sequence continues at coordinate 4,195,456 of NZ_CP181044.1, read as the reverse complement.
TGTCGTTCCACTGCATCGCCACTTCCACGCCAACACCGTCCTCACGCTCGGCGTTGAAATGGAACACCGGGTTTAGCACGCTCTTGTTGGTGTTGAGGTGATCGACGAAGGCCTTGAGGCCACCCTCGTAGTGGAACACTTCCTCTTTTCCGCTCCGCTCGTCGATCAAACGAACGGCTACGCCTGAGTTCAGAAATGAGAGCTCGCGCAGACGCTTTGCCAGGATATCGTAATGGAACTCGATGTTGGCGAAGGTTTGCGGAGAGGGCTGGAAGTGGACTCGGGTACCCGTCTTTTCGGTCTGGCCGACCACCGCCAGGGGTGATTGAGGCACTCCGTGGCGATAGATCTGCTCGAACACCTCACCGGCGCGCCAGATGGTCAGCTTCAGCTCCTCGGAGAGTGCGTTGACCACCGACACCCCGACGCCGTGCAGTCCACCGGACACCTTGTAGGAGTTATCGTCGAACTTGCCGCCGGCGTGAAGTACCGTCATGATCACTTCCGCGGCGGACACCCCTTCCCCTTCATGGAGTTCGGTAGGCACCCCGCGGCCGTTGTCGCTGACCGTGACCGACTCATCGGGATGGATGATCACGCGGATTTCGCTGCAGTAACCGGCTAGCGCTTCGTCAATGGAGTTATCCACCAGCTCGAACACCATATGGTGTAGGCCCGTGCCGTCATCGGTATCACCGATGTACATGCCGGGACGCTTGCGTACGGCATCCAGCCCCTTGAGTACCTTGATGCTCGATGAGTCGTAGGCCTGTTCGCTCATTGACTGCTCCATCATGAAGTCTGTCGTTCCAGTGGCGCCAACTGCCCCTCTCCCGACGGCGAACGTTTCACGTGAAACATCGCCACAGGGGTGGCGGGCTGCCACATATCTGCCAGGGCGTCGTGATCGACGCTGGTGATAAACGCCTGGCAGTGCATGCTTTCCAACCTGTGGCAGAACACCCGTCGGTGGGCGCTGTCCAACTCTGCCGGAAGATCGTCGATAAGGTAGAGACACTGCCGTCCGGTGGCAGCCTCAAGCAAACGTCCCTGGGCCAGCTTGAGCGCACTCACCACCAGCTTCTGTTGGCCCCGGGAGAGCACCTCCACGGCGGAGCGACGGTGCAGCCTGATGGCCAGATCGGCCCGCTGGGGCCCCTGCTGGGTAAACCCCATCTGACTGTCCGCATCCCTCCCCTGCCTCAGTATTTCACCGAGCTCACGGCGACGATCCCAGCCGCGTGAGTAGCGTAGCTGCAACCCCGGCAACGGCATCAGACCGGCCAATGTCTCCTCGAAAACCGGGAGGAAGGCGTCGACCCAGCTCCTGCGCAGGACATCGATGCGCTCGCTCCAGCGAACGAACTCAAGCTCCCACACCGACAGAGAAGCATCGTCCATTCTACCATGCCTGAGCAGGGCATTCCGATGTTTCAGGGCCCGCCGAGCCCGCTGCCACGCCTCGAGGAATTCATGTTTCACGTGAAACACTCCCCAGTCGAGGAACTCTCGCCGTCCCCCGGGGGGGCCCTCAAGGAGGCGGAAGGCATCGGGGTTGATCAACTGCAACGGCAGCGTCTCGACCAGGCGAGAGAGTCGGGTGACGCGCTCACCGGACAGGCGGATCTCCAGCTCGCTCTCGTCGCGACGACGGCGCACGCCGAAGGGACGCGGGGGTTCACCGGTCAGCCGACCATGCAGGACCAGATCATCGGCATCGTGAGCGATCACATGGCGCATCTGGCGGGTGCGGAAGGAGCGCCCCATGCCGAGGACATGGATGCCCTCGAGCAGGCTGGTCTTTCCGCTACCATTATCTCCGGTAACCAGATTAATTCGAGGTCCTGGTTTAAAATCAACGGCTTGGAGGTTGCGAAGACCCTGAAAGGCGAGGCGGTCTAGTGGCATGGGAACGGCCGGTCAGGGCGGCACAGGGCGTGCCACCGGTGATCACTAGAGGCGCATGGGCATGACGACATAAAGAGCATCGCCGCCACCCGGCTCTTCCATCAGCGCACTGCTGTTGGGATCGGCCAGGGTCATCTGTACACGATCCTCATCCAGGGCGTTGAGCACGTCGATCAGGTAGCCAACGTTGAAGCCGATCTCCAGTCCAGGCCCGCTGTACTCGATGGCGATGTTTTCCTCGGCTTCTTCCTGTTCGGGGTTGTTGGCCATGACCTTGAGGTTGCCTTCGGCCAGATGCAGGCGCACGCCGCGGTACTTCTCGTTGGACAGAATCGCGGTACGCGATAGCACCTGGCGCAACTCGGTACGCTCGGCGATAAACACCTTGTCGCCGCCACGGGGCACCACTCGCTCGTAGTCGGGGAACTTGCCGTCCACCAGCTTGGAGGTGAAGGTAAAGTCGCCTGTATGGGCGCGAATGTGGCTGGCGCCCAGCGTCAGGCTCACCGGCTCCTCCCCGTCGTCCAGCAGGCGCACCAGTTCCAGGATGCCCTTGCGCGGCACGATGAGCTTCTGAGCCGGCTCTACCTGGATCTCGACGGGACGCGAGCAGACTGCCAGACGGTGGCCGTCGGTGGCCACTGCACGCACCAGTCCGGAGCGCATCTCCAGCAGCATCCCGTTCAGGTAATACCGCACGTCCTGCTGAGCCATGGCAAAGGAAGTGGCGTCGATCAATTGCTTCAGGATGCCCCGCGGCAGCGCCAGCTCGACGCTGCCCTGGCCGTCCTCGATGTTGGGGAACTCCGCCACCGGCAGGGTCGAAAGCGTGAAGCGCGAGCGGCCGCTGCGCAGGACCGCCCTGCCCTCTTCCAGGGAGAGCTGAATCTCGGCCTGATCGGGCAGTGACTTGCAGATATCCATCAACTTGCGCGCCGGTACCGTGGCGGCCCCGGACTCATCCACCTGGCTGGCCACGGTGCGCCCGATCAGTTCCACTTCGAGGTCGGTGCCGGTCAGCGCGACCTGGTCCTGATCGACCTGGATCAGCACGTTGGAGAGCACCGGAAGTGTCTGGCGTCGCTCCACCACACCGGCCACCAGCGTCAGCGGTCGCAGCAGCGCTTCGCGGGAGATGGAAAATTTCATGTCGGCTCCACGTCTAGTCCTGAAGAATTGCAGCCCGCGCGGCCCGGGCCGAACGGCTAGGCGGTCATTTAACCACAGCTGAGCCCCGGAGAGGTGCGCGAAGGCATAGGGACGGAGGTAGCGGGCATCACGGACAGAGAGCGATCCGGCATCACCCCTGCTAAAGGCGCTGACGATTGATCTGTCAGCTGGTCAGCAGGCGCAGCAGGTTCTTGTAGTCCTCACGGATGTCGGCGCTCTCCTCCTGCAACGACTTTACCTTGCGGCAGGCGTGCAGGACCGTGGTGTGGTCACGGCCGCCGAAGGCATCGCCGATCTCGGGCAGGCTGTGGTTGGTCAGCTCCTTGGCAAGCGCCATGGCTACCTGGCGCGGGCGCGCCACGGAGCGCGAGCGCCGCTTGGAGAGCAGGTCGGCAAGCTTGATCTTGTAATACTCGGCCACGGTGCGCTGGATGTTGTCGACTCCCACCTGCTTGTCCTGCAGGGCCAGCAGGTCCTTGAGGGACTCACGGATGAAGTCCTGGGTGATCGGCTTGCCCATGAAGTGGGAGTCGGCGATGACTTTCTTCAAGGCACCCTCCAGCTCGCGGACGTTGGAGCGGATCTTCTGGGCAATGAAGAAGGCGGCGTCGTGGGGCAGCTCCACCTTGGCCTGGTCGGCCTTCTTCATCAGGATCGCCACCCGGGTCTCCAGCTCCGGTGGCTCGATGGCCACCGTCAGGCCCCAGCCGAAGCGCGACTTGAGGCGCTCCTCCACCCCACTGATCTCTTTCGGATAGCGATCGGAGGTGAGGATCATCTGCTGGCCGCCCTCGAGCAGCGCATTGAAGGTGTGGAAGAACTCCTCCTGGGAGCGCTCCTTGCCGGCGAAGAACTGGATATCATCGATCAGCAGCGCATCCACGCTGCGATAGAAGCGCTTGAAGTCATTGATGGCGTTGAGCTGAAGCGCCTTGACCATATCTGCCACGAAGCGCTCGGAGTGAAGGTAGACCACCCGAGCATTCTCTCGCCGGCCGGCCAGGGCATTGCCTACGGCGTGCATCAGGTGGGTCTTGCCGAGGCCAACCCCGCCGTAGAGGAACAGCGGATTGTAGGCCCCACCCGGGTTCTCCGACACCTGCCGCGAGGCGGCCCGGGCCAGCTGGTTGGACTTACCCTCGACGAAGGTCTCGAAGGTGAAGTTGGGGTTCAGGCCACTGCTGTGCTTGAGGCTGCCCTCGACCTGCACCTGGCGTTCTCCGCCAGTACGCCGGCCCGACCCACCTTCGCGCAGGGAGTCGATATCGCGCTGATCGCCCATATCGCCTCGCGGAGGAGTATGCACGGCGGGCGCCGCCGGGCGCCGCGGCGCTGCCGATACCGGATTGCCCAGATCACGGGGTTGGGGCTGAGGCGCACTGCGCCGGCTACCCACCGACAGCACCACCTTGGGCGGCCTGGCCGGTGACAACTCGCGCATCAGCTCACCGATGCGCTTGGCATACTTGTCGCAGACCCAGTCGCGCACGAAGCGGTTGGGTGCCAGCAGACATAGCTCGCCGGACTCTCCCTCCTCCGCCTGCAGCGGGCGAATCCAGGTGTTGAACTGCTGTGAGTTCAGCTCGTCCTGAAGGGTGTCCAGACACTGTTGCCAGAGAGCTAGCGCCACGCGGCCTCACCATCGGTTGGAAAACGGTCGCATATTGTATCGCCCCCAACGGTGGTTATCCACACCCCGAAGCCGCCGCGCAGCGGCTGTGGAAAACTCTTCGTGGGCCATAGGGATAGATAACCCCGGACACTGGGGACAGCTTGATCCTGTGGACCATCGGCAATTGCATCCACCGATTGCACACACTCTATCCCATGCTGCCTCACCGCTTGTCCACAGAGAAAATATTACCCTAACTAGCTGAATATATTTTATAAAAATGAGTTATCAACAGATTCTGTCCCCAGTATTAATAACAGGTTTTATAAAAGGAACTGAATAATAATAATAGCCATGCTGACCGACGACAGACCCGATCGCCGGACCACCGAGGGGGCTCCGTCCGCCATCGCGCTCGACATGCGCTACGGAAAAATTGCACCCGAGCCGTGATATCACTACAATTTCCGGTCTTGAGCCGAATACACCCGGGTTCCATTGCCGAATCCGGACGCCTCGAAATTGTCGATTCTTCCAGAAAACCACGTGGGAATAATGAGTTATGAAACGCACCTTTCAGCCCAGCGTTCTGAAGCGTAAGCGCGTGCACGGCTTCCGTGCCCGTATGGCCACCAAAAACGGCCGTGCCGTCCTGGCGCGCCGTCGCGCCAAGGGTCGCAAGCGCCTGAGCGCCTGATCACGGACTGCACGTGTCCCGTCATGACTTCCCCCGCCGTCTGCGTCTGCTGACGGCTGGGGACTACCGGCAGGTCTTCGAGACCGCGGTCTTCAAGGTTCACGGCAAGGGCCTCATGGCCCTGGCGACGCCCAACGAGCTCGGGCATCCTCGTCTTGGCCTGATCGTCAGCAAGAAGAACCTACGCCGTGCCGTCGACCGCAACCGCCTCAAACGCCTCGCTCGCGAATCGATTCGCCACCAGCAGCAGCGTCTGCCGGGGGTGGATATCGTGCTCATGGCCAGACGAGGCGTGGGGGATCTGGACAACGAGATCCTGTATCGTCAACTGCACGGGATGTGGCGTCGCCTGGAGCGTGAGGCAAGAAAAGCCGCCTCAGCCGAAGACCAGCCACCGGTCGAGACACCCAGCGCGAACGCCAGTCAGGGCGGATGACAGGTCAGCCAGGAGTCGTCACCATGTCGAGGTTTCTTTCCATGGTGCTTCCTGAGTCTGCCGGCACCCCCGCCGATAGTCCGTGTTCGGCATCCAGCCTGCCCTTGGCAGGCTTTTGTCTATCTCGGGCAGATGTTTTCCATCTCGCCCTCGGCAAGTTCACCACCCATCGGGCAGAACCCTCATGGACGTAAAACGACTCCTCTTGCTGATCCCCCTGGCGGTGCTCGCCTACCTGATCGTCGTTCAGTGGAATCAGGACTATGGCCAGGTCTCCCCTGAGCCCGAGGCCCCCAGCTTCACCAGCAGCTCAGCCAATGGTGAGGCCCAAGAGTCCGATCCGGATGGCCTGGCCGTCCCGGCGACGCCCAGCGCTTCTGGCGACGTCAGTCAGGCGATGCCCGGCGAGGCGAGCACTCCTTTCAGTGGCCGCGACCTGATCGCCGTGATCACCGATGTGCTGGACCTGCGTATCGACCCCCAAGGCGGCGACATCGTCTACGCGGCACTGCCACAGCACAAGCTGACGCTCGACTCGGACAGGCCCTACGTGCTGCTCTCGGACAGCGGGACCCGCAGCTATGTGGCTCGCTCCGGCCTCCAGCTCGATGGTCAGGCCGGCCGCATCGCCTTTACACCGGAGCATACCGAGCACCGCCTGGCCGAGGATGACAATCGCCTTGAGGTCGACCTCCGTGCCGAGGTCAACGGCATCGACGTCATCAAGCGCTTCACCTTCGAGCGAGGCAGCTATGCGGTGGACGTCAACTACTATCTGGCCAACAACACCGAGGCGCCCGTCACCGCTCGCTTCATCGGCCAACTGGCCCGCGACAACAGCCCGGACCCCTCCAGCGGCGTGGCCATGGGCATGAGTTCCTTCCTCGGCGCGGCCTACTCCACACCGGAGAGTCGCTACGAGAAGGTCGACTTCGACGATATCCAGAGCGGTCGCTTCGACAACGTCGACGCCCAGGGCGGCTGGGTGGCGATCATCCAGCACTACTTCGTCTCGGCCTGGGCGCCATCCCAGAACCAGCAGAACCTCTACTACGCCACCACAGACTCGCAGAACCGCAACGTGGCGGCCTTTGCCGGTCCGGTCAGCACCCTGGCTCCCGCCAGCGAGGCGCGCCTTGGTGCGACCCTCTACATGGGGCCCAAAGTTCAGGATTACCTGGAAGCCGTGGCTCCCAATCTGCGCCTCACCGTGGATTTTGGCTGGCTGTGGTTCATCGCCAACCCGCTGTTCTGGCTTCTCGACCAGATACACAGCCTGATCGGCAACTGGGGCTGGTCCATCGTCTTCCTGACCATCGTGGTCAAGCTGGTGCTGTGGCCACTCTCCGCCAAGGCCTACAAGTCCATGGCCCGTATGCGCAAGCTGGGCCCGGAGATGCAGCGCCTCAAGGAGCAGTACGGCGACGATCGCCAGAAGATGTCCCAGGAGATGATGAAGTTCTACCAGAAGGAGAAGATCAATCCTCTGGGTGGCTGCCTGCCGATCCTGGTACAGATGCCGGTGTTCATCGCCCTCTACTGGATGCTGCTGGAGTCCGTGGAGCTGCGCCATGCGCCCTTCATGTTCTGGATCCAGGACCTGTCGGTGAAGGACCCGTTCTTCATCCTGCCGATCCTGATGGGCGCCTCGATGTTCGTGCAGCAGCTGCTCAACCCGACGCCCCCGGACCCCATGCAGGCGAAGATCATGCGCATGCTGCCCATCGTCTTCACCTTCTTCTTCCTGTGGTTCCCGGCCGGCCTGGTGATCTACTGGGTGGTGAACAACATCATCTCCATCGCCCAGCAGTTCGCCATCACGCGCAAGATCGAGAACGACCCCAGCGTCGGCAAGGGCATGAAGACCAAATAGCGACGGCGTGAAGACCAAGTAGCCGGCAGTCTGTTTGCCGTTACCAGACCCCCGCCCCTGCGGGGGTCTGGCGTTTGTGGGACTCGAAACGGACAATGACCCCGCCACCATCAGGAGATTCCCATGGCCAGCCTCCATGACCTGGACACCATCGCCGCCCTCGCCACGCCCCCTGGCCGGGGAGGCGTCGGCATCATCCGCGTCTCGGGGCCGCTGTGCGCCGCGATCACCGAGGCGGTAGTGGGCCACTGCCCTCCTCCCCGTCGCGCCCACTACGGCCCTTTCCAGGGCGAATCGGCCGTGATCGACGAGGGCATCGCCCTCTACTTTGCCGGGCCCCACTCCTTCACCGGTGAGGACGTGCTGGAGCTCCAGGGCCACGGTGGCCCGGTAATCATGGACCTGTTGCTGGCGCGCTGCGTGGCGCTCGGCGCTCGCCTGGCTCGTCCCGGGGAATTCTCGGAGCGCGCCTTCCTCAACGACAAGCTCGACCTGGCCCAGGCCGAGGCGATCGCGGACATGATCGACGCCAGCTCCCGGGCCGCCGCCGAGAATGCCCTGCGCTCCCTGCAGGGAGACTTCTCGCGCCGAATCGAGGCGCTGGTGCAGCGACTCATCGAGTTGCGTATCTACGTGGAGGCGGCCATCGATTTTCCGGAGGAGGAGATCGACTTCCTGGCCGACGGCAAAGTGGCCGAGCGGCTCTCCGAAGTGATGGAGGAACTGGCGGCGGTGCGCGCCGCCGCCGGCCAGGGTGCGCTGATGCGCGAGGGCATGAGCGTGGTCATCGCTGGACGGCCCAACGCCGGCAAGTCCAGTCTGCTTAACGCCCTCACCGAGCAGGAAACCGCCATCGTCACCGATATCGCCGGCACCACTCGGGACGTGCTGCGCGAACACATCCATATCGACGGCATGCCGCTGCACGTCATCGACACCGCCGGCCTGCGCGACACTCCGGACGCCGTGGAGCAGATCGGCGTGGCACGGGCCTGGGCGGAGATCGAGAAGGCCGACCGGGTACTTCTGCTCGTGGATGCCGCCACCACCGCTTCTCTTGACCCCATGACGATCTGGCCCGAGTTCGTGGCCCGGCTGCCGGACCCGACGCGACTGACGCTGGTACGCAACAAGATCGACACGATCCGAGACGCTCCTGGAATCGAGTTATCCACAGCCACCCCAGTCGTTCGGCTCTCCGCCCGAACCGGCGCGGGTGTGGATAACCTGAAGGCGCATCTCAAGGAAGTGATGGGCTATACCAGCACCACCGAGGGGCGCTTCTCGGCCCGGCGGCGTCACCTGGACGCCCTGGACAGGGCGCGCCAGGCCCTGGAGAACGGCGGGGCTCAGCTCTCGGGATACGGTGCCGGTGAACTGCTGGCCGAGGACCTGCGCGACGCCCAGCAGGCGCTGGGCGAGATCACCGGAGAGTTCAGCGCCGACGACCTACTAGGCGAGATATTCGGCAGCTTCTGCATCGGAAAATAGCACTCAAAAGTGCCTAGCAGTCGGCGCTGAAGCGCCGCCTCACGCGAAGGCTGCCAGGCGAGATATTCGGCAGCTTCTGCATCGGAAAATAATCCCCCTCTCACTCCTCCACCCACCAACCGCTGCGATAGCTCCCCGGAGCGCCCAATCGGGCCACCACGGGTGCCATCGCCGCAGCGAGCCGCTCATCGAGGCCCCAGGGCGGGTTGACCACCAGCATGCCGCTGCCCACCATGCCTCGCTCGCCCTCAGTGGGCGTCCGCCGGGTAAATTCGCCGTACCAGACCTTGCGCAGCCCCCCCTCGCGGACGCCCTCCAGCAGCTCGCGGTGGCGGCCCGCCGGCAACAGCGGATACCACACCAGCATCACCGCATGGCGTGCCTTGCGCATCGCCGCCAGCAGCGTCTCGGCCACCTCGAGATACTCCCCTTTGCGCTCATAGCTGGGGTCGATCAGCACACAGAGCCTCGGCGTCTTGACCGGCAGCCGCTGCAGCAGTCCCTTTAGGCCATCGCCGTGGATACGCGCCACCGCCTCGGATAACGGCTGCTGTGCCAGATGCTCGTGCTCACCGGCATGCAGCTCGAACAGCCACTGTCGATCCCCCGTCCGCCGCCGATGGCCCATCCACCAGGGGGAGCCAGGGTAGTGGGTCAGATGCGCGGGATCTGGCTGGGCGCGAGCCAACGCCGCCAGCCAGTCGCTCAGCAGCGGTTCGTTCGCCAGCGCCTGGCGGTCCTTCCAGAGAGGGATGACGCCTTCCCGGTACTCCTGCAGTCGATTGGTCTCTGTGGCATCCAGAGGATAGAGGCCGCGACCGGCGTGAGTATCTAAATACGTAATAAAAGATTTTTTACGTAATAGATGATCGATGACCGCATGCAGGGTCAGGTGCTTGTGGACGTCGGCGAAGTTGCCGGCGTGGTAGGCGTGCTGATAGGAAAGCATGGAAGACGGTCCGTGAATCGGCAAGGCAATCGACAATGAAAAGGGGCCCGCCACTTCCCAGTGACGGGCCCCGGATACAAGAGCAGTGGAGGCGCTAGCCGAGGATCACTGGAACTGGCTCTCGATCGGCGAGAGGGTGATCTCGACGCGACGGTTCTGTGCACGCCCCTCCTCGCTGGCGTTGCTTGCGACGGGCTGGGTCTGCCCGTAGCCGGTCATGTTGAGGCGATTGCGAGACACGCCGGACTGGCCCAGGTAGTTGCCGACGGCTTCGGCGCGGCGCTCGGAGAGGCGCTGGTTGTAGTCCGCGTTGCCGGTGCTGTCAGTGTGGCCGGCAATATTGACGCGGGTATCGGTGTACTGGGTGAGGATCTGCGCCACATCGTTTAGAGCGTTGCGGGCGCTCATGGTGAGCTCACTGGAATCGAAACCGAAGGTCACGCTGCTCGGCATGTTGAGCACGATATCATCGCCGCGACGATCGACCTCGATGCCGGTACCCCGCGTGCTCTGGCGAAGCTCCTCCTCCTGGCGATCCATGTAGGCGCCGACGCCGGCACCGGCGGCAGCGCCCACGGCGGCACCGATCAGGGCCCGGTCGCGGCGGCTTGTGCTGCCGTCACCACTCAGCGCACCGGCCGCGGCCCCAACGGCGGCACCGATGGCGGCACCCGTGCCCGTCGTGGAACGCTGGGTCTGGCCGGAATAGGGGTCGGTGGTGGCGCAGCCCACCAGCAGAGCGGCGGCGGCAAGCGGAACGAAGAAGCGAATGGGCTTGATCATGAAATCAGATTTCCTTTCAGTCATTGGGTGGCCCGGAGGGAATACCTGCCGGGCAGTTCATCATTTACACGGGCTGCGATGAGTCTGGCGGACCGGTCACTCCATGCCAATCAGCGCCAGTAGTTCATTCAAGAATAATAGACCCTGAGGCGATGCCTGCAGTCGATCGCCATCTTCCACAAGAAGTCCTTTTTTACGGGCACTGGCCAGGCGAGCCTCGAGCACGGCCGATGAACGGCCCGTGGTGGTTCGCCAACGCTTCATTGAGACTCCCTCAACCAGGCGCAGCGCGTTCATGGAAAACTCGAGCGCGAGCTCGCTCTCCTCGATCCGACTGCGGCCGGCCACGAAACCCTTGAGATCGTGCTGCCGGCGCAGGTAGGCCTCCGGCTGGCGGGCCTTCCAGCGCCGCTCGATGACCAGGCCAGCGTCTCCATCATCAGCGCTCAGCTTGCCATGGGCGCCGGCGCCGATCCCCAGGTAGTCACCGAAGCGCCAGTAGTTGAGGTTATGCCGTGAGCGCCGATGGGGCAGGGAATAGGCCGAGATCTCGTAGCGAGCCAGGCCCGCGGCCTCCAGCCGCTCATGCCCCAGGTCCTGAATATCCCAAAGCACCTCCTCCTCGGGCAGCCGCGGCGGCCGGGAGTGAAACTCGGTGTTGGGCTCCAGGGTGAGCTGGTACCAGGAGAGGTGCTCGGGAGCCAGCGCCAGGGCCCGTTCAAGGTCGGCAAGGGCCAGCTCAGGCGTCTGTCTCGGCAACCCATGCATCAGGTCGAGGTTGAGGTTGTCGAAGCCCGCCGCGCGCGCCTCGGCCACCGCCGCCTCGGCATCACGGCCGGAGTGGATGCGACCCAGCGCCTGAAGCTGAGCATCCTGGAAGCTCTGCACCCCCAGGGAGAGCCGGTTGATGCCAGCCTCACGATAGCCCGCAAAGCGCCCGCGCTCCAGGGTGCCCGGGTTGGCCTCCAGGGTAATCTCGATATCACGGGCCATGGGCAGCCGTGCGGCGATACCGGCCAGCAGGGCTCTATAGAACCCGGCGGACATCAGGCTCGGGGTACCACCACCGATGAAGATACTGGCCAGTTCCCGACTCTCGGCCAGGGGGAGATCAGCATCGAGGTCGGCCAGCAGCGCCGCCAGATAGTCGGTCTCCGGCAGCTCGGCTCCCCGGCCAACGCCGTGGGAATTGAAGTCGCAGTAGGGGCACTTGCGCACGCACCAGGGCACATGCACGTAGAGAGCGAGGGGCGGCAGGGACATCATCGCGGCTCGTGGACCCTGCCCAGCGCCTCCACCAGCGCCTGGAGGGCACGCCCGCGGTGGCTCAGGCGGTTCTTTTCGGCCGCCGCCAGTTCAGCCACACTCATGGCCTGGTCCGGCAGCCAGAACAGCGGATCGTAGCCGAAGCCACCCTCGCCGCGAGGATGGGCCAGGATCTCACCTTCCCAGCAGCGTTGAACGATCAGCGGCACGGGATCCTCGGCGTGTCGCAGGTAGACCAGCACGCACCAGTAGCGAGCCCTGCGCTGCCCCTCGGGAACCTCGGCCAGGGCCTCCAGAAGCCGGGCGTTGTTGCGCGCATCGCTCTTCGGCTCTCCGGCAAAACGCGCCGAGTAGATCCCTGGGGCCCCGTGCAGGGCACTGACCTCCAGCCCCGAATCATCGGCCAGCGCCGGCAGGCCGCTGACGCGACTCGCCTCACGCGCCTTGAGAAGGGCGTTCTCGACGAAGGTCAGGCCGGTCTCCTCCACCTCGGGGACGTCATACTCCGCCTGGGGCCTGACCTCGAAGCCCAGCGGCGACAGCAGCTGATGAAATTCACGCAGCTTGCCGACGTTGCCGCTGGCGAGGATCAATAGGGTCGAGGTCATGTTAGGGACTCCTGCCGATTCACGGCCTGCCATTCTAGGGCCACACGGAGAATCAGGAAACGCCTGAGTCCGATTCTCAGCCCACTCTCAGTCTCGCTGCGGGAAATGGTATGACGCATATCATGATGGTAGGTTGGTTTTTCCTCACGGGATGGGGCTCTCCAGCGCGTCTCTGGCTGGGCAACCACCTGATTTCACTCTGGCTACCCGCATTCACCGACTGAGAAGAATTAAAAGTATTTTTTTTATAACCAATCGTTAGTAACGAAAATTTACAAAATGACCAAGACTGCAGGCTGATAACTAGAGATTACCCATTCCATGCCCCGGGACTAAACCACCTGGCCATACTTCAAGGAGGGCAGACATGGATCAGAGCAGAAACTTGCTACTGTTGGTCACGGCTAACAGCCCCCAGTGCCAGCTTTTTATCGATTACCTGCATCAGCATGTGGCCTGCGAGATCACCGTGTTGCCGCCTGGAAGCGAGTGGAAGCCTCGTGATATTCAGCCCACCTTGATTCTGCTGGATGTCGACCATATTGGCGAAGACCTCATGCAGAAGTGGCACGCTCGGGCCATGGAGGACGAGCGTCTCTCGTTGGCCGCCTTCAACCTCAAGGACGAGGACCACGCGATACAGACCCTCTCGGCTCTCCACCTGCAGGGTGTCTTCTACCGCAGTGACAGCCTGGAGATGATCTGCAAGGGACTGCAGGCACTGATGGCCGGTGAGCTTTGGATGTCGCGATCGCTGATGACCCGCATGATCTCCTTCCTTCGGCGCCAGCAGCTCAACTCCTACCGGCCCGTCTGCGGGCTCACCCACCGCGAGTTGGAGATCATCGGCTTGCTTGGCTCGGGTGCCTCAAACGGTGAGATCGCCGACCGACTCTTCGTCAGCGAGCACACCGTCAAGTCACATCTCTACAACATCTTCCGGAAGATCGATGTCCACAACCGCATCCAGGCCGTCAACTGGGCACGCCATAACCTGGGCGTGCCGCCCCCGCCCGATAAGAATCACCCACGACGACCGGTCGGGCATACCAAAGGCCAGGACTGAACCCACGCAGCACCTCAGACCAGCTTCACGTGCTCCTCGATGAGGTCGACCAGCGTCTCCGCGGCGTTGTCCGCGGTGGTATCGAGATGCAACAGGTGAAGGCGCTCCTCGTCACCGAAAGGCTCCAGCTCGGCTAGCTGATGGTCGAGTAGCACCAGGCTGTCGGCCACCTCCACATCCTGACGGCGGGCGCGCTTCTCGATGCGCCGCCTGAGCGTGGCCTCATCGGCCTCGAAGCTGACCACCAGACAGGGCAGGCCGCGGGCCTCGGCCTGCTGGCGAAGCAGGTCGCGCTGCCAGCGTTTCAGGCAGGCGGCGTCCACACAGGCCGGAATACCGGCATCGAGCAGGATTCCCGCATAGCTCGCCAGCTGATGGTAGGTTCGCTCGGTGGCGGCCTCACTGAAGATATCCACAGCCGGCGGCACCGCCGGCGCCTGTGGATAGGCCTTCTCCTGAGGCAGATCGTGGAGCCGCCGCCGCTCCGCATCCGAGCAGACGCGGATCGCTCCCAGCCGGCTGACCAGCCCCGAAGTGAAGCGGCTCTTGCCACTGCCGGACACGCCCACGGCGATCACCAGCGGCGGAAAACGGAACTCGGCTATGCGCTCGGCCAACGCCAAGAAGTGTCGGCACTCTGCCATGCTCTCCGCCAGCCTGGCCGGGTGCTCCGGGTCCTGCCCGGCTGCCGGACGCCGCTGCAGGGACCGCCGGGCGCCGCTCAGCGCATGGCAGGTGCCGAACAGGGAGAGCAGCCGAGCCTGGGGGTAGTCCCCCGACAGGCGCAAGTAGCGGTCCAGCGCCAGGCGCGTCAGCGCGGACTCCCCGCGTGCCTCCAGCCCCACCAGCAGAGCCGCCAGATCGCTGGCGGGATCCGCCGGCAGTTCACTGCCGGGAGCCCCGAGATCACGGCCGATGGCGTTGGCCAGCAGGGTCCTCCCCTCGTGGCACAGGCGGCTGTCCGGATGGGCAAGCGCCCAGCTGGTCACCAGGCGCTCGCGCCGCTCCTCAAGCAGCGGCTTGAGGCGCACCAGGTCCTGCTCCAGCCACTCGCCGAGCTGATCGAGCCGCAGGCACTCCTCCTCGTCCAGCAGGCCTCCACGGATGGCCGCCAGCTCCTCCCGTGCCATCTCCGCCAGTGGCCGGGTGGGGTCGCCGTCCATCGCGGCGGCCTGGGGTAGGCGGTGGTAGCCCACCAGGGCATCCACCAGCGATTCCAGGCTCTCGTTGGCATCACAGGACCCGGGGGGCACAGCGGAGGAGTGAGGCATCACGAGTCTCCTGATGGTGTGGTGAGAAACAGTGTGGTGGATAACGTCGTGGCTGTGGTCGGTGGCCTCAGGCCTGCTGCATGGCCACGAAGGCCTTCTCGGCGGCATCCAGGGTGCGCTGGATATCCTCCGGTGCATGGGCACTGGACATGAATCCCGCCTCATAGGCCGAGGGGGCCAGGTAGACGCCTTCATCCAGCATGGCGGTGAAGAAGCGCCGGAAGGCATCGCCATCGCAGGCGGTGGCCTGGGCGAAGTTGTCGACGCGACTCTGGCTAGTGAAGAAGAGGCCGAACATGCCGCCCACGTGCTGGGTGATCATCTCCACGCCGGCGGCCTCGGCACGCTCCCGGAGACCGTGGCAGAGGGTCTCGACCCGCTGGGCCAGGGCATCATGAAAGCCGGGCTCGCGCAGTTTGGTGAGGAGTGCGATGCCGGCCGCCATGGCCAGCGGGTTACCGGAGAGCGTGCCCGCTTGATAGACCGGGCCCAGCGGGGAGATGTTGGACATGATCGTCTCGCTGCCGCCGAAGGCGCCCACCGGCATGCCGCCGCCGACGATCTTGCCCAGGCAGGTGAGGTCCGGATGGATGCCGTAGTGGGCCTGGGCACCGCCCAGGGCCACCCGGAAGCCGGTCATCACCTCGTCGAAGATCAGCACGCTGTCGTGGGCGTCACAGGCACGCCGCAGGCTCTCCAGGAAGCCCGGTTGGGGCGGGATGCAGTTCATGTTGCCGGCCACCGGCTCGACGATGATGCAGGCGATCTGGTCACCGATCTCCTCGAAACACTGCTCCACGGCATCGATGTCGTTGTAGGGCAGGGTCACGGTGTGCTCGGCCAGGGAGGCCGGCACGCCGGGGGAGCTGGGCTCACCATGGGTCAGGGCACCGGAGCCCGCCTTGACCAGTAGCGAATCGGAGTGCCCATGGTAGTTGCCCTCGAACTTGACGATCTTGTCGCGGCCGGTGACCCCGCGGGCCAGGCGTATCGCCGACATGGTGGCTTCGGTGCCGGAGCTGGTCATGCGCACCATCTCCATGGAGGGGATCATCTCGCAGATCAGGTCCGCCATGGTGGTTTCGATAGCCGTGGGGGTGCCGAACGATAGCCCATTGTCCAGCCGCTCTCGCACTGCTCCCAGGACGTCCGGGTCAGCGTGGCCGGTGATCATCGGCCCCCAGGAGCCCACATAGTCGACATAGCACTTGCCCTCTACATCGAACAGGTAGGCGCCCCGGGCGCGCTCCATGAACACCGGTGGACGCTGCATCCCCTTGAAGGCGCGCACCGGCGAGTTGACGCCACCGGGAATATGGAGGCAGGCCCGTTCGAAGAGTTCGGCGGATGTGGTCATGGTATGTCTCGTCCTCGAAAGCTGTGGATAATTCACTGGATAACCTGATCATGGCCACCCGACTGCCCCCCATTCTCTGCGTTCGAGCAGGGGATGGCCAGCCTTCGGCTCAACCCTGAGATGCCGCCTCGTCCACTCCCTTGACCGGCGTCACGGGCAGTCGCCACAGGCGACGCGGCAGCGCCTGCCCGGTGCCAGGTTGCCAGGCGTGAGCCAGGGCCTGCCAGGTAAAGGCCTGGGCCTGCTCGCAGGCGACCACCAGCGACTCACCGGCCGCCAGTCTCGCCGCCAGGGCTGCGGCCAGGGTACAGCCGGAGCCGTGGTAGCGGCCCGCGAGGCGGGGCCAGCTCCATTGGCGACTCTGATCAGGCGTGTGCAAGGTGTGGGCCACGCGGTCCCCCGGAGTGCCGGCAGCCGGTGTATCAGTACCAGTGACCAGCACCGCCTGGCAGCCCAGGGTCATGAGTTCCACCACCCGCTCGGTTTCCTCGTCGGCCTGGGCGGAGAGCCGGGCCAGTTCGTCACGATTGGGCGTCAGGATATCCACCAGTGGCAGCAGCCGCTCGCGGAACGCATCCGCCAGCTCGGCTGTGGACAACTCTTGTCCACCACCGGCCCTGAGCACCGGGTCCACCACCACCGGCACGCCGGGAAAACGCCGCACGATATCGGTCACCGCATCCAGGGTGGCCAGATCGGCCACCAGGCCCACCTTGATGGCAGCGATCTCGAAGTCATCCAGCGCCGCGGCGGCGGCGCGCATGGTATCCGGATCGCAGGGCACCACCGCCTGGACGTCACGGCAGTTCTGGACCGTCAGTGCCGTGGGAATGGTCAGGGCCCAGCCGCCGCAGGCGGCGATCGCCTCCGCATCGGCCATCAGCCCGGCGCCTCCGGTGGGGTCGTGGCCTGCCAGCACCAGCACCACCGGCAGGTGTGGCGTCACCTTGTCGCTCATCGCCATCAGAACGGCTTGAGCACGGCGAGGAAGATGATGATCAGCAGGGCGATCACCGGCAGCTCGTTGAACCAGCGGAAGAACACATGGCTCTTCGTGCAGCGCCCGTCGCGCAGCTGCTTGAGATAGATCAGGCAGACATGGTGGTAGGCCACCAGCACCAGCACCAGCAGAAGCTTGGCGTGCAGCCAGCCCTGGCTGAGCCAGAAGGGCATCAGATAGAGCATCCAACCGCCGAATCCCAGCACGGCGATCATCGAGGGGGTCATGATCCCCCGGTAGAGCTTGCGCTCCATGACCAGGAAATGGTCGATCGCCTGCTGCTCGCCGCGGTCACGCGCCATGGCGTGATAGACGTAGAGGCGTGGCAGATAGAAGAGGGCGGCGAACCAGGTCACCATGGCGATCAGGTGCAGGGCCTTGATCCACAGATACATGCAGGCTCCTCGTGGGAGAGTGGCGGAAAGGGCGCGAGCGCCGTGGGTGTCGGTACTGGTTCCTAAACGACGAACTAACCCCCGAAGGACTAGTCCTTGAAGGAATAATACCGCTCGATGGCGCCCCGCGTGATGATACCGGAAATCCGCTTCTGTTTCGGGCGGTTGCCGTGTTCCACGTAGAGGGCATCTACCGCCTGGTCGTTGAGGCGGTCGAAGGCCTCGGAGAGCGTCGCCTGAAGATGAATGGGCGCCAGCTCCAGGCGCAGGCCGGGAATCTCCAGCAGGTCGATCAGCGTTTCTTCTTCCTGCTCTCGTGCCTCTTCGTTGGCCTGCTTCTCGGGCACAGGCGCCATCAGCCAGCGCGCCAGGTCGGCGGCCTTGAGCGCCAGGGTCGGCTTGTCGTCGCTGGAGCGTTCGATCAGGATCCAGATCGGGTTGCGCGCCAGCAGCGCCCGCGCTCGCTCACGGGTCACCATGCGCGGCGTACGCTCCAGGCTTCGCTCCATCACCGCCGG
Organism: Halomonas sp. HK25; assembly: GCF_047795635.1. Taxonomy (GTDB): domain Bacteria; phylum Pseudomonadota; class Gammaproteobacteria; order Pseudomonadales; family Halomonadaceae; genus Halomonas. The sequence continues at coordinate 4,177,056 of NZ_CP181044.1, read as the reverse complement.
CACCGAGACCCTCGAGAGCGCCTGCATCAGCGGCTGCTGCAGCGGGTGCAGGCCGTGACGGGTCGCGCTGATGAAGAAGCCATCGCAGCGGCACAGCTGTCGGGAGGTCAGGCAGGAGACCACCACCGCCAGCATACCGGGCAGGATGATGTTGGGGTTGTGGGTCAGCTCCAGCAGGGCCATCAGCGCCGCCAGCGGTGCCTGCAGCACCGCGCCCATCATCGCCGCCATGCCGAGCATGGCATAGATCCCCGGATCCGCGCCCCGCGCAGGCCAGATCCAGCCGCCGAGCAGCCCCATCAGCCCCCCCGCCGCCGCACCGACCACCAGTACCGGGCCGATGATGCCGATGGGAATGCCGCTGGCCACGGTCAGCGCCGTGAGCAGCAGTTTGGCCACGACCAACGCCAGCAGCACGTCCACCGCCAGGTCCCCGGTCAGCGATGCTTCCAGGCTGTCATAGCCGATGCCCTGCACTTCGGGGTACCACCAGGCCACCAAGGCAGTGGCCACTGCCACCAGCCCCAGGCGCAGCCAAACCGGCATCCCCTTGATCCAGTCGCTTCTCGCCACGTGGATGAAGAGCCCCGCCAGCAGGCCGATCACCAGCGCTGTCACCACCAGCCAGGGCAGGTTGGAGAATGAGCCGAGACTCACCGTGGGCACCTGGAAGGCCGGCTCGGTGCCGTAGACCAGCTGAGCCACCACGGCGCCCATGGTAGAGGCCAGGATCACCGGCATGAAACCGGCGATGGTGTACTCCATCATCACCACCTCCATGGCGAAGATGACCCCGGCGATGGGCGTATTGAAAGAGGCGGAGATACCCGCGGCGGTGCCGCAGGCGACCAGCACCCGCAGGCTGTTGTGGGGCAGCCGCAGCTGCTGACCGAGGCCACTGGAGGCGGCCGCACCGAGATGAATCGCCGGGCCCTCGCGGCCGGCAGAAAGCCCACCGAGCACCGTGACCACGCCAACCCACCATTGATTGAGCCAGTTCCGCAGCGGGAAGCGGCCTTGATGGTAGGTCAGCCGTTCCATCACATGGCCGACACCCATCTTGCGAGCCTTCTCGGGCTGTCGCCACAGCAGCACCCCGACGATGGTGACCGCCAGGATCGGCAGCAGGGAACGCATCAGGGGCGAGAGTCCCTCGAAGGCCTCGTGGTCACCGCCGGGCATGAAGGCCAGCGCGCCGAGGTCGATCAGCAACCGGAAGCCGACCATGAGGCCGCCCGTGATCAGCCCCGATACCACCCCCAACACGCAGAGCTGGGGCAGGGCGTCGACGCTGGCCAGGCGCTGGCGGAAGCCCTCCAGGCTGAGGTCCGGCAGTGAGAAACGCGGCACGGCGAAATTCCTGTTCGGCCAGTGACAGGGCCGGCTGGGTCGGCCCCTGCCTCTTGTGTATCATATCCATCATCAGAGCGCCCAGCGTCAGGCCAAACGGAAGGAGTGCAACGTGATCAAGGTCGGAATCGTCGGCGGCACCGGGTACACCGGCGTCGAACTGCTCAGGCTGCTGGCCCAGCACCCCGAGGTCGAGGTGGAGGCGATTACCTCCCGCTCCGAGGCCGGTATGGGGGTCGCCGAGATGTACCCCAACCTGCGCGGCCACTATGACGCCCTCACCTTCAGCGAGCCGGATGCCGACCGCCTCGGCGCCTGCGACGCGGTGTTCTTCGCGACCCCCCATGGGGTGGCCCACGCCCTGGCCGGCGAGCTGCTCGAGCGCGGCACCCGGGTCATCGACCTCTCCGCCGACTTCCGCCTGCGCGACGCCGAGGAGTGGGCAGAGTGGTACGGCCAGCCCCACGGCGCCCCCGCGCTGCTGAATGAGGCGGTCTACGGCCTGCCCGAGGTCAACCGCGACAGGATTCGCCAGGCCCGGCTGATCGCGGTGCCCGGCTGCTACCCCACCGCCGTGCAACTCGGCCTGCTGCCGCTGCTCGAGGCGGGGCTGATCGACACCGGTCACGTCATCGCCGACTGCAAGTCGGGCGTCACCGGCGCCGGCCGCGGGGCCAAGGTGCCCTCATTGATGGCCGAGGCCAGCGAGTCCATGAAGGCCTACGGTGCCCCCGGCCACCGCCACCTGCCGGAGATTCGTCAGGGCCTGACGGATGCCGCCGGCCGCCCGGTGGGGCTCACCTTCGTGCCCCACCTGACGCCGATGATCCGCGGCATCCACGCCACCCTCTATGGACGACTCACCGGTGAACCGGGCGACCTGCAGGCGCGCTTCGAGCAGCGCTTCGCGGACGAGCCCTTCGTCGACGTAATGCCCGCCGGCAGCCACCCGGAGACCCGCAGCGTCAAGGGCGCCAACGTCTGCCGCCTCGCCGTGCACCGGCCCGGCAACGGCGATACCGTGGTGGTGCTATCGGTGATCGACAACCTGGTCAAGGGCGCCTCCGGCCAGGCGATCCAGAACCTCAACCTGATGTTCGGCTTCGCCGAGAACGCCGGCCTCGCCGCTCCGGCGCTGATGCCCTGACGCCCTCACGGCGACAGTCCCCCGCAAAAGTTGACCCTTTTGCTGGGGGTTGCGGATAATGACAGGTTGAATCCTCCATTTCCCTCGAGGGAGCTCTCCATGAGCGGTGCCGAATCCTTTGTTCCCACCCCCCTCCTGCTGTCCGACAGCGCCCGGGCACGACTCCGGTCGCTGGTCGAGGAGGAGGGCAACAGCCAGCTGAAGCTGCGGGTCTACGTGACCGGTGGCGGCTGCTCGGGCTTCCAGTACGGCTTCGACTTCGCCGATGAGGTCGCCGAGGATGACACCGTCATCGAATTCGGCGACGTCGCCCTGGTGGTCGACCCACTCTCCTACCAGTATCTGGTGGGCTCCACCGTGGACTTCGAGGAGGGCCTCGCTGGCGCCCGCTTCCTGGTCCAGAACCCCAACGCCACCACCACCTGCGGCTGTGGCGCCTCCTTCATGGTGTAAACCACCGTGAAAGTCCCCAACTTGACGCTCTGGAGCATTCTCGCCAAGGTTGAATAGGCGAGACCTACCAGAAAAGACTCGATAATGGGGAACCTCATGACAAGATCCGCTTCCGCTTCACCCTTCCTGAAGCAAACCACACTGGCCGCCGCTCTGGCGATGGGCCTTGGCGTGGCCGGTTCCACACTGGCCGATACGCCGATCGTCAACGTGGTCACCGATCCCAGCTTCGTGCCCTTCGAGATGCTCGACCCCGAGACCGGCGAGATGATCGGGTTCGACATGGACATGATCAACGAGCTTGCCGAGCGCGCCGGCTTCGAGATCAACCTCACCACCATGGAGTTCGCCGGCATCATCCCGGCGGTGCAGACCGGCAGTCAGGAGATCGCCGTCGCCGGCGTGACCATCACCGAGGAGCGCGCTCAGATCGTCGACTTCTCGGACCCCTACTACGACTCCGGCCTGCGGATCATCGTGCGTGCCGACAACGACAGCGTCGAGGCCATCGAGGACCTCGAGGGCATGTCCGTGGCCACGCGTATTGGCTCCACCAGCTACGACTTCCTCCAGGAGAACCTCGGCGACAGCGCCGACATCACCCCCTACCCGGGCAACAGCGACATGTACATGGCACTGCTCGGCCGCAACGTCGACGCCGCCTTCTATGATGCTCCCAACGTCGCCTACTTCTCCCAGACCCGAGGCGAGGGGCGTACCAAGGTCGTCGGGCCCCTCTATGCGGGCCAGCAGTACGGCATCGTCTTCCACAAGGGCAGCGAGTGGGTCGAGCCGGTCAACGAGGCCCTGGCCGAGATGCGCGAGGACGGCACCTACGCCGAGATCTACGAGAAATGGTTCGGCGAGGCCCCCTCGGACGAGGCCCCCTCGGAAGAGTGAGCTGAGCCGCCCTGAACTCTCGTCGACATGACACGGCGAGCTGACCAGCGGGGCCGGGCGGTAACACCTCCCGGCCCCGCCTCGTTTCCAGCCATCCCGGAGAAACGCCCGTGGAAGTGACCTTTCAATTTGACTGGGCGGCGGCGTTCCGCTCCATCCCTCACCTGCTGCCGGGCATTCCCTGGACCCTGCTGATCTCCTTCGGTGGACTGTCCATCGGATTCATCATCGGCATCATCTTCGGACTGATGCGCATCAGTCCTTCGCGCCTCGTGCGCTGGCCAGCGGTCGTCTACGTCGAAGTGTTCCGAGGCACCCCCATCCTGGTGCAGGTGCTGTTCATCTTCTATGGCCTACCTCAGCTGCTGGGTAGCCCCATCAATGCCCTGACCGCCGGCATCGCTGCCATCGCGGTCAACTCCGGCGCCTACATCTCGGAAGTGGTCCGCGGCGGCGTGCAGTCCATCGAACGTGGCCAGCGCGAGGCCTCCCTGTCGCTGGGGCTCTCCCGCACCCAGGCCTTCCGCTACGTGATCTGGCCCCAGGCCTTCCGACGCATGATTCCACCGCTGGGCAACCAAGGCATCATCAGCATCAAGGACACGTCCCTGTTCTCGGTGATCGGCGTGGGCGAACTGGTTCGGCAGGGGCAGATCTACATCGCCACCACCTTCACCGCCCTGGAGGTCTACTTCATGGTGGCGCTGATGTACCTGGCCATCACCTGGAGCCTATCGCTGCTGCTGCGCCAACTCGAGCGCCGCGGCCTGGTCGGCCAGTGAAGGGGTCAACAATGAGCAAGGGGAGCCCACCCATGACACAGAACGAGAACGCGACCGCTCCCATCGTGCTGATGGAGAAGGTCAACAAGCACTTCGGAAGCCTGCACGTGCTCAAGGAGATCGACCTCGAGGTCAGCTCCGGCGAGGTGGTGGTGATCATCGGCGCCAGCGGCTCCGGCAAGTCGACGCTGATCCGCTGCATCAACGGCCTGGAAGAGTTCCAGGACGGCCATATCGATGTGGACGGCAACGAGCTCACGCCCCACGGGAAGAGCGCACGCGCGCTGCAGAAGATCCGCACCGAGGTCGGCATGGTCTTTCAGCAGTTCAACCTCTTTCCCCATCTCAGCGTGCTGGACAACGTCATCCTGGCGCCCATGAAGGTGCGCGGCTGGAGCCGCGCCGACGCCATGGAGACCGCCGAACGGCTGCTGGCGAGGGTCGGCATCAGCGATCAAGCCGCCAAGCACCCCAACCAGCTCTCCGGCGGTCAGCAACAGCGCGTCGCCCTGGCCCGCGCCCTGGCCATGGAACCTCGGCTGATGCTCTTCGATGAGCCCACCTCGGCACTGGACCCGGAGATGATCGGCGAGGTGCTCGATGCCATGCGCGAGCTGGCACGAGAGGGCATGACCATGATCATCGTCACCCACGAGATGGGCTTCGCCCGGGAAGTGGCCGACCGAGTGATCTACATCCACCAGGGGGAGATCGCCGAGCAGGCGCCACCGGAGCAGATCTTCGATCGCCCCACCGATGAACGCACCCGCAGCTTCCTGGCCCGGGTGCTCAAGCACTGATATCGCCCCCCCTCGACGCGTGAAAAAAGGCTCTGTCGACCGCGGCAGGGCCTTTTTTTTCCTGTGGATAGAAATTTTTCCGGTGGCGGGATTTCCATCTGTCACCCCCTTGCTAGAGGGGTTTGGGGACAACACCTATGGTTGTTCACAGCCGCGGGCACAAGCCCGGTAGCCGTCGGTGGACAAGCAGTGCAGTATTGGGTCTGTGAACAAGTCGACCTTTCATCCACAGGCTCCTGCCACCCTGTACGCAGGCAGTCACCCTCTTTTCCCGCTTTCGGTCAACAATGTATCCTACTGAAAAGGAAAGTGTTCCAATCGTTATCCACGGATTTTGTCCACACCAGTAGTTACTACCACAATAGAACTTCTCTCTATATATATTGATATTTAATGTTAGAACGAGAGGAGCCAAGGCGAAGGCGGTGTGGAAAACCCTGACGATTACCCACAGGGGGTTTATACTCCCGGCCTGATTTCATCCCCTGACTGGAAGACGGCGCCGCGGCGCCAACGAGGTGCACCTTGGATTACCCCGACCGCTTTGACGTCATCGTCATCGGCGGTGGCCATGCGGGAACCGAAGCCGCCCTGGCCTCCGCTCGCATGGGCTGTCAGACCCTGCTGCTGACCCACAACATCGAGACCCTGGGCCAGATGTCCTGCAATCCCGCCATCGGCGGGATCGGCAAGAGCCATCTGGTCAAGGAGATCGATGCACTGGGCGGTGCCATGGCGAAGGCAACCGACCTTGGCGGCATCCAGTTCCGCGTGCTCAATGCCCGCAAGGGGCCTGCGGTGAGGGCTACCCGCGCCCAGGCAGACCGGATCCGCTACAAGGCAGCGATTCGCGACATGCTGGAGAGCCAGCCCAACCTGACGCTGTTCCAGCAAGCTGCAGGCGATCTGATCGTGGATAACGACACCGTTCGGGGCGTTATCACCGAGACCGGTATCCGCTTCCACGCCGAGACCGTGGTGCTGTGCACCGGCACCTTCCTCGGTGGGGTGATCCATATCGGCCTCGAGCAGAGCCGCGGCGGACGCGCCGGCGATCCGCCCTCCAACCGCCTCGCCGAGCGCCTGCGGGCCCTGCCGTTCCGGGTCGATCGACTCAAGACCGGCACGCCGCCGCGCCTGGATGCCCGTGGCCTCGACTTCTCGCGACTCGAGGAGCAGCCCGGCGACACCCCCACCCCGGTGATGTCCTTCCTGGGTAGTCGCGAACAGCACCCGCGCCAGGTGAGTTGCCATATCGCCCACACCAATGAGCGCACCCACGAGATCATCTTCGCCAACCTCGACCGCTCGCCGATGTACTCCGGGGTCATCGAGGGTGTGGGCCCGCGCTACTGCCCCTCTATCGAGGACAAGGTCCACCGCTTCGCCGACAAGGCGAGCCACCAGATCTTCATCGAGCCCGAGGGCCTGAATACCCACGAGCTCTACCCCAACGGCATCTCCACATCGCTGCCCTTCGACGTGCAGCTGCAGGTGGTGCGCTCGATCCGGGGCCTGGAAAACGCTCATATCACCCGGCCCGGCTACGCCATCGAGTACGACTTCTTCGACCCGCGGGATCTCAGGCACTCGCTGGAAACGAAATTCATCCACAACCTGTTCTTCGCCGGTCAGATCAACGGCACCACCGGCTACGAAGAAGCCGGTGCCCAGGGACTGCTGGCCGGACTCAATGCTGCCCGCCGCGCCAGGGGCCAAGACGCCTGGCATCCACGGCGTGACGAGGCCTACCTGGGTGTGCTGGTCGATGACCTGATCACCCTGGGCACCAAGGAGCCCTATCGCATGTTCACCTCGCGGGCCGAATACCGCCTGCTGCTGCGCGAGGACAACGCCGACCTGCGTCTCACCGAGGCCGGTCGCGAGCTGGGGCTGGTGGACGACGTCCGCTGGGCCGTCTTCAGCGAGAAGCGCGAGGCCATCGAGCGCGAGCGCGCGCGACTCAAGGCCTGCTGGGTGCAGCCCGGCACCGCGGCCGCCGAGTCGGTAGCCGTGAAGACCGGCAAGCCGCTTGCCCGGGAGTACAGCCTGATGGACCTGCTCAGGCGCCCGGAGCTCGGCTACGCCGATCTGGCCGACCTGCCCGGCATCGAGGGGGAGGCGGTGGCCGATGACAGCGTGGCCGAGCAGGTGCAGATCCAGGCCAAGTACCAGGGCTACATCGACCGCCAGCAGGACGAGATCGCCAAGCTCAAGCGCCACGAGGCCACATCGTTGCCGACGGATCTGGACTATGCGCGGGTCGAGGGGCTCTCCCACGAGATCCGCCAGAAGCTCGCCGAGGCGCGTCCCGAGACCCTGGCCCAGGCCTCGAGGATCTCGGGAGTGACCCCGGCGGCGGTATCGATCCTGCTGATTCATCTCAAGAAGCGTCACCTGCTCGACGACCAGAAGGCGGCCAGCACATGACGGTAGTGGATCCGACGGTCGAGGCACGCCTCGACCAGGGGTTCGAGCGGCTGGGGATCGCCGTGGATGCCGAGCAGCGTCGACGCCTGCTGGCGCTGGTCGGCCTGTTGCACAAGTGGAACCGCGCCTATAACCTCACCGCGGTACGCTCGCCCGAGGAGATGGTGGCTCGCCACCTGCTGGACAGCGCCTCTGTGCTGCCTTTCGTCAAGGGACCGACCCTGCTGGACGTGGGCGCCGGAGCGGGCTTTCCCGGCCTGGTGCTGGCGATCCTCAGGCCTGAGCTTGCCGTGAGCTTGCTCGACAGCAACGGCAAGAAGGTGCGCTTTCAGCGCCAGACGGTGATGGAGCTGGGCCTGACCAACGTGACTCCGATGCAGATGCGGGTCGAGGCCTGCGAGGGGCACTTCGACCAGGTGATCTCCCGGGCCTTCGCCAGCCTCGGCGACTTCGTCTCCCTGACGCTGCCGCTGGTGGCCCCCGGCGGCCAGTGGCTGGCCATGAAGGGTCCCGCCGTGGAGGACGAACTGGCCGGCGTGCCGGCCGGCGTGGCGCCGGTGGCCCGGCACCCTCTGGAGGTGCCCTTCGACGTCGGCAGTCGGCTGCTGGTGGTCCTCGAGCGCCAGGAAGATGGCTCGCGCCCATGACAACCCGCGTTTCCCAGCAAGGGAGTTGCCCGTGACCAAGATCATCGCCTTGACCAACCAGAAGGGTGGTGTCGGCAAGACCACCACCGCGGTCAACCTCGCCGCCAGCCTGGCGGCCCTGGATCGCCGCGTGCTGCTGGTGGATCTCGACCCCCAGGGCCATGCCACCATGGGCAGCGGGGTGGACAAGCACGAGCTCGAGGGCAGTGTGTTGGACGTGCTGTTGGGCGATCGCACCGCTGCGGAGGTGATTCTCGATTGCCCCGTGGCCGGCTACACCCTGCTGCCGGGTAACGGCGACCTCACCGCCGCGGAGGTGGCGCTGCTCGATCGTGAGGTTGGTCGTGAGCGCTGTCTGGACCGTGCGCTTGGCGATGTGGCTGGCGAATATGACGTGGTGCTGATCGATTGCCCGCCGTCGCTGAACATGCTCACCGTCAACGCCCTGACCGCCGCCAACGGCGTGCTGATCCCGCTGCAGTGCGAGTTCTACGCCCTGGAGGGCCTCTCGGCCCTGCTCGACACCGTCGAGCAGATCAAGGACAACGTGAACCCGGGACTCGAGGTCTATGGCATCCTGCGTACCATGTTCGATGCCCGCAACAGCCTGACACGGGATGTCACCAAGCAGCTGCGTGACTATTTCGGCGATACCCTGCTCAAGGCCACCATCCCGCGCAACGTACGGGTCGCCGAGGCGCCCAGCCACGGCCTGCCAGTGACCAAGTACGCCCGCTTCTCGCGGGGCAGCCAGGCCCACCGGGTGCTGGCCAAGGAACTGATCCGTCGGCTATCGCTGTGATGATAGCGTGGCGCGCCCATGCCGTAACCGCTGTGATGAGGGAGTGTCGATGACGCGTAAACGCGCTCTGGGACTTGGACTGGATGCCTTGATCGGGGCCGGCGCTCGCCGCCGCGAGAGCCTCGACCTTCCCGAGGTAGGTGTCGTGGTGGATGATGCCGTGCCACCGGCCACCGCGCCGGATGCGGAAGATCGCCTCGAGCGCCTGCCGCTGGGCCAGCTCACCCGCGGCAAGTACCAGCCGCGCCGGGACATTCAACCCGAGGCCCTGGAGGAGTTGGCCGACTCGATCCGCGCTCAGGGGGTGATGCAGCCCATCGTGGTTCGTCCCGCTGGCGAGGATCGCTACGAGATCATCGCCGGCGAGCGTCGTTGGCGGGCCGCCCAGCTGGCCGAGCTCGACGTGATTCCCGCGGTGATCCGCGAGGTCAGTGACGAGGTGGCCCTGGCCCTGGCCCTGATCGAGAACATCCAGCGGGAGAACCTCAATCCGGTGGAGGAGGCCATGGCGCTGAAGCGCCTGCTGGAGGAGTTCGAGCTGACCCAGCAGCAGGTCGCCGACGCCGTGGGCCGGTCCCGGGCCCAGGTGGCCAACCTGCTGCGGCTGCTGGCGCTGGACCCCGAGGTGCAGACCCTGCTGGAGCGCGGCGACCTGGATATGGGCCACGCCCGGGCGCTGCTGGCGCTCTCCGGCGCAAAACAGCGCAAGGCGGCTCACGAGGTGGTCAACAAGGACCTCACCGTTCGCGACACCGAGGCGCTGGTGAAGCGCCTCGTCGCCGGGGAACCGAAGAAGGCCGACAAGCCGACAGCAAGCCCCGATGTGGCTCGTCTCGAGACCCGGCTGGGTGAGCTGCTCGGTGCGCCGGTGAAGATTCAGCACGGCCGCGGGGGCAAGGGACGGCTGACCATTCGCTACACCAGCCTCGACGAGCTCGACGGCATTCTCGAGCATATCCAGTAACGGTGCGGCATTGCGTTGATTGTCGAAAATATCTGCACCTTTGGTCGAAAGGTGACCGCTATGGGCCCCAAATAGGTATGACGTCGGTTGAAGGCCCGGGGGGGCTTCCCTATAATCCGCGATGGTTTACCTGCGCCCTTCGGGATGCGGGCGGGGGGGTAAACTAAGGTGGGCAACGGAATCGTTAACAAGCGCAGTACGTCTGCTGCCCGGTGGCGACCGTCCTTTCGTCGCCTGCTGGTGGTGCAGGGACTGATGGTTCTGGCGGTGACCCTAGTGGCGGGGGGAATTTCAGGAAGCGCAGCGATGCTGTCTGCGCTGACCGGAGGACTGGTTTGCCTGATTCCCCAGGGTTATTTCGTCTGGCGACTTGCCGGCATCCGTGGTGGCAGGCAAGCAAGGCAATATGTCGTGAATTTTTACCGCGCAGAGGCGGGAAAGTTCGGTTTGACGGTGGCACTGTTCGTGATGGTGTTCGTCACAGTACCCCCTTCAAACCCGATTTTTTTCTTCAGCGCATATGTGGCGGCTCAACTCATGCATTGGCTGGCTCCCTGGCTGCTGCTTGAGCGGCCGACCCCCTGAACCGAGGTAAGCACCGCATGGCAGCAGGTAATGAAGTCACGGCGACGTATTACATACAGCACCACCTCCAGAACCTGACCTTCGGCTATCATCCCCAGAACGGATGGTCCCTGGCCAGCACGTCCGCCGAGGCCACCGAAATGGGCTTCTGGGCGATCCACCTGGATACCATGGGCTGGTCCATCGCCATGGGGATGCTGTTCATCTGGTTGTTCCGCAAGGCCGGCAAGATGGCGACCACCGGGGTGCCGGGCGGACTGCAGAATGGCGTCGAGATGGTCGTCGAGTTCATCGAAAACCTGACTCGTTCCGCCTTTCAAGGCAGGAATCCGGTCATTGCCCCGCTGGCGCTGACGCTGTTCATGTGGATCCTGCTGATGAACAGCCTGAAGATCATTCCGGTCGACTACTTCCCCGAGCTCTTCGCTCGCCTGGGGGTCGAGTACATGAAGATTGTGCCGACCACCGACCCCAACGCTACCCTCGGCATGGCGCTGGGCGTGTTCTTCCTGATTATCTTCTACAGCATCAAGGTCAAGGGGGCCGGTGGCTTCGCCAAGGAGCTCTCGCTGACGCCCTTCAACCACTGGTCGCTGATTCCGTTCAACCTGGTTCTCGAGGTCATCGGCCTGCTCGTCAAGCCTCTGGGCCTCGGTCTGCGACTCTTCGGCAACATGTTCGCCGGCGAGGTGATCTTCATTCTGATCGCACTGCTGCCCTTCTGGGCCATCTGGCTGCTGGACGTGCCATGGGCGATCTTCCACATCCTGGTAGTGACTCTGCAGGCCTTCATCTTCACGGTGCTGTCCATCGTGTACCTGAGCGCCGCGCACGAGCACCACTGAGAACCCCGCAACGCTTGCAACTCCATTAACCCGTAACCCCTTGAACCAAAACTTGAAATCAGGAGTACTATCATGGAAATGGTCTACATTGCTGCTGCCATCATCATCGGTCTGGGCGCTCTGGCTACCGGTATTGGCTTCGCCCTGCTGGGCGGCAAGCTGCTCGAGTCCACCGCTCGTCAGCCGGAGCTGGGCGACCAGCTGCAAACCAAGACCTTCATCATGGCGGGTCTGCTCGACGCCGTGCCGATGATCGGTGTTGGTATCGCGATGTACCTGATCTTCGTCGTCGCCGGATAATGACAGGACCGAGCGCTTAGCGCTCGGTTTGCTTGTTACCGGTCGCCACGAATCAGTCAGAGGTACCTCCCTGTGAATATCAACATGACGCTTATCGGGCAGACGATCGCCTTCGCGATCTTTGTCTGGTTTAGCATAAAATATGTGTGGCCTCCGATCAGCAGTGCGCTCCACGAGCGTCAGAAGAGGATCGCCGATGGTCTCGACGCGGCCAGCCGTGCCTCTCGTGACCTCGAGCTTGCCCAGGAAAAGGCGGAAGCTACCCTGCACGAAAGCAAGGAGCAGGCCTCCCAGATCCTCGAGCAGGCCCACAAGCGCTCTTCCCAGATGATCGAGGAGGCCCGCGATCAGGCCCGTGCCGAAGGCGAACGCCTGGTGACCAGCGCCCGCGCCGAGATCGAGCAGGAAATCAATCGCGCCAAGGACGAGCTGCGTGCCCAGGTGTCGACCCTCGCGGTCACCGGTGCCGAGCGTGTTCTGGAAGCCTCCATCGACGAGAAGGCCCATCGCAAGCTGCTCGACAAGCTTGCTGCCGAACTGTGAGGAGGTGATCCATGGCGGAAACGTCAACCGTCGCTCGACCCTACGCCAAGGCGGCGTTCGAGTACGCACGCGATCACCAGGCGCTGGATGTCTGGTCCGAGTGGCTGGGCAAGGTCGGCATGGTCGTGGCCAGCCAGGACGTGCAGAAGCTGCTCTCTAGCCCCAAGCTGAACGACGAGCGCAAGGTGGCCCTGGTCCTCGAGGTAGCTGACGCCAGCGTAGACGACGCGGCGCGTCGCTTCCTCGATACGCTGAGCGACAAGCGTCGCCTGGCGGCCCTGCCGGCCATTGCCGGGCAATTCGAGCGGCTGCGCGCCGAGCATGACAAGCGCGTCGACGTCACCGTGGTGTCGGCCTTCGAACTCGACGACAAGCAGCAGCAGAAGCTCGCCGGTGCGCTGAAGAAGCGCCTGAATCGCGAAATCTCCATTACCACTCAGGTGGACCCGACGCTTCTTGGCGGTGTCATCCTGCGTGCCGGCGATACCGTCATCGACGGGTCGGTGCGTGGTCGACTGAACCGCCTCTCTGAAGCCCTTTCCGCCTGAGTCTGAGGGACATGGCATGCAGCAACTGAATCCTTCCGAGATCAGCGACATCATCAAGCAGCGGATCAAGAAGCTTGATGTCGCATCCGAAGCCCGTAATCAGGGCACCATCGTCAGCGTCTCCGACGGCATCGTGAAGATTCACGGCCTCGAGGAAGCGATGTTCGGTGAGATGATCGAATTCCCCGGCAGCATCTTCGGCATGGTGCTCAACCTCGAGCGCGACTCCGTGGGTGCCGTGGTCCTGGGCGACTACCTGCAGCTCGAAGAGGGCATGACCGCTCAGTGTACCGGTCGTATCCTCGAGGTGCCGGTGGGCCCCGAACTGAAAGGCCGTGTGGTGGATGCCCTGGGCAACCCCATCGATGGCAAGGGCGATATCAACGCCAAGATGACCGATGCCGTCGAGAAGGTCGCTCCTGGTGTTATCACGCGTCAATCGGTCGACCAGCCGATCCAGACCGGCTTCAAGTCCATCGACGCCATGGTGCCGATCGGCCGCGGCCAGCGTGAGTTGATCATCGGTGACCGCCAGATCGGCAAGTCGGCCATCGCCATCGACGCCATCATCAACCAGAAGGGCAAGGACGTCACCTGCGTCTACGTCGCTATCGGCCAGAAGCAGTCGACCATCGCCAACGTGGTGCGCAAGCTGGAAGAGCATGGCGCCATGGAGCACACCATCGTGGTCGCCGCCGGCGCTGCCGATCCGGCCCCGATGCAGTTCCTCGCCGCCTACTCCGGTTGCACCATGGGCGAATACTTCCGCGACCGCGGCGAAGACGCCTTGATTGTCTACGATGACCTGTCCAAGCAGGCCGTGGCCTATCGTCAGGTCTCCCTGCTGCTGCGTCGTCCGCCGGGCCGTGAAGCCTACCCGGGTGACGTCTTCTATCTGCACTCCCGCCTGCTGGAGCGTGCGGCACGGGTCAATGTGGATTACGTCGAGAAGTTCACCAACGGCGAAGTGAAAGGCAAGACCGGTTCACTGACCGCGCTGCCGATCATCGAGACCCAGGGTGGCGACGTTTCCGCCTTCGTTCCGACCAACGTGATCTCCATCACCGACGGTCAGATCTTCCTCGAGACCGATCTGTTCAACTCGGGTATTCGTCCGGCCATCAACGCCGGTCTCTCGGTGTCTCGCGTAGGCGGTTCGGCCCAGACCAAGATCATCAAGAAGCTCGGCGGCGGCGTGCGCCTGGCCCTGGCCCAGTACCGCGAGCTGGCGGCCTTCTCCCAGTTTGCTTCCGATCTGGACGAAGCCACTCGCAAGCAGCTGGAGCATGGTCAGCGCGTCACCGAGCTGATGAAGCAGAAGCAGTATTCGCCGATGTCCGTGGCCGAGATGGGCGTAACGTTGTATGCCGCCAACGAAGGCTTCCTGGACGACATCGAGGTGAGCAAGGTGCTGGACTTCGAGCGTGCCCTGCACGACTACATGAAGTCCGAACATGCCGAACTACTCGACAAGATCAACCAGACCGGCGACTACAGCGACGAGATCCAGAGCGGGTTGAAGGCGGGTCTCGAGAAGTTCAAGGCCACTCAGAGCTGGTAATCCCGCTGGCCCGTCCCGCCTTCGGGGCGGGCCCAGGAACTGTCTGAGGGCCACGAACGGAGTAGATCGCTATGGCAGCTGCAAAAGAGATTCGCACCCAGATCGGGAGCATCAAGAACACGCAGAAGATCACCAGCGCCATGGAAATGGTCGCTGCGTCGAAAATGCGCCGGGCCCAGGACCTGATGAGGGCCGGCCAGCCCTATGCGCGTCAGATCCGCAACGTCGTTGCCCATATCGCCGACGCCAACCCCGAGTACAAGCACGATTATATGATCGATCGTGAGGTGCAGCGGGTGGGCTACATCGTGGTCTCCACCGATCGCGGCCTTTGCGGTGGCCTGAACGTCAACCTGTTCAAGGCCGTGCTCAGGGATGCCAAGGCTTGGCGCGACAATGGTGCGGAGCTCGACTTCTGCGCCCTGGGCAAAAAGGCCAGCGGCTTCTTCAAGAGCTACGGGGGCAACCTGGTGGCGGCGAAGAGCGGCCTGGGCGAATCGCCCGAGGTCGAGGGTCTGATCGGTAGCGTCAAGGTCATGCTGGACGCCTATGACGAGGGGCGCCTGGATCGGCTGTTCGTGGTGTATAACGAGTTCATCAACACCATGACCCAGCAGCCGGTGGTCAGGCAGCTGTTGCCCCTGTCCCCGGACATGGGGGCGGAATCGGATCATGAAGAACACAAGCGTCCCGGAAGCTGGGACTACCTGTACGAGCCGGATGCCAAGGCGCTGCTGGATGGTCTGATGGTTCGCTTCATCGAATCCCAGGTCTACCAGTCGGTGGTCGAGAATGGCGCCTGCGAGCAGGCGGCGCGGATGATTGCCATGAAGAGCGCCACCGACAACGCCGGCGGACTGATCGACGACCTGGAGATGGTCTACAACAAGGCTCGCCAGGCCGCCATCACCCAGGAAATCTCCGAAATCGTCGGGGGCGCCGCCGCCGTATAGCGCCGGGGAGGGCGAGGCCCTCCCGGCACACAGGCTTCATTTGCAGGTTTTTTAGAGGATCGCAAGATGAGCGGACGTATCGTACAAATCATCGGCGCGGTGATTGACGTAGAGTTTCCGCGGGACAATGTTCCCAAGGTCTACGACGCGCTGAACGTCTCGAATGTCGAGACCGTGCTCGAGGTCCAGCAGCAGCTGGGCGACGGCGTGGTGCGCACCATCGCCATGGGCTCCACCGAGGGGCTCAAGCGCGGCATGGACGTCACCAACACCGGTGCTGCCATCTCCGTGCCGGTGGGCACGGAGACACTGGGTCGCATCATGGACGTGCTGGGTCGCCCGATCGACGAGGCCGGCGATATCGGCGAGCAGGAGCGCATGCCGATCCACCGCAAGGCACCGGGCTATGCGGATCAGGCGGCTTCCAACGAGCTGCTCGAGACCGGCATCAAGGTCATCGACCTGGTCTGCCCGTTTGCCAAGGGCGGCAAGGTTGGCCTGTTCGGCGGCGCCGGCGTGGGCAAGACCGTCAACATGATGGAGCTGATCCGCAACATCGCCACCGAGCACAGTGGTTATTCGGTGTTCGCGGGCGTGGGTGAGCGGACCCGTGAGGGTAACGACTTCTACCACGAGATGACCGAGTCCAACGTTATCGACAAGGTAGCGCTGGTCTACGGCCAGATGAACGAGCCTCCCGGTAACCGCCTGCGCGTGGCCTTGACCGGCCTGACCATCGCCGAGAAGTTCCGCGACGAAGGCCGCGACGTGCTGCTGTTCGTCGACAACATCTATCGCTACACCCTGGCCGGTACCGAGGTGTCCGCACTGCTGGGCCGCATGCCCTCCGCGGTGGGCTATCAGCCGACCCTGGCCGAGGAGATGGGTGTGCTTCAGGAGCGCATCACCTCCACCAAGACCGGCTCGATCACCTCCGTGCAGGCCGTCTACGTGCCCGCGGATGACCTGACCGACCCGTCTCCGGCGACCACCTTCTCGCACCTGGATGCCACCGTGGTACTGGCGCGCTCCATCGCCGAGCTGGGCATCTACCCGGCCATCGATCCGCTGGACTCCACCTCCCGTCAGCTGGATCCGCTGGTCGTCGGCGACGAGCATTACGACACCGCCCGCGGTGTGCAGAACGTGCTGCAGCGCTACAAGGAGCTCAAGGACATCATCGCGATCCTGGGCATGGACGAGCTGTCCGACGAGGACAAGCAGGCCGTGTCGCGGGCGCGCAAGATCCAGCGCTTCCTGTCGCAGCCGTTCTTCGTGGCCGAGGTGTTCACCGGTTCGCCCGGCAAGTACGTGTCCCTGAAGGACACCATCCGTGGCTTCCAGGGCATCCTCAATGGCGAGTATGACGAGCTGCCGGAGCAAGCCTTCTACATGGTCGGCACTATCGACGAGGCCGTCGAGAAAGCCAACCAGATGAAGTAATCCCGTCCATCAGGGGGATTCGCTATGGCGAACAGCTTCACATGCAATATCGTCAGCGCCGAGGCGGCCATCTTCTCGGGCGAGGTCGAGCAACTGATCGCGTCCGGCATGATGGGGGATCTGGGTATCCTGCCCGGCCATGCTCCGCTGTTGACCGAGCTTCAGCCAGGCCCGGTTCGCGTGATTCATGACGGCGGGCGGGAGGAGAACTTCTACGTCTCGGGCGGCTTCCTGGAAGTGCAGCCCGACGTGGTGACCATCCTGGCCGATGCGGCGTCCCGGGCCAGTGACCTCGATGAAGCCGCCGCCGAGGAAGCCCGTCAGCACGCGCTGAAGGCGTTCAGCGACAAGTCGGCGGAGCTGGATTACACCCGCGCCGCTGCCGAACTCGCCGAGGCCGTGGCCCAGTTGCGGACCATCCAGCAGCTGCGCAAGAAGGCCGGCAAGGGCTGATTTCTGCCCGAGCCGTGACGACGCCCCCCGATCCCGTGAAATACCGGGTTCGGGGGGCGTTTTCGTCTCTGCTATCATGGGCGCCGGCCCCGCGCCGGTGGTTTCGCTCACCCATCTCTGCGCCCTTGGCGTCAGGAGGACGTCATGTCACTGAATGATAGCCTGCAGGAACAGAAGGAAGTGCTGGTCGCGGCCCTGGGAGAAGAGGCCCGCGAGCGCCTCGGCGAGATGCTGTCGGAGCTGCGTTCTGCGGACATCGCCGAGATTCTCGAGGAGATCCTCGAGGAAGAGGACGACCTGCCCGTTGCCAAGGGCCTGCTTGACAGCCTGCCGCTGGAGCGGCGTGCTAGCGTGCTGGGCTATCTGCCGGGTGAGGAGCAGGTCGAGATCACCGCGGCCATGTCTGACGAAACGCTGCTCTCGGTGATCGAGGAGATGGGGTCCGACGAGCGCGCCGACCTCTTCAACCTGCTCGACGAAGACCGCCGTGAGGCACTGCTGAGGCGCATGGCGCGCCAGGAGCGCGAGGACCTCAAGCGCCTGGCCAGCTACGAGGAGGGCACCGCCGGGGCCATCATGACCTCGGACTATGTGGCCATCCCCACAGGCATTACTGTCTCCCAGGCGATGATGCGGGTGCGCCAGACCGCCCCCGACGCCGAAACGGTCTATCAGCTCTATATCATTGACTCCGACGGCCGCCTGGCCGGCACCCTGTCGCTGCGCCAGCTGATGGTGGCGCGACCGGGGGCGAAGGTCGACGACATCATGATCAAGGACGTGATCAGCATGGCGGTCGACGAGGAACAGGAGGAGGTCGCCCGGGTGGTGGCCCGTTATGACCTGCTGGCGTTGCCGGTGATTGATGCCGACGAGCGTCTAGTGGGCATCGTCACCCACGACGACGCCATGGACGTGGCCGAGTCGGAGGCCACCGAGGATTTCCACAAGGGGATGTCCATCGGCGCGCTGGAAGATGGGGTCAGCCGGGTGCCGCTGTGGAGTCTCTACCGCAAGCGGGTCACCTGGCTGGTGCTGCTGGTGTTTGCCAACCTCTTCTCCGGCGCGGGTATCGCCTACTTCGAGGACACCATCGCCGCGCAGGTGGCGCTGGTGTTCTTCCTGCCGCTGCTGATCGGCAGCGGCGGCAACGCCGGTGCCCAGGCCGCCACCCTGATGGTACGCGGCATGGCCACCGGCGATGTCGGGGTCAAGGACTGGGGAACCTTGCTGGGTCGAGAGCTACTGGTGGCCGGGTCGCTGGGCCTGACCATGGCGCTGGCGGTGGCCCCCATCGGGGTGATGCGCGGTGGCGAGGCGGTGGCCATGGTGGTGGCCATGAGCATGGTGATCATCGTGCTATTTGGCAGCCTGCTGGGGATGTGCCTGCCCTTCCTGCTCGACCGCCTGGGCTGGGACCCGGCCACCGCCTCGGCCCCGCTGGTGACCACCCTGATCGACGCCTCGGGGGTGCTGATCTACTTCAGCATCGCCACGGCGATTCTGACCGGGCTATGACTGACCCCCTCAGGGTGGCAACGATTGTCATGTCGAGCCTGTATGCTGACCCGTTCCGGCGCGCGCGAGTGCCGGGCGTCCGTCTCTGATCATCAAGGAAACTTCCATGGACTGGCTGCAGGTCGTCGTACTTTCCATCGTGCAGGGGCTTACCGAGTTTCTGCCCATCTCCAGCTCCGCCCATCTGATCCTGGTGCCGGTGCTGACCCCCTGGAACGATCAGGGACTAGCCTTCGACGTGGCGCTGCATATCGGTAGCCTGGCGGCGGTGGTGCTCTACTTCCGCCACGAGCTCGTGCGCATGACCGTCAGCTGGGTCGGCTCGCTGAGAGGCGGCGGGCAGGATGACGATGCCAGGCTGGCGTGGTGGGTGCTGCTGGCGACCGTGCCGGTGTGCCTGATTGGCTTCACCTTCCGCGATGCCATCGAGGTGGGCATGCGCTCGCCGATCCTTATCGGTGTGAGCCTGATCGGCTTCGGCCTGGTGCTGGGCTACGCCGACTGGCGCCGCCGCCGTGGCGGACGCAGCGAATACCAGCTCGGCCTGAAGGACGTGCTGCTGATCGGCCTGGCCCAGGCCCTGGCGCTGATCCCGGGCACCTCGCGCTCCGGCATCACCATCACCGCAGCGCTGCTGTTGGGCATGAGCCGCGAGGGGGCGGCGCGCTTCTCCTTCCTGCTCTCGATCCCGGTAATCGCGCTGGCCGGTGGGCTGGAGATTGTCGGTCTGATCCGCGAGTCCCATGAGGTGGATTGGGTAGCGGTGACGGTCGGTGCCCTCCTCTCCGGCATCAGCGCCTATCTGTGTATCCACTACTTCCTGGCCTTCATCAAGCGGGTCGGCATGCAGCCCTTCGTGGTCTATCGCCTGCTGCTCGGTGGCTGGCTGCTGTGGCTATTCTGGTAGCCTCGTTTCCCTTTTCTTCATGGAGAGTGCTCGCATCATGAAAGCCCCGGCTTCCCTGCTGTTTCTTTGCCTCCTGCTGTTGCTGGCCGGCTGCTCGGAGCGCGACCGCCCCCTCGACTCCCCGGTGCGCTTCGAGGGCGGCATCTACGGCAGCTTCTACCAAGTGACCATCGCCGACCCCCTGACCCAGGGCCAGGCCAGAGCGTTGGAGGAGGGCATCCTCGAGGTGCTCGAGGCGGTAGACGCCTCCATGTCGACCTATATCGAGGACTCCGAGCTCTCGGCCTTCAACCAGGCCCCCCTGGTCGAGTGGCAGCCGCTCTCCGATGAGCTGATGGAAGTGCTGGCGATCGGCCAGGCGGTATCGGAGAAGAGCGACGGCGCCTTCGATGTCACCGTAGGCGGGCTGGTCAACCTGTGGAGCTTCGGCGCCGAGGCGCGCCCCCGAGAGGTGCCGGACGAGGCCACCCTGGACGAGCGCCTGGCGGTGGTCGGCGTCGATGCCGTGGAACTCGATCTCTCGGCACTGCAGGCGCGTCGCACGCGGGAGGTCGTCGTGGACCTGGGCGGGGTGGCCAAGGGGCACGCTACCGACCGGGTGGCGGCCCTGCTCGACCGCGAGGGCATCGAGCACTATCTGGTCAACCTGGGCGGCGACCTGAGCGCCAGTGGTTATCGGAACGGCCAGGATGGGCGTGACGGCGAGGGAGAGCACTGGCGCATCGGCATCGAGGCGCCGCTGGAGGATCGCCAGGAGGCCCGCCACGTTCTACCGCTGCACGATATCTCGGTGGCCACTTCCGGCGACTATCGCAACTATTTCGAGGAGGCGGGGCGGCGTTTCTCCCACACCCTCGATCCGCGCAGCGGCAGGCCGATCACCCACCGCCTCGCCTCGGTGACGGTGGCCCACCCCTCCAACGCCTGGGCCGACGCCTGGGCCACGGCGCTCATGGTACTCGGCGAGGAAGAGGGCATGGCCCTGGCCCGGGAGCAGGGACTCAGCGTGTTGATGATCGTCCGCGAGGAGGAGGGCGGCTGGACGAGCCGCGTCAGCCCCGCCTTCGTCGACGCCTTCGGCGAGACACTGGTAGCGGAACTGGGCCTGGAGGTCCACTGAGACCTAGAATGTACAGAGCCCCGGAATGAAGAGATAGACGAATCTGGACAAGGAGTCATGATGACGCTGGACGTGGTAATTCTCGCGGCGGGTCAGGGGACCCGCATGCGCTCGACCCTCCCCAAGGTGCTGCACCGCCTGGCTGGCAAGCCGATGGTGCGCCATGTGATCGATACCGCCACCGGACTTGGCGCCGAGCGCACCCACGTGGTGGTGGGACACGGTGCCGAGCGGGTTCGCGAGGCCCTTTCCGACTGTGAGGTGCGTTATGCGCTACAGGCCGAGCAGAAGGGCACCGGCCATGCCGTGGCTCAGGCCCTCGATGGCCTCGGTGAAGGCAAGGTGCTGGTGCTCTACGGCGACGTGCCGCTGATTCGCCGTGAGACCCTGACGGGGCTGCTGGCGGGCGTCGATGACGATCATCTGGGGCTGCTGACCGTGACCCTGGAGGACCCCACCGGCTACGGGCGTATCCTGCGCAACGCTCAAGGGCAGGCGGTGGCCATCGTCGAACATAAGGATGCCTCCGAGAGCGAGCGGGCGATCGACGAGTGCAACACCGGCATCATGGCCATGACCGCTGCCCAGCTGCGCCGCTGGCTGCCGAGCCTCTCCGCCGACAACGCCCAGGGCGAGTATTACCTGACCGATATCATTGCCATGGCCGCCGCCGAAGGGGTGAAGATCGTCACCGCCCAGCCGGCCGACTCGCTGGAAGTGGAGGGCGTCAACAACCGGGCCCAGATGGCGCGCCTGGAGCGCGCCCACCAGCTGGCCATCGCCGAGCGGCTGATGGCCGAGGGCGTGGCCCTGCTCGACCCGGCGAGGATCGATATTCGCGGCACCCTGACCTGCGGACACGACGTGGAGATCGATGTGGGCTGTGTCTTCGAGGGTGAGGTGGAGCTCGGTGAGGGGGTGCGCATCGGCCCCCACTGCGTGATCCGCGACAGCCATATCGGTGCCGAGACGGTGATCGAGCCGCATAGCGTCATCGAGGGCACGGTCATCGCCGGGCGCGGCCGGGTCGGCCCCTTCGCGCGTCTGCGCCCCGGCACCCGCCTGGCGGTGGGTGTCAAGGTCGGCAACTTCGTCGAGACCAAGAACATCGAGGTGGGTGAAAGCAGCAAGATCAACCACCTGAGCTATGTGGGCGACGCCCGGCTGGGCCGTGACGTCAACGTCGGCGCCGGGACCATCACCTGCAACTATGACGGCGCCCACAAGCACCGCACCGAGATCGGCGATAGCGCCTTCATCGGCTCCAACACGGCGCTGGTGGCCCCGGTGAGCGTGGGCCGCAACGCCACCGTGGGTGCAGGCTCCACCATCAGCAAGGATGTGGCAGACAATGCCCTGGCCGTGTCCCGCGGCCGTCAGATCAGCAAGGCCGACTGGCCGCGTCCCAGCAAGGACAGCTAAGGAGAGTCACCATGTGTGGAATCGTCGGGGCCGTTGCCGAGCGCAATGTGGAAGGCATTCTCCTCGAGGGGTTGAAACGGCTCGAGTATCGCGGTTATGACTCCGCCGGCATGGCGGTGCTCTCGCCGGAAGGGGATCTGCAGCGCCGCCGGGCGGTGGGCAAGGTGGCCGCCCTGGCCGAGCGTCTGGCGGCCGAGCCGCTGCCCGGGCGCTGCGGCATCGCCCACACCCGCTGGGCCACCCATGGCCGTCCCAGCGAGGCCAATGCCCATCCCCACCAGTCCGGCGAACGGCTGGCGGTGGTGCACAACGGCATCATCGAAAACCATGAGACCCTGCGCCGGGAGCTCAAGGCGGCCGGCTACGCCTTTACCTCCGAGACCGATACCGAGGTGGTGGCGCACCTGCTGGAGCGTGAGAGCCGCGAGGCGGGAGACCTGCTGGCTGCGGTACGGCGCGTACTGGCCCGGCTCGATGGCGCCTATGCATTGGGGGTGGTCAGCGCCGATGAGCCCGACGTGATCGTCGGCGCCCGCAAGGGCAGCCCGCTGGTGGTAGGCGTGGGTATCGGCGAGGCCTTCCTGGGCTCCGACCCGCTGGCGCTGCTACAGGTCACCGACCGTTTCATCTACCTGGAGGAGGGGGACATGGTGCGTCTCTCCGCCGCCGGACGTATCGAGGTCTTCGATGCCACTGGTACCCTGGTGGAGCGCGAGGTGCAGACCTTCGAACACGGCGATGGCGCGGCCAGCAAGGGCGACTATCGCCACTTCATGCTCAAGGAGATCCACGAGCAGCCGGCGGTGATCGCGGCCGCTCTCGAAGGCCGCCTCGGCGAGCGCTCGGTGCTGGTGGAGAGCTTCGGTCCCGATGCCGAGGCGCTGTTTGCCCATGTCCGTCAGATCCACATCGTGGCCTGCGGCACCAGCTATCATGCCGGCATGGTGGCTCGCTACTGGCTCGAGCGCTTCGCCGGGGTGCCGGTGCAGGTGGAGGTCGCCTCCGAGTACCGCTACCGCCAGGTGGTGGTGCCCGAGGGCACCCTGTTTGTCACCCTCTCCCAGTCCGGCGAGACCGCCGACACCCTGGCGGCGTTGCGCTTCGCCAAGGAGCGCGGCTACCTGGCCAGCCTGGCAATCTGCAACGTGCCGGGCAGCTCCCTGGTACGCGAGTCGGACCTGACCCTGATGACCCTGGCTGGCCCCGAGATCGGTGTGGCCTCCACCAAGGCCTTTACCACCCAGCTCACCGCCCTGATGCTGTTCACCCTGGCGCTGGGTCGGGTGAAGGGGCTCGACGAGGCCATCCAGGCCGAGCTGGTGACGGCCCTGCGCGGCCTGCCGCGGCTTGTTGCGCGGGTGCTGGCGCTGGATCCGCAGATCGAGGTGCTCTCCATGGCCTTCGCCGAGAAGCACCACGCCCTCTTCCTGGGCCGCGGCGCGCACTTCCCCATCGCCCTGGAGGGGGCACTCAAGCTCAAGGAGATCTCCTACATCCACGCCGAGGCCTACCCGGCCGGGGAGCTCAAGCACGGGCCTCTGGCGCTGGTGGACAGCGAGATGCCGGTCATTTCCGTTGCCCCCAACGACGAGCTGCTCGACAAGCTCAAGTCCAACCTCCAGGAGGTGCGCGCCCGCGGCGGGGAGCTGTTTGTCTTCGCCGACGAGGAGGTGGCGATGGCCGAAGAGGAGGGGATCCGGGTGCTTCGCCTGCCCCATGTCCACGAGGCGCTGGCGCCGATCCTCTATACCCTGCCGCTGCAGCTGCTCAGCTACCATGTGGCCGTGCTCAAGGGCACCGACGTTGACCAGCCGCGCAACCTGGCCAAGAGCGTGACGGTGGAGTGACCCCAAGCGTTGAGCCACCGCGCCTGTACCTGGGGCTGCCCCTGTGGGCCAATCCCGACTGGCGCGGCAGCCTCTATCCACCTCACGGCGGCGGGCTCGAGGAGTATGCCCGGGTGTTCGGCACGGTGGAGGGCAATACCACCTTCTACAGCGGTGCCCCCCGGGCCGAGACGGTGGCGGCCTGGGCGGGCCAGGTACCGGCGGATTTTCGCTTCTGCTTCAAGCTGCCGGCGGCGCTGACCCACGAGCGCCGCCTGGCGGGCACCGAGGCGGCGCTGGATGGTTTTCTCGCTGCCCTGGCCCCGCTGCATGGTCGGCTGGGACCGATGATGGTCCAGCTGCCCCGTGACTTCGGCGTAGAGGAGCTCCCGAGGCTGGAGGCCCTGCTGTCTCGCTGGCCGCGAGAGCTGCCCTGTGCAGTGGAGGTCCGCCACCCCGAGTTTTTCCACAAGGGGGCGGCCGAGATTGCCCTCAACAGATTGTTGATAAGTCACGGCGTCGACCGGGTGATGCTCGATGTGCGGCCACTCTTCTCGACCTCGCCGGAGGCTCACCTCGGGCTCTCCAAGGCCCAGCGGGAAAAGCCAAGACGCCCTTTACACGTGCTTTCCACGGGAGACCGGCCGCTGGTACGCTTCATCGGCCATCTCGATCCGGCGATCAACGAACGCTATTTCGCCCCTTGGATCGAACGCCTCGCCCTGTGGATAAAACAGGGGAAAACTCCTTATCTGATGGTGCATACACCGGACAATCGCCAGTCGCCAGAACTGGCAAGATCCCTCCATGCAGGCCTCGCCGAGGCCTGCTCACTGCCCTCCCTGTCGGACTTTCCGGGCGAGGCCCAGACGGCCCTGTTCTGATGGCCCATGACCCATGACAGCCGATCGCCCGACGGGTCAGCTTCGGCTGGTCATCCAGCGTTTGATCGGATAGTTTTAGGCCCCGCTACGGCAGTGATCCTGCCTGGATCCTGTCATGCTCTGGCAGGCGCCGTGAGATCCACGGCGCCCTGGACGTGGCAATGACAAGCACAAGCCGTCATCGCGCCAGACCGGCCGGTGGCGACACGTACACTCAGGGTGAATCATGTCTAAACTCGTGCATGCACAGTGGTCGTCGAAGATGACCTTCGTGCTCGCCGCCGCGGGCTCTGCGGTGGGACTGGGCAATATCTGGCGTTTTTCCTATATGGTGGGCGACAGCGGAGGTGCGGCCTTCGTGCTCATCTACCTGGCCTGTGTGGCCCTGGTAGGCCTGCCGATCCTGGTGGCCGAATGGTTGATCGGCCGGCGTGGCCAGGAGAACCCCATCAACGCCATGGCCGACCTGGCCCGCAAGAACGGCAGGCTGCCGGCCTGGGCCCTGGTCGGTGCCAGCGGCGTGCTGGCCGCCTTCCTGATCCTCTCCTTCTACAGCGTGATCGGCGGCTGGTCGCTCTCCTACACCCTGAGCTCGGTGACCGGCGCCTTCTCGGGACAGGATGCCGACGCCATCGGCGCCCTCTTCGGCGGCCTGCTGGGTAGCCCCGTCACGCTGACCCTGTGGCATACCGCCTTCATGGCGCTGGTGATCTTCATCGTCGCGCGCGGCGTCACCAAGGGGCTCGAGGGGGCGGTGCGCACCCTGATGCCGGCGCTGGTCATCCTGATGCTGGTACTGGTCGGCTACGGCATGACCACGGGGCACTTCGGTGAGGCGCTGGCCTTCATGTTCCGCCCCGACTGGAGCGCGGTGACCGGCGGAGTGGTGCTGGCCGCCATGGGCCAGGCCTTCTTTACGCTTTCGCTGGGCATGGGGATCATGATGGCCTACGGCTCCTACCTGGGCGAGGACGTCAACCTGATCAGCACCGCCCGCACGGTGATTATCCTGGATACGGTGATCGCCCTGCTGGCGGGCATGGCGATCTTCCCCATCGTGTTCGCCAACGGCATGAGCCCCGGCGAGGGCCCGGGCCTGATCTTCGTCAGCCTGCCGGTGGCCTTCGGCAACATGACCGGTGGCACCATCCTCGGTCTGATGTTCTTCCTGCTGCTCACCTTCGCGGCGCTGACCTCGGCGATCTCGCTGCTGGAGCCGGTGGTGGAGCTGGTGGAGGAGCGCACCCCGCTCTCCCGCATCGCGGCGACCCTGGTGAGCGGCGTGGCGGTCTGGGCGCTGGGCATCGCGGCGCTGATGTCGTTCAACGTCTGGGATGGCCTGCTGATCTTCGGCCTGAACATCTTCGATCTGCTGGATACCTTCACCAGCAAGGTGCTGCTGCCGTTGACCGGCCTGGGCGCCATCCTGTTCGTGGCCTGGTGCCTGGAGCGCAGCAGCGTGGCCGCTGAGCTCAACCTTGCCGGCGGCAAGGAGCGGCTGTGGCACGTCGTGGCGCGCTATGTGGCGCCCATCGGGGTGATCGTGGTGTTCGTCACCGGCCTGCTCTAGGCGGGACTATCGAGAGGGGAAAGAAACCCCTGCGAGCCCCGCCCCGGCGGGGCTCGCGTCGTTCTGTGGGCGTTCCGGGCCGTCAGCGGCCGGGAATCAGTGCATCTCGTCGAGCTCGTCCTCGGGCAGCTCGGCGATGTCACGGGACAGCTGCTTGAACTCCTCGTGGAGCTCGATGCCGCGCCGGGCCCGCAGGTTTCGCTGGGCGGCGGTGCGGCTGCGCTGCTCGTGTTCGACCACTTCCATGCTCATGAAGATGTCGAGGAGCTCACTCTTCAGGGAGGTTAACCGTTCGACATTGCGCATGATCGACTCTCCTGGGTCACTACGCGACACTGCAATTCTTACTATATAGCACTTGACAGAATGATGACGTTGGGGGTTTCTCGCTACAACGGAGGGTAAACGCTAGCACTCGGGCAGGATAAACGCTGGCGTCGGGAAGCCGTACCGACATCTTGCGCTGCACAACGCCCGGCTCCTTGGGCATACTGTGTCCAAACCCTTTTCATTTATCGTCACTGCCCGGGGCGATACACCATTCGAGGAGTTCCCAGTGAGCAGCGCCCTGTTCGATGAGATGAGACGCCGCATGGAGCACTTCCGCCGCTCCGAGCAGAAGGTGGCGCGCTTCGTGCTGCGCAACCCCGAGGAAGTGATCCACATGCGCATCGTCGACCTGGCCACCGAGGCCAAGGTCAGTGAGCCTACGGTGGTGCGCTTCTGCCGCGCCCTGGGCTGCAACGGCTTCCAGGACTTCAAGCTCAAGCTGGCGCAGATGCTGGCGACCGGCAGCCAGTTCGCGCAGTTCTCCATGAACGACAGCGACTCGGTGGCGGAATTTTCCCAGAGTATCTTCGACTCCACCGTGGGCACCCTGCTGTCGGTGCGCGACCGCCTCGATAACGAGGCGCTCAGCCAGGCGATCAACGCCCTGGCCATGGCCAACCGGGTGGAGTTCTACGGCTTCGGTGCCTCCGGCGCGGTGGCCTTCGATGCCCAGCACAAGTTCTTCCGCCTGCAGATCTCCACCGCGGCCTATGCCGATCCGCACATGCAGAACATGTCGGCGGTGACCCTCAAGGAGGGCGATGTGGTGGTGGCCATCTCCCAGACCGGCCGTACCCGGGCGCTGGTGGCCAGCGTGCGCCTGGCCAGGGAGTCTGGTGCCACGGTGATCGGGCTCTGCCCCAGCGGCTCGCCGCTGGCAGAGGAGGTCACCCTGCCGCTCTATATCGATGTCCATGAGGACACCGAGATCTACACCCCCATGAGCTCTCGCATCGCCCATCTGGTGCTGGTCGACGTGCTGGCGGTGGGCGTGGCCAAGACCCGTGGGCCGAAGCTGGCCGAGCAGCTCACGTCGGTGAAGAAAAGCCTGATCCCGCTGCGCTTCCCCGAAACCAAGCCATAAGCTGGAAGAGCGCCGCTTCGCGGCTGGAAGCTTGAAGAAAGCCCGGCCCGGCTTCGCCGGGAGCTTTAAGCCTTAAGCTGGGAGAAAAACCTTGACCCAGGCGGCGGAGTTTCATGCTGCCTTCCAGCTTCCAGCTTCCAGCTTCCAGCTTCCAGCTTCCAGCTTCCAGCTTGCCCCTATGCTAAGCTATTCGCCCATTTTCCGAGCAGCGATGCCCTCCCCATGGACGACGTCACGGCGATCCTCGACCACCTGAACACCGCCCAGCGCGAGGCGGTCAGCGCCCCCCAGGGCAACATGCTGGTGCTGGCCGGGGCCGGCTCCGGCAAGACCCGGGTGCTGGTCCATCGCATCGCCTGGCTGATGCAGGCCGAGGGGCTCTCCCCCTACGCCGTGCTCGCCGTGACCTTCACCAACAAGGCGGCCCGCGAGATGCGCACCCGCCTGGAGGCGCTGCTCGGCCTCTCGCTGCGCCACGTCTGGGTCGGCACCTTCCACTCCACGGCCCACCGCCTGCTGCGTACCCACTGGCAGGATGCCCGCCTGCCCCAGCACTTCCAGATCATCGATTCCGATGACCAGCTGCGCCTGGTCAAGCGCCTGATCAAGGACCATGACATCGATGACGAGCGCTTCCCGCCGCGCCAGGTGCAGACCTTCGTCTCCGGCTGCAAGGAGGAGGGGCTGCGCCCCCACCAGGTGGATGTCCACGGCGACGCTTACCTGGGGCAGATGGTCGAGCTCTATGAGCGCTACCAGCTCACCTGCGAACGCGGTGGCCTGGTGGACTTCGGCGAGCTGCTGCTCAGGAGCCTGGAGCTGCTGCGCGACAATCCCGCCCTGCTGGCCCACTATCAGGAACGCTTCGCCCACGTGCTGGTGGACGAGTTCCAGGACACCAACACCCTGCAGTACGCCTGGCTGAAGCTGCTCACCGGCATGCGCACGCCGATGACCGTGGTGGGCGATGACGACCAGTCGATCTACGGTTGGCGCGGCGCCCGGGTGGAGAACATCCGCCGCTTCGAGCGGGAGTTCGCGGAGACGAAGACGGTGCGCCTGGAGCAGAACTATCGCTCCACCAGCGCCATTCTCGAGGCCGCCAACGCCCTGATCAGCCACAACACCGAGCGCATGGGCAAGGAGCTGTGGACCGCTGGCTCCCGCGGCGAGCCGATCTCGGTGTTCAGCGGCTTCAATGATCTGGATGAGTCCCGCTTCATCGTCGACACCATCCGCGAGAAGGTCGACGAGGGGTTCAATCGCCGCGAGATCGCCATCCTCTACCGCTCCAACGCCCAGTCCCGGGTGATCGAGGAGTCCCTGATCCGCCAGGGCGTGCCCTACCGCATCTACGGTGGCCACCGCTTCTACGAGCGCCTGGAGATCAAGAACGCCCTGGCCTACCTGCGCCTGCTGCTCAACCGCGACGACGACGCCTCCCTGGAGCGGGTGATCAACGTGCCGGCTCGGGGCATCGGCACCCGCACCGTGGAGATCCTGCGCACCTGCGCCCGAGAGACGGGCGTCTCGCTGTGGCAGGCACTCCATGATGGCCTGGCCGATGGCTCGCTCAAGGGTCGAGCCGGCAGCGCCGTGCAGGCCTTCGCCGAGCTGATCGAACGGCTCGACAACGACACCGCGGGGCTGGCGCTCCACGAGATCATCGACCAGGCCCTCGAGTCCTCGGGGCTGGTGGCGCATCACCTCAGCGAGCGTGGCGAGAAGGGCCAAGCCCGGGTCGAGAACCTGGAAGAACTGGTCAACGCCGCCCGCGCGTTTACCCAGGGGGAGTCCTTCGACCCGCCGGAGGCGGGCGAGGGAGCCGTGGCGCTGGAGGCCTTCCTCTCCGAGGCGGCGCTCAACGCTGGCGAGCACGAGGCCGACGAGTTCGAGGACAGCGTCCAGCTGATGACCCTGCACGCCGCCAAGGGGCTGGAGTTCCCGGTGGTGTTCATCGCCGGGGTGGAGGAGGGGCTCTTCCCCCACCGCATGTCGGCGGAGGAGCCGGGCCGCCTGGAGGAGGAGCGCCGGCTCTGCTATGTGGGCCTGACCCGTGCCATGAAGAAGCTCTACCTGACCCACGCCGAGATCCGTCGTCTGCACGGCAAGGAGACCTTCCAGCGCGCCTCGCGCTTCCTGCGCGAGATTCCCGAGCAGTACCTGGAAGAGGTGCGGCTGCGCGGCCAGATTTCGCGGCCGTTAACCGCGAGCCGGCCGATTCCCGGGCTGCGTCAGACCTCGGTGCAGGGCGGCGATGATCTGCCCACCCTGTCGCTGGGCCAGCGGGTCCGGCATCCGGTGTTCGGCGAGGGCGTGATCCTCAACGCCGAGGGGGAAGGGGAGCGTGCCCGGGTCCATGTCAGCTTCGAAGGAGAAGGCGACAAGTGGCTGGTGCTGGGGTTCGCCAAGCTGACGCCCCTGTAACAGGCCGAGGCCCCCGTTACGGAGACGCGGTCGCCGATTTTCCGTTGACCAAGCCGTCAGCTCCCCGGCCTTGTGGGCCAATTCAGCCTTGGCGCATACTACCAAGAGGTTTCACCGCGCCTGCCCATACATCCGCGCGTCTCTAGATAACAAGCCTTTCGGAGTCATGCCCTCATGCAACGCCGCAACTTTCTGAAGACCATGGGTGCCGGCGCCGCCGGTGTCGCCGCCGCCCCCTTCGTTTCCACCGCCAGCGCCCAGGAGACGCTCACCTGGGACATGGTGACCTCCTGGCCCAGAAACTTCCCGGCGCTGGGCACCGGCGCCAACGAGTTCGCCCAGCGCGTCGAAGCGCTTTCCGATGGCCGCATGCGCATCCGTGTGCACGGTGCCGGCGAGCTGGTGCCGGCCATGGAGGTCTTCGATGCGGTGGCCGCCGGCACCGCCGAGATGGGCCACTCCGCCTCCTACTACTGGCGGGGCAAGGTCGCTGCGGCACAGTTCTTCACCGCGGTGCCCTTCGGCATGAACACCACCGAGACCAACGCCTGGATCTACCATGGCGGCGGACAGGAGCTGTGGGACGAGATCTACGCCAAGCACAACCTCAAGCCCTTCGCGGTGGGCAACACCGGCGCGCAGATGGCCGGTTGGTTCAAGAGGGAGATCAACTCCCTCGCCGACATGCAGGGCATCCGCCTGCGTCTGCCGGGGCTGGCTGGTGAGGCGATGAACCGCATCGGCGTCACCACGGTGAACATGCCGGGTTCCGAGATATTCACCTCCATGCAGACAGGCGTGCTCGATGCCGCCGACTGGGTCGGCCCCTACAACGACCTGGCCTTCGGCCTGCATCAGGTGGCCGACTACTACTACACCTCGCCCTGGAACGAGCCCTCGGCCATCCTCGAGGGCACCGTCAATCTGGATGCCTGGAACGCCCTGCCGGACGACCTCAAGGCGGTGGTCACGGAAGCCGCTCGCGCCTCCAATCTGGCGATGATCAGCGAGTTCACCTACCGCAACGCCCAGGCCCTGGAGACGCTGGTGGATGAGCACGGCGTACAGCTGCGCACCTTCCCGGAGGATGTCTTGGCTGCTCTCTTCGAGGCCTCCAGAGAGGTCATCGAGGAGCAGGTGGCCAATGACCCCGACTCCGCCAAGGCCTACGAGTCCTACCTGGCCTTCCAGAAGCTGGTGCGCCCGTTCAGCGACGCCGGCGAGTTCGAATACCTCAAGGCGCGTGCGGCGCTGGGCGCCTGATAGCGCTCACTGGCTGAAACGACACCGGGGGCGCCAACTGGCGCCCCCGGTACGTGTGGGGGAGTGTCATCGGCTACTGGTGCACGGCGCGGATGCGGCCCTTGTCGTCCAGGGCCACCATCACGAAGCTCGCCTCGGTCACCTTGTGAAGCTCACGGGGATCTCGCTCCTGGGGCTGACGGATCCACACCTCCACGTCGATCCGGAGCGAACTGTGGCCGATCTCGCGCAGGGTGGTATAGACATTGACCATCGAGCCCACGCGCACCGGACACAGGAAGTCCATGGCCTCTATGGCCACGGTGGCGGTCCGGCCATGGGCCTCGCGGCCGGCGGCCAGCTCGGCGGCCTGGTCCATATGGGCCACCAGCCAGCCACCGGCGATGTCGCCGTGCAGGTTGGTATCCTGGCGGCTGGCCAGCAGTTTCAGGGTGAGATCGCCCTTGGGGGCGGGGATATCGTCGAGGTCTGTCATGAAAATGTCATCATCCTGGCTTGTTATTGTGACCGTAAGCGACAAGAGGCATACGGATGTCTGAATCGGGGGCCATGGTATATGCAGTCATCACTGCCCACCAGCGTCGCAGCGCGGCCCTCGGCAGGGGCGTGTGCAGCACCGGCAGGCTTGGCAAATGGCGGCATCGGCTGGCGAGACGCTGGCTGGTGCTGCTGCTCCTGGTCCTGCTGCCGGGCCCGGCTCAGGCGGACACCGACGAGGTGGCCGGCACCCTGGGGGCGGTAGGCTCCGACACCCTGGCGGGGCTGATGCTTCGCTGGGGAGAGGCGCTGGCCGAGCAGCACCCCGCGGTACGCCTGCAGCTCCAGGCCAGCGGCTCGGCCAGCGCGCCCACGTCGCTGATCGCCGGTACCACCCGCCTGGGGCCCATGTCGCGTCCCATGAACGAGGCCGAGCGTGCAGCCTTCACCCAGCGCCACGGCTATCCGCCGCTCGAGCTCGAGGTGGCCCGGGACGCCCTGGCGGTGGTGGTGCACCGCCATAATCCGCTGGAGAGCCTGACCCTGGCCGAGCTGGATGCGCTCTTCTCGGAGACCCTGCGCTGCGGCGCCGCGACCCCCATCGAGCGCTGGTCACAGCTCGGCGTCGATCAGCCCGGGGGGCGCGTGTCGCTGCATGGCCGCAATGTGGCCTCCGGCACCCATGATCTGTTTCGCCTCCGCGGTCTGTGCGGCGGTCGCTTTCGGCTCGACGTCAACGAGCATCCCGGCTCGGCCGCGGTGGTGGCGGCGGTAGCGGCGGAGCCCGCCGCCATCGGCTATGCCGGGCTCAACCACCTGACGCCCGCGGTGCGCGCGGTCCCCCGGCGCGATAGCGAGAGCGGTGAGCTCCACCCGCCCAGCGCCCTGATGGTGAGCCGCGGCGACTATCCGCTGTCGCGCAGCCTCTACCTCTACGTCAACCGGCCGCCGGGGACGCCGCTACCGGGGCCCGAGCGTGCCTTCCTCGAGTTGGTGCTCTCCGACGCCGGCCAGGCGGTGGTGGAAGAGCTTGGCTTTGTCCCCCTGACCCCGGCCGACCGTGAGCGCCAGCGGCGCCGGCTCGGGCGCAAGGGTGACCGCTGAGGCTGTCACCCAACTGTCACCAGGATGTCGTAGAGTATTGTTATTCCACTTGCCGATGATCGACCGGGAGCGGCCATGATCGACCCTCTGCCGCCCAGGGCCCAGCCGCGCCACCAGTGGTGGCGGCGCCTGAGGGACCGCCTGGCGACCCTGCTGATCACGGCCGGTGGCATCGGCGTGGTGGTGGCGGTGCTGGCCATCGGCGTCTTCCTGGCCCTGGAGGTAGCGCCGCTGTTTCTCGAGGCGGGTCACGGCGTGGGCTGGCGCGAACTGTGGCAGCCCCGCTGGCAGCCCGGCACCTTGCCCGGGGAGACCGCCGGCTATGGGCTGCAGCCCCTGGCCTGGGGCACCCTCAAGGCCGCCTTCTGGGCGCTACTGTTCGCCGTCCCGCTGGCGTTGGGCGCGGCCATCCACTCGGCCCTCTACATGCCGCCGCGGCTGCGCAGCCGTCTCAAGCCCACCCTGGAGTTGATGGAGGCGATGCCCGGCGTGGTGGTGGGCTTCGTGGCCGGCTTGGTGCTGGCGCCCTGGGTGGAGCGTCACCTCGCCGGTGCCCTGGCGCTGCTGATCTGTCTGCCGGCGGGCATGCTGCTGGCCGGCCTGTCCTGGAGGCGCCTGCCGCCGGCCTGGCGGCGTCGACTTCCCCTGGGCTGGGCCGGGTTGTGGCTGATGCCTGGGCTGGCGCTGCTCGCAGGCCTGGCGCTTTGGCTCTCCCCCTGGCTCGAGGCGCTGCTGTTCGGCGGTAACCTGCGGCACTGGCTGGAAGCGCACTTCGGGCTGGGCTACGCCTCGCGCAATGCGCTGATCGTCGGCCTGGCCATGGGCTTCGCGGTCATTCCCGGCATCTATGCCCTGGCCGAGGATGCGCTCTCCGGCGTGCCGGCAAATCTCGGCGAGGGGGCCCAGGCGCTGGGGGCGACCCGCTGGCAGAGCCTGTGGAAGGTGGTGCTGCCGGCGGCGGCCCCGGGCGTACTCAGCGCGGTGATGATCGGTGCCGGTCGTGCCGTGGGCGAGACCATGATCGTGCTGATGGCCAGCGGCAACACGGCGCTGATGACCCTGAGCCCCCTGGAGGGCATGCGCTCCATGGCTGCCACCATCGCCATCGAGTTGCCCGAGGCGGTGCCGGGCGGAATCCACTACCGGCTGCTGTTCCTGGTGGCGCTGGCGCTCTTCGTCTTCACCTTCCTGGTCAACACCCTGGCGGAACTGGTCCACGCGCGGCTGCGCAGTCGCTACCGGCGCCTGGGGGGCTTGTCTTGATCGGTCGCGCTCGGCTGCCCCGCGGCGAGGGCCCCTGGCCGTGGCTCGCCGCCGGCAGCGTGGCCCTGTCGCTGCTGCTGCTGGCCGGGTTACTGACCCTGCTGGCGGTGCGGGGGATGGGGCACTTCTGGCCGTCACCCGTCACCTTGGTGACCCTGGAAGACGGTCGCCAGCTGGCCGGCCAGGCGGTGCGCGAGGAGCGACTTCCGAGCGCGGTGGGGCGCGAACGGCTCTACCTGACCGCCAATCGGGACCTGGACGGCGCCATCTGGCGCTGGGTGGCCGTGGAGGAGATCGCCGCCGAGAGCCGCCCCCGCGACTTGGTGGTGCTGGAGCGAACCCGCTGGGGGACCTTCCAGGGCCGCCTGCTGGCGCTGGAGAATGCCGCCGGTCGCGTCGAGGGCGAGGCCGCCTGGGCGGCGCTGCAGGCGCGCCTGAAGGAGCTCACGGCGCTGAGGGCGGAGCGTGACCGTCTGCGCGATGAGGTAGTGGTGCCGCTGATCAGGCGCCTGGAGCGGGACCCTGGGGCCGAGACCGAGCTGGCGCGCGCCAACGCACGAATTCGGGCGCTGCAGGCGCGCATCACGGGTGACAGGCTGCTGCTGGAGAGCGTCGATGGCCGCCGCCTTCAGCAGCGGCTGGAGCACGTACTGCGGGCTTGGCAGCCCAACGCCATGTCGCTGCCGGCGAAGATGGCCGCCTGGGGCCGTGGCGTATGGCGCTTCCTGTCCGAGGGACCCCGCGCCGCCAACAGCGCCGGCGGCGTATGGCCGGCGATCTTCGGCACCGTGCTGATGGTGCTGCTGATGTCGGTGGTGGTGACCCCCTTCGGCGTGCTGGCGGGCATCTATCTCAACGAGGTCGCCCACCAGGGGCGCTTGACCCGCCTGGTGCGCGTCGCGGTGCGCAACCTGGCCGGGGTGCCCTCCATCGTCTATGGGGTCTTCGGGCTGGGGGTGTTCGTCTACGGCATCGGCGGGAGCCTGGACGAGTGGTTCTTCGCCGACCAGCTGCCCTCGCCCACCTTCGGCACCGGGGGGCTGCTGTGGGCCTCGCTGACGCTGGCCCTGCTGACCCTGCCGGTGGTGATCGTGGCCACCGAGGAGGGGCTGGCCCGGGTACCGAACCACCAGCGCGAGGGCGCCCTGGCCCTGGGTGCTACCCGGGTGGAGATGCTGGCGCGGGTGGTGCTGCCGATGACCGCGCCGGCGATGCTCACCGGGGTCATCCTGGCCGTGGCCCGGGCCGCCGGCGAGGTGGCGCCGCTGATGCTGGTGGGAGTCGCCAAGCTGGCGCC
This sequence comes from Halomonas sp. HK25, assembly GCF_047795635.1. GTDB lineage: Bacteria > Pseudomonadota > Gammaproteobacteria > Pseudomonadales > Halomonadaceae > Halomonas. The sequence continues at coordinate 4,141,058 of NZ_CP181044.1, read as the reverse complement.
CCAGGTGCCGGTGGACGGTGAGTTTCCCTTCCTGCATCTTGAGCGGAAGTTCATGCACCTGGGCTACCACATCTACGACGTGGCCTTCCACGGCGGCGATGTCCAGGCGGCCCTGCCGCTTGTCTATGCCACTGCACTGCTGCTGGTGCTGGTGATCCTGGTGCTTAACCTGACTGCAATATTTCTGCGCCATCATCTCAGGGCGCGTCACGGGGCGCTGCCGCGCCGCTAGCGACCCTGTCCGAGGAGTGTGTACCCGATGTCCGTCTTCCCGTCGCCGCGGTCCGCCGCCGGAAGCTCGATCATCGACTTCGACCCGGCCCGCTGCTGCCTGGAGATCGAAGGGCTGAGCCTGGCCTATGGCGCTTCGCCGGCGCTGCGTGAGCTGACGCTGCGTGTACCACGCCATCGAGTCACCGCCTTCATCGGGCCCTCGGGCTGCGGAAAGTCGACGCTGCTGCGCGCCCTGAACCGGCTCCACGACCTCAACGATGAGGTGCGTCTGAATGGAAGGATTCGCCTCGAAGGGCAGGACATCCACGACCCGGAGATGGAGGTGGCGGAATTGCGCCGGCGGGTGGGGATGGTCTTCCAGGCCCCCAACCCTTTCCCCATGTCGATCTACGACAACGTGGCCTTCGGGCTGCGCCTGCAGGGCGGGATCCGCAAGCGTCAGCTGGACGACATCGTCGAGTGGGCACTGCAGTCGGCGGCCCTGTGGGAGGAGGTGAAGGATCGCCTGAAGAGTTCGGCCTGGTCCCTGTCCGGCGGCCAGCAGCAGCGCCTGGTGATCGCCCGCACCCTGGCGGTGCGCCCCGAGGTGCTGCTGCTCGACGAGCCCGCCTCGGCGCTGGATCCGATCTCGACGCTGAAGATCGAGGAGCTGATCCGCAACCTGAAGTCGCAGCTGACCCTGGTGCTGGTCACCCACAACATGCAGCAGGCGGCGCGGGTCTCCGACTACACCGCCTTCCTGCAGGAGGGCGAACTGGTGGAGTACGGCCCCACCCAGACCCTGTTCACCAACCCGCGCCTCGCGCGAACCGAGAACTACATCACCGGGCGCATGGCCTGACGAGGGCCCCCAGGCCCCAGGCCCATTCCCAGGAGAGGAGTACCATGGACATTACCAGCGATATCCATAGCCGCCATATCTCGCGGCAGTTCAACCAGGAGCTCGAGGAGCTCAAGACCCACCTGATGGCCATGGGCGGCCTGGTAGAGAAGCAGGTCCAGGAGGCCGTGGAGGCGCTGCTCGAAGGAGACTCCGAGCTGGCCCGCCGCGTGGTGGATAACGACCGCGCGGTCAACGACATGCAGATCAAGATCGATGAGGAGTGCACCCAGGTGCTGGCGCGGCGTCAGCCCGCCGCCTCGGATCTGCGCCTGGTGTTGGCGGTGATCCGCGCCGCCTCCGACCTGGAGCGTATTGGCGACGAGGCGAGCAAGATCGCCCGCAACGCCGGCGACCTGATCGAGGCCGACAACGGCACACGCGGCTTCGTCGAGGTACGCATGATCAGCGAGCACGTGCGCCGCATGGTGCGTGACGCCCTGACCTCCTTCGCCCGCTTCGACATCGAGCTGGCGTTGGAACTGGTTCATGAGGACGAGAAGGTGGACGAAGAGTACCGCAGCGCCATGCGTTCGCTGATGACCTTCATGATGGAGGATGCCCGCTTGATCTCGCCGATCCTCAGCCTGATGTGGATCCTGCGCGCCCTGGAGCGCATCGGCGACCATGCCAACAACCTCGCGGAGTACGTGGTCTATCTGGTCAAGGGGCTCGATATCCGCCACACCGACCCCGAGGACCTGGACGAGCAGGCGATCACCCGCAAGGATTGACCGGGCGCTGTGATTGGCCGTCAATAGCGCAGGCCACCGCCCTCGGCGGTGGCCTGCGTCGTTTCGTCTCAAGGAATCACCATGCTCGATGCCGTCACCGCCCTGACCCGGGGCACCCGCCTGACCTACTCGCGCGGCCTGCGCCGCTATGTCTTCGCGCCCATCGTCGTCAACCTGCTGGTTTACGGCGCCATGTTGCGCTACGTGTTGGCCAACTTCGGCGGCTGGCTGGATGGCTGGATGGCGCTCGTGCCCGGTTGGCTTGCCTGGCTCGAGTGGCTGATCTGGCCGCTGTTCGTGATCAGCCTGGTGGTGATCGTGTTCTTCACCTTCACCCTCTTGACCCACCTGATCGCCGCCCCCTTCTACGGCTTTCTGGCGGCCAAGGTGGAGGTGGTGGCCACCGGCCGGCCACCCCTGGACGACAGGGGGCTGATGAAGACCGCCGTGGACGCCCTGGGGCGCGAGCTGGTCAAGCTGGCCTATATCGCGCCCCGGGCCCTGCTGCTCCTGGTGGTGAGCTGGATTCCCGGCCTCAATCTCGTCGCCCCGCTGCTCTGGGTGCTGTTCTCGGCCTGGGTGATGGCCATCACCTACCTGGACTACCCCATGGACAACAACAAGGTGACCTTCGCCGATATGCGCCGCCGCCTGGCGTCGCGCTGGTGGCAGAGCCTCACCTTTGGCGGCTGCGTGACCCTGGTGACCTGGATCCCGCTGGCCAACCTCTTCCTGCTGCCAGGCGCGGTTTCCGCTGGAGTGTTGATGTGGGATCAGCACTACCGTGGACTGGCTGTCTCAGCGGCTCGTTGAGACCTTCTGGGGGGCCTCTGCCCTGAGCCGTACGGCGGGAAACAGGCAGCAAAAGCGGGCGCCCTGGCCGGGCAGCGAGTCGATCTCCAGCCGGGCGTCGTGGCGCAGCAGCACGTGCTTGACGATGGCCAGTCCCAGCCCGGTACCGCCGGTGGCGGCGCTGCGGCCCTTGTCGACCCGATAGAAGCGCTCGGTGAGCCTCGGCAGGTGAACCGGGTCGATGCCCTTGCCGTTGTCCTCCACCTCAAGGCTGGCGCCGTCCCCCCTGGGCTGCCAGCGCAGCACGATGCGGCTGCCCTCGGGGGTATAGCGCACCGCATTGAAGGCCAGGTTGGAGAGGGCGCTGCGGATCTCCTGTTCGCTGCCGAGCAGCGCCCTGGGCTCCACCAGCTCCACGTCGATGGTGTGGCGGCCGGCTGAGAGCGCTGCGGCGTCGTGCTGTACGCTGGCCAGCAGTGATGCCATCGCCAGGGGGGCGTGGTCCTCGCCGCCGCGATCGATCTCCAGTCGCGACAGCAGCAGCAGGTCGCTCACCAGGTTCTGCATGCGTGCCGTCTGCTCCTGCATCCGGGGCAGTCCCCGGGCGAAGCGCGGCGACAGCTGGTCGGCGTAGGTAGCGTAGGTCTCCAGGTAGCCGGCCAGCACGGTGAGCGGGGTCCGCAGCTCGTGGGAGACGTTGGCCACGAAGTCGCGGCGCATCTCCTCCAGGCGGTGCAGGCGGGTGATATCGCGGGCCATCAGCAGCCGCTCATCGTCGCCGTAGAGGGTAATCTGGAATTGCAGCACCATCTGTTCGTCGATGGGCGAGGGCAGGGTCAGCGGCTCGCGGTAGTCGCGGGCGTGGAAGTAGTCGATAAAGCGCGGGTCCCGCAGCAGGTTGGTGATGTGGTGGCCGCGGTCATGGGTGGTGCGCAGTCCCAACATGCGCTCGGCGGCGCTGTTCCACCACTCCATGTCGCCGTGGCGGTCGAGCATCACCACGCTGTCGCGCATTGCTTCGGAGGACTCCTGGATGCGTTTGATGATGCCCAGCAGTCGCTCCTGGGTGTGGCGCTGCCCCTTCTGGTAGCGATAAAGTCGGTCAAACAGCTCGCCCCACACCCCCGTGGTGGCAGGGGGCTCGGCCTGGGGCGTGAGGGTCAGCCAGCGGTGGAGTCGGCGAAGCTGGTGCAGATGAAAGGCCAGGCAGGCGGCCAGGCCCAAGGCCAGGCCGGCCCAGGCATGTGACAGCAGCCAGCCGACCAGCAGGCCGCTGCCGGTCAGCAGGAGGAGACGCCACAGTTCCCGCTTCCAGAGGCCCACGTCAGCCCTTGGCGGAGAACCGGTAGCCGGTGCCACGCACCGTCTGTACCAGGTGCTGGTGGCGCTCGCCCAGGGCCTTGCGTAGGCGGCGGATATGGACGTCCACGGTGCGCTCCTCCACATAGACATTGCCGCCCCAGACCTGATCCAGCAGCTGGCCACGGGTGTAGGCACGTTCCTGGTGGGTCATGAAGAACTGCAGCAGGCGATACTCGGTGGGGCCCATCTCCACGGCACGGCCGCTGGCGCTGACCCGGTGGCTGATCGGGTCGAGCAGCAGGCCGTCCACCTCCACCGCCTCCTCGACGCCCTGGGGCGTGGCGCGGCGCAGCACCGCCTTGAGGCGGGCGACCAGCTCTCGGGGCGAGAAGGGCTTGGTGATATAGTCGTCGGCGCCGGCCTCCAGCCCCTGGATCTTGTTGTCCTCTTCGCCCTTGGCGGTAAGCATGATGATCGGCAACTCGGCGGTGGTCGGCTCGCGCTTGAGGCGGCGAGCCAGCTCGATGCCGCTGGTGCCGGGCATCATCCAGTCGAGCAGTACCAGGTCGGGCTGGTGGTCGACCACCATCGCGTGGGCGGCCTGGGCGTTGTCGGCCTCGAGCACGCGGTAGTCGGCCATCTCCAGCGCCACCGCGATCATCTCGCGGATCGGCGCCTCATCATCGACGATCAGAACGGTCTTGGCGGTCATCCGGAAGCCTCGGAGCAGTGGCGGATCGATGACGATCTCATCATGTCATCATGACACTAGCATGACAGTCCCGGCCTGGCCCTGTCAGGGCCTCCAGCCAGCGCTCGGCCTCCTCCCGGCCCCGCTCGCTGGCCGCCCGCAGGGCCCGCTCGGCCAGGGCCGACTGCCCCCAGGCGTAGGCCAGCTGACCCAGGTATAGCCAGTCCGCGCCGCTGTCGGTCCGTTGGGCCAGTGCCTCCCAGGCGGCCAGCGCCCGCTCGCGGTCCCGGGCCGCCTCCCAGGCCTGGGCGAGCAGCCGACGGTGCTCCTCGCCATCCTCCAGCTGCCCCTTGGCGAGTCCCGTCTCCAGATGCTCGGCGGCCCGCGCCGGAGTCCCGCCGGCCAGATGCAGCGCGACCAGCCGCTGCAGGTCCGCCGCCCCAGTCAGCACGCCACGGCGCCAGCCGGTCTCCCAGATCGCCACGGCGCGTACGGAGTCGCCCAGCCGCTGGGCCAGGGCCGCGGCTTCGCGCCAGGCTGCGGGATCACCCGAGCCCTCGAGCCCGGCCTCGCTCAGCGCCAGCGCCAGCTCCTCGCGGCCGGCGCGGCGGTAGACGGCGTTGGCCAGGGCCCGCTGGCTCGCCTCGGGCTGAGGCGTCACCGCCAGGGTACGGGTGACGGCATCGGCGGCCATCTCCCAGCGTTCCAGGTTGGCCAGGGCCCTGGCCAGGCGCCAGTGACCTTCCACGTCATCGGGATGACGGGCCAGCCAGTCGGCCAACAGGTCGGCGCCGCGTTCGTGCTGGCCGGCGGCCAGGCGCAGCCGCGCCTCATCGCGTTGCCAGCGGTCGCGCTGGGCAGCCTCCACGCCCGGTGTCTCCCGAGCCTCGCGCAGCCGTTCGGCCGCCACGCCGGGACGCCCGGCCCGGGCCTCGGCACCGGCCGCCAGCTGCAGGTAGAGGGCCCGCGCCCAGCGGTCGGCGGCGTTACCGCCGGACAGGCGCTCGGCCTGGAAGAGGGCGCGCGCTCCCACCGCCTCGATGTCGCCCTGCTGAAGGCGCTGCTGCAGGCTCTCGAGATCGGCGATAAAGTCGCCAGGCAGAGCGGGAGCAGCGACCGCCGGCGTGATGATCAGCAGCCAACCGGTGGCGCACAGGGTGGCGAGTCGCATTGCCAACATGGTGCTTACCTCAGCTGAAACTCCAGGCGCTGGCGGGCACGGCGCAGCCCCTCGGCCGGCTCGAAGCGCCAGCGTGCCACCGCCCGCCGGGCGGCGTCCTCGAAGACGTTGCGTGGCCGCGTGTCGGTGACGCGAATCGTCGAGGCGTCGACCCGTCCGTCGGGGAGGATCACGAACTCGAGCTCCACGTGTCCCTCCAGGCCACGCCGCCGGGCCTGCGGAGGGTACTCGGGCGGTACCAGGCGGGTGGGTGGGATCGCCCCCACCTCCACCGGCTCGCGGGAGGCCGGCTCGGCGCTGACCGCCGCGGGGGCGGGTGATGCCGGCTCGGCAGGCCGCGGCGTGGGTGCCGGCGACGGTGCAGGAGCCGGCTCGGCCGCAGGTTGCGGGGCCGGCTCGGCAGGTGGCTGCGGCGTGGGCTCGGGGATCGCTTCGGCGAGTTCCGGCAGTTCGATGTCCAGCTCCAGTGGCTCGACGGGCTCCGGCGGCAGCTCGGGTTCCGGCAGGGCAATGGGACTCTCGATGGGCGGTGCCGGCTCCGGCGTGGGGGGCGGTGATTCCGACATGCGGGGCGGGGCGGCCGGCGCGGCGTCGGGGGGCGACTCGGGCGATTCCGGCTCCGCCTCGGGCGCCCTGAGGCTGCTCAGCATGATGGGCTCATCGGGCAACACGAACGCTTCCTCGGGCGGCGTGACCAGCCATGCCAGCAACCCGAAGAGCACCAGCGCCATGAGCGTACCGGCCACGGCCGAGAGAGGCCCCCGGATCATGGCGTGCTCCGGGTCGCGGCCACGGCGATCTGCTCGACGCCGGCCTCGCGGAGGCGGTCCATCACCTCGATCAGCAGGCCGGTGGTGGCCTGACGGTCGGCCTGGATCACCACCCCACCGTCGCCGCTGACCAGCGCGGCCACCTCATCGCCCACCCGGTGGGCGTCCACCGGGCGGCCATCCACCCAGACGGCCCCCTCTGAGGTGATCGCCACCATCAGCTGGGCGTCGGGCTGAGGCATGGCGGCGCTGGACTCGGGGCGCTGGATCTCTATCCCACTCTCCTTGATGAAACTGGTGGTGACGATAAAGAAGATCAGCATGATGAAGACCACGTCCAGCATCGGGGTCAGGTTGACCTCACCGGTATCGTCAGCGGGTCCTCCAAGACTACGGCGTCTGCGCATGAGTGTCCTCCACGGCTTCGGCCATGCGGTCGTGCAACCACTGGTCCTCGCGCCGTATGACCTGTTCGAGTCGGCTGGTGAAGAGCAGGCCGACCACCGCCACCGCCATCCCGGCCAGGGTCGGCAGGGTCGCCCGAGCCACGCCATCGGCCATGGCCTGCGCCTGACCGGTTTCACTTAGCGCCAGGCTGTCGAACACCACGATCATCCCGGTCACGGTGCCGAGCAGCCCCAGCAACGGGCAGAGCGTCACCAGCAGCTTGAGCCAGGGCAGTGGGCGGCGCAGCCGGGTAATCAGCGCCTGGGTCCATACCTCGCGCAGGGTTCGGGCGCTCCAGCTCAAATGGTCGGGACGCGCCGCCCAGCGCTCGAACAGCCGTCGGCGAGCGCGCTGGTAGGTAATGTGGAAGAACAGCCCCCGCTCCAGCGCCAGGCTGAACAGCAGGGCCGCCACCAGGGCGATCACCACCAGGATGGCGCCGCCGGCATCGACCAAGTGGTACAGGGGCTCAATCCAGCGCGCCAGCATGGCCGTCACTCCCCTTGTGCGTGTCGTGGGGTCCACGCCGTTCGAGCCGCTCGGCCAGGGCCTCGCTGGCCTGTCCCTCCACGACGCACGCCAGCTGGCGGCTGCGTGCGACCAGGGCGGTATGGGCGAACAGCAGTGGCACCGCGGTGATCAACCCCAGCACGGTGGTCACCAGGGCCTGGCTGATGCCCCCGGCCATCAGCTGCGGGTCGCCGGTGCCGTACACGGTGATCGCCTGGAAGGTGACGATCATGCCAAGGACGGTGCCGAGCAGCCCCAGCAGCGGTGCCACCGCCGCCAGCATCTTGACCAGTCCCTGCCCTCGCTCCAGCCTGGGCTGCTCCGCCAGTACCGCCTCGTCGAGACGCGCCTCCAGCGCCTCCGGCACCGGGTCGTCGGCCAGGGAGTCGAAGCGCTTGAGGACCCGACCCAGGGGGTTGTCCTCGCGCAGCCGTCTCGGGTCGCGCAGCTGGCGGCGCATCGCCCAACTGACCCGCAGCAGATAGGTGTACTGGACCAGGGCCACCAGCAGGCCGAGGCCCCCCAGGCCCACCACGACGTAGCCCACGGCGCCGCCCTGGTGGAAGCGCTCGGTCAGGCTGGGGCGCTGGGCCAGCGCCGCGATCACCTGCCCACGGGTGGGATCCAGCACCAGGGTCTCGTCCTCGCCGGCCTGGAAGGCCGCCAGGTGTCGGGCCACGTCGGGCGGCGTGCGCGCCAGGGTGGCCAGCGTGCCATCCCCGACGCCACGCCGGAGCAGGGCGCCGTCGCTGAAGGCCATCAGATCGCCCAGGCGCACTACCTCCCGGGGAGCGATCTCGCCGCTGGCATCCGCCACCGGGGCGGTGAGACGCACGACGCGACCGGTCTCGGCGGTGAGCGCCATCAGGGCATCGCCCAGGGTCTCCACATGCTCGCGGGTCAGCACCTCGGCATCGTCCAGGCGCGGCGGTAGCGCCGGGCCACCTACCGTCAGCCAGCTGTCGGCCAGGGCATCGCGCAGCTCGCCGCTGTGGCGGGCCAGCACCCCGAGCACCGTGACGAGATCGTTGCCCTGCTCGGCCTGGGCCACCAGCGTGGCGCGGCGCTCGGCCAGCGCAGTATCGCGGGCCTGGAGTTCCGCATGGCGCGCGCTGGCATCGGCGTGGGCCTCACGGGCCTCGTTCAGGGCGGCCTGGAGGGCCTGGCCATCCTCGAGCAGCCCCTCCAGGCGGGCCAGGTCGCGCACTTCGGCGGCCTGGCGCTCGGCGCGCAGCGTCTCGAGCGGTTCGGCCTGCCCCTGGACCTGTCCGGCCAGCGCCAGCCACAGGGCTGCGAGCAGGGCAGCGCTCCACCATGTCTTGGGGCTCATGGACGCTCCTCCCCGTCGGACGCCGACTGCAGCGGTTGCGAAACCGGCAACTTCAGCAGTTCAGGGGCTCGCTGGTCGCGAGCGATGCGCAGGCCATAGCGCACCGCGCGGCGCGCCGCCTCGTCCAGCGCCACCCAGCGCGCCTCCTCGGCGCGCCAGACCCCCCCCTCGCGGCTGTCCGGTGTCAGGTAGTAGAGGCCCACCCGACCGAGGCGCAGGAACTCCACTTCACGACGCACGCCGCCGCCTCCCAGGTAGCCCCGCCAGGCGTCGAACTCGCGGCCGTAGTCGAGCTCGGTTCGCCAGGCGGCGAGGATGCGCTCCAGGCGTTCGGCCGGCGAGGCATCGGGGTCGCCCCGTCCCGCTTCCAGGCCGGCCACACGGGCCCGGCGTTCCTCGACGAGGAATGGCAGGTCCCGCTCGACCCAGCGGGCCAGACGCTCGACCAAGCTCCGCTCAAGGCCCGGCAGCGCCTCGCGGGTCTGGGCCAGGGTAGCAAACGCTGCCTCACGGCGGTCCAGGGTCTCGGCCTGGCGTTCGAGACGCTGGGCGAGTTCGGCATTTTGCTCTCTCAGCTGGCGTGTCTCCCGCTCCAGCCGCCGCAGCTCCTCGATCCGCTCCCGCACCTCGTCATCGGCGGCCTCGATGCGCTGCTGCAGCTCGGCCTGGGCACGTTGTGTCTCACCGGCTTCCTGCAGCAGCGCATCGGCACCGGCCGATGACGCCACCAGCAGCCAGAGGGCCGCGCCACACAAGAGCGGATTCCGACGGATCTCCACATCCATGCTCCCCTAGGGGTGAAACATTGGACCACCACAAAGTAAGAGTGGCGCTGAACTTCGCCGAAGCCGTCACGATAACGACCGGGGTGACACCGCTCTCAGTTCTCGACTCGAGACAGGACCAAGTGGATCCGAACGCATCAGAGGCCGCCATCATGCTGCGCTCGATCTTGTGACTGTTCTGGCGAGGCACCGGTTCCAGATGAATCGGCTTTAGCCTCAGGGCGTGGCCGGTGGCCAGAGGGTAAGGGCGATGCCGGCGAACACCAGCAGCCCCGACCAGTAGTTGTTGAGGAAGGCTTGGAAGCAGGGGTCACGCTCGCGGTGGCGGATCAGGAACTGCTGGTGCACGAAGGTGGCCGCCATGGCCGCCAGGCCCAGCCAGAAGAAGCCGCCGAAGCCCAGCCGCAGCCCCGCCCAGACCAGCAGCAGCAGAGTGAGCCCCTGCAGCAGGCCGATCATCAGCCGGTCGGCGCGGCCGAACAGCACCGCGGTGGACTTGATGCCGATCTTGAGGTCGTCGTCGCGGTCGACCATGGCGTACTGGGTGTCGTAGGCCACGGTCCAGGCGACATTGGCGGCGAACAGCAGCCAGGCCTCGAAGGGCACATGGCCCAGCACTGCGCCGAAGGCCATGGGGATTGCCCAGGAGAAGGCGGCGCCGAGGAACAGCTGGGGCAGGTGGGTGTAGCGCTTCATGAAGGGGTAGATGAAGGCCAGTGCCACCCCCACCAGGGAGAGCATCACGGTGAAGAGGTTGGTGAACCAGACCAGCACGAAGGCGGCCATCACCAGGATCAGGAACAGCGCCTGGGCCTCGCCTTCGCTGATCCGCCCGGTGGCAAGGGGGCGGTGACGGGTTCGCTTGACGTGGCCGTCAAAGTGGCGGTCGGCGTAGTCGTTGACCACGCAGCCGGCGGCACGCATCAGGTAGACCCCGGCGATGAAGATCAGCAGCACGTTGCGGCCGGGGATGCCCTCGGCGGCCACCCACAGCGCCCACAGGGTGGGCCACATCAGCAGCCAGGTGCCGATGGGACGGTTCAGGCGCATCAGCTGCAGGAAGTCGGGCACCCGGGCCAGGCCCTTGGGGTGCATCAGGGAACGGTCCATCTCTACCTCGTGAAAGTCGGCGTTTAACGGCAACTAGCCACGCAGTTTCAGGGGCTGTTCCGTCGACAAGCCTGCGAGGGGGCGCCATGAACCCTTCCCTGGGGGCTACCTAGACCATCCCTGGTCCACGGACCCCCTCTTCGGCTTGTCCCCGGCGCCCCATGCTGCGGGTTTCAGGCACTGGCCCAGAGCCTAGCGCGAAGGGAGGGCGAGGTCATCCGCCATGGCGTCCAGGAACCACTCCTGCACCAGCACCCGGAAGTCGCCGCGGCGAAACACCGAGCGGCGTCCCCAGGGGCCGCGGGCGTCATGGAAGCCCGCCGGGGCGGTCGTCACCTCGATCTCGCCGCGCGCGAGGTCCGGCTGGCGGAACAGCCAGGAGCCCAGGGAGCGCTCGCCCAGGCGGGCCAGCTCGTGTTCGGGCAGGCCCGCCAGCGGCGCCACCGAGCGCGCCACCACCCAGGGGCGCTCCCCCAGGCAGAGCGCCACCTCGCGCAGCCAGGCGCGCTGGCCGGGGACGATGCCCAGCGCCCGTGCCTCGTCGCGGCGTGGGGTGCCGAGGCGCTGGTCGAGCAGCTGGACGCGAAAGGGGCGAGGGGCGCCGGCCTCGGTGAGGCGCAGGGTCAGGGAGTCCCGGGAGCCGATCCAGCGGCACCAGGCGGGGCTCATGGTGGGCCGCGAGGCGGCCAGGGGCATCCAGTGCGCCAGGGCGCAGGTGTCGGCAGGCGGCAGGTCGGACACCGTCAGGCTCCGCGTCGATCCAGGGCCGGCTAGTGTAACATGCGGGCCAACCACGTCCCTGACCGAGGAGTTCCATGAGCGCTCCCCTGACCATCATCGGCTCCGGCATGGCCGGCATCGGCCTGCTCCGCCAGCTGCGGGCCCTGGACGCCCAACGCCCCGTCACCCTGATCACCGCCGACAGCGGCGACGATTATGCCAAGCCGCTGCTCTCCACCGGCTTCGCCAAGCGCCTGCCGCCGGATCGTCTGGCGGCGCGCAGCCCCCTGCGGGTCGCAGAGCAACTTGGCGCCGTGGTGCGCACCCATACCCGGGTCGAGGCCATCGATCTCGCGACACGCACCCTTCAGATCGGCGCCGAACGCCTGCCCTGGAGCGAGCTGGTGCTGGCCACCGGGGCGGCGCCGGCGGTGCCCTTCCCGGTGCCCGAGGCGGTGGGTGGTAGAGTCTTTTCCATCAACGACCTGGACGACTACCGCGCCTTCCATGGCACGCTGGAAGCGTTGGGGCGGCCGGGTCGGGTGGCCATCATCGGTGCCGGTCTGGTGGGCTGCGAGTTCGCCAACGACCTGCTCGCCGGCGGTCATGAGGTGAGCCTGGTGGCCCCGGAGCCAGCCCCCCTGCCGCGGCTGCTGCCGGAGCCCCTGGGGCGCGCCCTGGGCGAGGCCTTCGAGGAGGCCGGCATGCTGCTGTCGCTGGGCGTCGGGGTACGGGCGCTCGAGGCGGCCGGCGCCGACGTGGGCCTGGCCCTGGACGATGGCAGCTATCTCGAGGCCGACCTGGTGCTGGTGGCCACGGGACTCAGGCCGCGCACGGCCCTGGCCGAGGCGGCAGGCCTGGCGGTCAGCGCCGCCGGCATCCACACCGACCGTCACCTGACTACCTCGGTGCCGGGCGTTCATGCGCTGGGCGATGTGGCCTGCGTCGACGGCATGAACGCCATGTACGTGCAACCCCTGCAGGCCAGTGCCAAGGCGCTGGCGCTCACCCTCACGGGCACGCCCACCCCGGTTAGCTACGGGCCTTGGCCGGTGGTGGTCAAGACCCCGCTGCGGCCGGTGGTGGCCCTGCCGCCGGCCAGCCCACCGGCACGCTGGCGCATCGAGGGCGAGGCCGGTAACTTCACCGCCCTGGCGGAATCGGAAGACGGACGTTTGATCGGATTTGCGTTGACAGGGGCCTGTGTCCGTCGGAAAGTTGAACTGGCGCGGGTTGCACCGCCGTTGCTAGGCTAGATCCTCGACAACAAGACCCCGGCGACAGGCGCCCGGGGAGGATGCCAATACCAGGAGGGCAGTATGCGTAAGCCAGAACTCGCCGCGGCGATTGCCGAACGTGCCGATCTTTCCAAGGACAAGGCGAGCCAGGTGCTCAATGTGATCCTCGACGAGATCACCGGTAGCGTGGCCCAGGGGCAGGATGTGTCGCTGATCGGCTTCGGCACCTTCACCGTGCGAGAGCGCGCCGCGCGCACCGGCAAGAATCCCCAGACCGGCCAGCCGCTGACCATCCCGGCCAGCAAGACCGTGGCCTTCAAGCCGGGCAAGGGTCTCAAGGACGCCGTGGCCAAGTAAGGCGACGCATTGTGCCAGGCGGCCTGCTCCTGCGGTCGCGGTGGCCTTCCCCTCCATGGATTCGGTGGCGAGATCAACATGAAGCTGCGACTGATGCTCTGGCTGCTGGGCTTCCTGCTCAAGCGCGCCCTGCGCCGCAAGGCCCGCTTCCGCGAGCGGTTGACCCAGATGCGCGGCCTCGACTGGGGTATCGCCACCGAGGACCTCTCCATCGCCCGCCACTACCGCATGTCCCCAAGCGGCGTACAGAGCGCGCGCGGCCTGCCGGTGGACCTCGACCTCGAACTGCGCTTCGAGGACGAGGCCACCGCCCTCAAGGTGCTGAAGAAACCCACCCAGCAGGCCTTCCTCGACGGCATGATGGATGGCAGCGTCCGCCTGGTCGGCGATTCCGGTGACCTCCAGAAACTGCAGTCGTTGCTGAAGCATCTTTGAGGTTTCGTCGGCACTACCGTCCACCATTGAGCCTCATTGGTATCTTGCCATTCGGTATGTAATCGATGGAATGGCGGGAAACAAACTGAAGAACCCCTGCGAAATGCAAGGGCTCTGCAATCATCAAGGAGTCAAGGGGGATCCTATCGAGAGTTGTCGTAGACCCTCGGGAAAGGATCATTGATCGGGTCACTCCGGAAGCTGGGGCTAACCAGCATCACGGGAATGCTAGTCGGATGACCCCGAAAGGCCGGTTGGGTCAAGTCCCGGATATCATTGACCGGATCACTTCTCATGCTTGGACTAACCAGCCCGATGGCTCCGTTCATGGCACCGTTCGCCGTCACATGACCGCGAAAGGCCGGTTGGGTCAAGTCCCGGGGGTCGTTGACCGGATCACTTCTCATGCTTGGGCTGACCAGTTCCTCGGCGGTCACGATCACCGCCGGCAGCGTCAGCTGATCGGAGAATGCCAGAGGGCTTGCTACCAGGCTCATGGTAATGCCGAGAAGGCCAAGCTTCTTGATAAGAGTCGTGGAAATCATGATGCACCCCTCATTGTCGTTCAGTTAAGTTGTCAGGATCACTAACTGTGAATCCTTGCCACTTTGTATAGAGAGAGGGGTGATACATTACAGAGAAAACCGGGTTATTGATAACACTCTCTTCCATGGAAAAAATAGAATGTCATGTAAGGGTTTCGGTGTTTTTCCGACAAATAAGGATTTGGGTTGCGTCTTTTCCACCTTCTCGCCATTCGTCTTCACCGGGCTAGGCCCCGACGGCAGTTCTTTGACCACCGAGGCGTCCAGGTCAGCGCAGGCACATATGGCGAAGGGTGAGGAGCGGGCGGCGTGGCGGTCATCACCTCAAGGGAGGGAAATAAACGGAAAAAGCCCCTGCGAGACGCAAGGGCTATGAAAGTCATCGAGGGAAAAGCTAGTTTTGGGGTATCCATCTAACCGGACCAACCACAAGCACTTGGGGCTGGCGTGGCGCTGGACCACCACATGTTGTGCTGTTCGGTCCCGAGGTCCGTTAAAGTGGAGACCCCAGAGGCAGGTAATGCGCACAAAGCCCTTGCACAAGGCGAGGGCTTCGAAGGTCATCAGGGAGAAGCTCCTGTTCAGTTATCGGAGTTCTTCAGGAAAGGATCATTGATCGGGTTCCTCCGGAGGGAAAAGATCAATGCTCGGGTCACTCCGGAAGCTCGGGCTAATCAGCATGACGGGAATGCTGATTAGATGACCCTGAAAGGGAAAGGCCGGTTGGGTTAAGTCTTGAGGATCATTGACCGGATCGCTCCGGAAGCTCGGGCTAATCAGCATGACGGGAATGCTGGTTAGATGACCCCCCCAGAAGGCAGCTTGGGTGAAGTCTCGAGGATCATTGATCGGATCGCTCCTCATGCTCAGACTGGCCAGCTGCTCAGCGGTAATGGTCACCGCCGGCAGGGTCACCTCCTCGGAGAATGCCAGCGGGCTGGCCACCAGACCCATGGAAACGCCGAGAATGCCAAGCTTCTTGATAAAGTTTGTGGAAATCATGATGCACCTCCCAGTTCATGGTCGTTCAGGAAAAACCGGGATCGGCAGGTGTTTCTTATCCCATCGATTTAATAGAATACTGGCGTGTCACTATGAGGCCTGCCAATTCAAAAAAAATCAATGACTTACTGCATCGGCTGTCGAACTCGGGGGAAAATCACAAAGAGCACAAATCGTGGCTCTGATAGTGTAGTAGGGAGCGGCGGGATGCGACTTACAAAGTTTCCGGATTTTAAATACTATTTTATCCATTTCATGGAATGAAATGTTATATAAGGGCTCTTCGTCGTTGGGTGTGGAATCCGCCCTCGGTGCTGGGCCACCATAGAGCCTCCACGATGACAGGAGGTATGGCATGGACGGCACCCAGATTCTGACCCTCGGCCTGTGATCTTGCCCACCAACAGTGGACACCCCGTTAAGGTATTACACTCAACGAGGTGACCCATGGCAAAGCAAGCTACCCCGATGAAGAAGACACGTACGCGTTACTCGGATGCCTACCGCGAGGAGGCACTCGCTCTTGCTGACCGAGTGGGGGCTGCTGCTGCCGCCCGTGAGCTGGGCCTGCAGCCCAGCCAGCTCTATCAATGGCGCGCCAAGGCCCAGCAGAAGAAGAACACCTCCGAGCGTGAGCAATCACTGGCGGATGAGAATGCCCGGCTGAAGCGGCAACTCGCTGAAATGTCGGAGGAACTGGCCATCACAAAAAAGGCCGCGGTGTACTTTGCGAAGAGCCTGAAGTGAAGTACGCCTTTATCCAGCAGCATCGCCAGGCATTCAGTACCCAGCGTATGTGCGCCGTGCTCGGTGTGGCACGCAGCGGCTACTACGCCTGGCGACGGCGTGGTGGCGAACCGTCCCCGCGGCGCCGCCAGCAGGCCATCACCGACCAGCGTGTGGCTCAGGCCTTTCAGCAGGGCAAGGGGCGCTCAGGCGCCCCCAGGCTGACCCACGACCTGAACGATGCCGGCGTGTCGGTCTGCCGGAATACGGTGGCTGCCAGCCTCCGACGGCAAGAACTCCGGGCGAAAGCGGCTCGCAAGTACAAGGCCACCACGAACTCACGGCATGGCCTGCCCGTGGCCCCCAACCTGCTGAAACAGGACTTTACCGCCGATGCGCCGAACCAGAAATGGGTCGGCGACATCACCTACCTGGCGACCGGTGAAGGTTGGCTCTACCTGGCCGTGCTGATCGACTTGTACTCACGCAAGGTTATCGGCTGGGCGATGAGCGAGCGCATGACCGCTGACCTGGTCGGCGATGCCCTGCAGATGGCCCTGTGGGGCCGCAAGATGCCCAAGGGCGTGATCGTTCACTCCGACCGCGGGAGCCAGTATTGCTCGACGCTGTACCAGTCGCTGCTGATCCGGCACGAGCTCCAGTGCAGCATGAGCGCCAAGGGCAACTGCTACGACTGTTAGTCTTTCAGTGTCGGATTCATGATGTATCCGGAAGACCTGGTCTTGGTGGCTTGACCCTTGTCTACGATTGGCCATTGCATGCCTTTGCATTGATCTGTCAGCCCCAGGTCGGGCGCCTGATCCAGCCCGGCTGAGCTGTGACTTAATAGGAGCCTGGAGACTTTTATCTCATGACAGTCCTGTCCGCTTGCCGGCCCTGGAGAAAACAACTCGACATATTCGGAGGCTGTCATGACTGGTCTATCTTTGCCTGATGTTTTGCCTTCCGGCCATATCGTCGTCGGAGTAGATACACATAAGCATGTTCATGTCGCTGCCGTATTGGATACAACCGCAGGCCCACGATCAACACTTTCGATCTCCGCCGATCGTCAAGGGTTCGAGATATTACTGGTCTGGGCAGGCTCATTTGGCCGGATCATTGCCTTTGGCATTGAAGGAACCGGATCATACGGCGCCTCCCTGACCTCCTTCGTTCGTCAGCATGATTTTCATGTCATCGAGGTCAGCCGTCCAGATCGACGCCTCAGGCGGCTTAACGGAAAATCCGATACCCTGGATGCCGAGCATGCTGCCCGTGCTGTTCTGTCTGGTGCTGCGACTGCCATACCCAAGATGGCGAGCGGTACTGCCGAGATGGTTCGGCAGCTCAAGGTGGCATATGACTCGGCCATCAAGGCCCGCACAGCGTCGATGGTGACCCTCAAGGCGATGCTGATCCATGCGCCGGAAGATCTGCGAGCCAGTACTGAGGGCAAAACGCCGGTCACCATCGCACGCACGCTCGCCAGGCTAAGGCCTGGCTCCTTGAGGGACACGGCAGACAGTATCAGGCATGTGCTTCGAACTTTGTCTCGACGCTGGCTTTCGCTAGATGAGGAAGCTAAAACACTGGACAAGATGATTCACGACCTCGTTCAGAAGGCTGTACCTCAGCTTGTAGAAGCCTATGGAATTAGCACTCACATTGCAGCAGAGATATTGATTGTTGTAGGAGATAACCCCGAACGAATAAAATCTGAAGCGGCATTGGCAAAGCTGGCAGGTGTCAGCCCTATTCCCGCCTCCTCAGGCATGACATCGGGCCGTTATAGAATCAACAGAGGTGGACACAGGCAGCTCAATGCTGCCATTTATCGAGCAGCGATTGTGCGTATGCGAAGCCATGAACCTACCAAGGCATATGTCGCACGAAGAACCGCAGAGGGTAAAACAAAACGTGATATTGTCAGGTGCCTTAAGCGCTACATCATTCGTGAAGTTTACCGGCTCCTCCAGCATGGCTGCAACTTAGCGGAATACACGACTTGACATATATAGGAGCATCAATGCGTGCGCCGAGAGTTTCTTCCACAGCCTCAAGGTCGAGGCCATCCATGGCGAGCGATTCGAGACGCGGAACGCCATGCGACGACAGGTATTCGAGTACATTGAGTTGGACTACAACCGGCAGCGCCGGCACAGTGCAGCCGGGATGATCAGCCCAGAGGCCTTCGAGGCCCGAATGATCGCTTAGATCGGTGTCCACCAATGCTGGGTAAGATCACTGGGCCTGCAAGCGCCCTGGGTTCTCAAGGACCAGCACCTGGATACCTCCGGTCGCCCCACCGCCTGGACCTCTATGTCGAGGCCGAGCGTGGCAGCCTCTACCCCTGTCCGGAGTGCGGCGAGGCCTGTCCGGCCCACGACTTCGCCGACAAGACGTGGCGGCACCTGAACTTCTTCCAACACCACTGCTACCTGCACGCTCGCGTGCCCCGCACCAAGTGCCCCGAGCATGGCGACAAGCGCATTGAGGTGCCTTGGGCGCGGCCGGGCAGCGACTTCACCCTGCTGTTCGAGCAAGCCGCCATGTCGCTGGTCAAGGAGATGCCGGTGCTGGCCGTCTCTCGGCAGCTGGAGATCTCCGACAAGCGGCTGTGGCGCATCGTGCACCACACCGTGGGCCGTATGCTGGGCGAGCTGGACCTGTCCCGTGTAAGCACTGTCGGCGTGGACGAGACGGCCTCCCGGCGTGGCCAGCGCTACGTCACGGTGTTCCTCGACATGCAGCGCAAGCAGGAGCCGGTGGTCTTCGCCGTCCCAGGCCACGGCAAGGACGCCATCAAGGCCTTCAGCGCCTTCCTGGTGGCGCATGGCGGCGACCCGGACAACGTAGTCGAGGTGGTCTGCGACATGTCACAGGCGTTCCTCAGCGGCGTTGCCGAGAACCTGCCCCACGCCGAGGTAACGGTCGACTGGTTCCACATCGTGCAGACCTTCACCAAGGCCCTGGACGAGGTCCGCAAGAAGGAGCGCCGTGAGAAGGAACACCCCAAGTCCCTGCGGTGGGCGCTGCTGAAGAGCCTGGACAACGAGATCCTGACGCCCAAGCAGCTGGCTGCCCTTCAGGAGCTGGTCGCCGATCAGAGCGCCCCTGCCGATGCCTGGGTGATCAAGGAGAAGCTGCGCTGGATCCAGAAGGCCCCGACACCGCGAGCGGCCCGATGGCGCATCACGAACTACCTCAAGATCATGCGAGCAGCGGTCACCGACACGCCGCTGCTCAAGCCGATGGCGAAGGCCCTGACGACGCTGGAGCGGCATGCCGAGGCGGTGGTCAGACGCTGGGTCTCGGGACTGACGAACGCACGACTGGAAGGCATGAATGGCCTGTTCCAGGCCGCTCGGTCACGCGCACGCGGCTACCGGAATGAGGCCAACTTCATCGCCATGATCTACTTGATCGGCAGCCGGTGGGCCGCCTGCTCGATCAGGCCAAATCCACATGAGGTGACGAAGAACCCTATTTTATCGCCCAGGACATTCACGAGCGGGCCAGCTCCTCGCATTCCCCCTATTCGTCGCTGATCGAAGCGTTTTTCCACCAGGATGTGCTTTTCCGTTGCCAGCGGTTGCTCCAGCAGCAGGGGCATGCCTGCAAGCGGCTGGCAAGGGCCTTGCTGCTCAATCGACCCTTCGAGCATGACCGGAGCGAGCAGGCGCTGGAAGACCTGCGCGCCTCCATCGACCATCTGCACACCCACCAGCAGCCCGAGTGGCATGCCTTGATGCCGCCGCTGGCGGTGCTCGCCAACAATCTCGCCGCCCTGGAGGCGCAGTTGTCCAGCGCCGAGCATCCTGAGGTGGCCCTGCCCGAGTCCGATGCCAGCCTCCATGACCGAACGCTGCACGGCCCGCGGGATGCCTGGGAGCGACTGTGTGCCAATCTGACCCTGAGCTCGCCTATCCTGCGTCACGCCATACGGATGCCTATCGCCCTGCTGGCCGGTTATGCCTTGCTGCAGGCCTTTGATCCCACCCAGGGGTTCTGGATACTGCTTACCACGGTGTTCGTCTGCCGCCCCGACTTCGCAGCGACCCAATCCGTTCTCGTCCAGCGTATCCTCGGCACCGTGCTCGGCCTGGTGGTGGGTTGGGCGCTGATCTCGCTGTTTCCCCAGATGCTGGCTCAGTCGGCGATCGCCGTGATGGCCGGAGTGATGTTCTTCGCCAGTCGCCAGACACACTACACGCTGGCCACGGCGGCCATTACCCTGCTCGTGCTGTGCAGCTTCAACCAGGTGGGTGATGGCTTCGACCTGATTTGGCCGCGGCTGTTCGATACCCTGATCGGCGTCCTGATCGCCGGGTTGGCCGTGCTATGGATACTGCCCGATTGGGGGGGGGCGTCGCCTCTATCGCCAGGCCGCGACTACCCTGGTCAGCCAGCGTCATTACCTGGAAGAGATCGTCCGCCAGTACGCTACTGGCAAGCAGGACGATCTGAGCTATCGCCTGGCGCGACGCAATGCCCATAATGCCGATGCCGCGCTGTCGGCCCTGCTGACCAGGATGCTTCACGAGCCCCGCCGCTACCGGGGGCACGATGTGGACGACGGCCTGCGTTTCCTGGCGCTTTCCCATACCCTTCTGGGCTACCTGTCGGCGCTGGGTGCCCACCGTCTCCGCCAGGTCGACGACCAACGGGATCGCGACGTGACAGAACTGGCCGAACGGGTGGCCGAGATTCTTGGCCGCCTGGCCGAGCAGCTGGCGGCACACCAGCCCATCAGCGGACTGCAAGCCGAGTTGACCCGCCTGCGGGAGCGACTCGATGCCCTGGCATCCAGCGCTAGAGATGACGACACGACCTATTGGCCGATGCGTCACCAGCTCCGCCTGGTCTGTCGCCAACTGGAACCCCTCGGCGAGGCGGCCAATCGCCTGGTGGCGCCCACTGGGGAAGACAGTGGACCTACCCCGGCGCGAGTCTAGACCTGCCCGTAGCGGCCGGCCTCCTCGCCCAGCCAGCGCCTGACCAGCGGCCGGCTCGCTTCCGGGTGGCTGGCCAGCAGCGCCTCGGCCAGCGGAGCGACCCGCTCGAGCAGGTCGGCGTCGCGCTCCAGGTCGGCGATCTTCATCTGGGCCAGGCCGGTCTGGCGGGTGCCCAGCACCTCGCCGGGGCCGCGTAGCTCCAGGTCCTTCTCGGCGATGCGAAAGCCATCGTTGGTCTCGCGCATCACCGCCAGGCGCTGCTTGGAGTGGGCCGACAGCGGCGGATGGTAAAGCAGCACGCAGAAACTCACCGTGGAGCCTCGCCCCACGCGCCCACGCAGCTGATGCAGCTGGGAGAGCCCCAGCCGCTCGGGGTTCTCGATGATCATCAGGCTGGCGTTGGGCACGTCGACCCCCACCTCGATCACCGTGGTGGCCACCAGCAGGTCCAGCTCGCCGGCCTTGAAGGCATCCATCACCGCGGCCTTCTCGGTGGCCTTCATGCGCCCGTGGACCAGGCCGATGGCGAGCTCCGGCAGTGCCTCGGTGAGCTCGTCGCGGGTCGCCTCGGCGGCCTGGCACTCCAGCACCTCGGACTCCTCGATCAGGGTGCAGACCCAGTAGGCCTGGCGGCCCTCGGCGCAGGCTTGGCGAATGCGCGCCACCACCTCGGGGCGCCGTTCGTCGGGCATCGCCACCGTCTTCACCGGGGTGCGCCCGGGGGGCAGCTCGTCGATCACCGAGACGTCCAGGTCGGCGAAGGCGCTCATCGCCAGGGTGCGGGGAATGGGGGTAGCGGTCATCACCAGCTGGTGGGGGGTCAGGCCGCCGGCCTCGCCCTTCTCACGCAGGGCCAGGCGCTGGTGCACCCCGAAGCGGTGCTGTTCATCGATGATCGCCAGGCCCAGGCGCTGGAAGTGCACGTCGCCCTGGAACAGGGCGTGGGTGCCCACCACCATGCGCGCGCGGCCGTCCTGGATGGCCGCCTTGGTGTCCAGACGCCCCTTGCCTTTGAGCTTGCCGGAGAGCCAGGCCACCTCGATGCCGAGCGGTTCGAACCAGGCCCGGAAGGCGCGATAGTGCTGCTCGGAAAGGATCTCGGTGGGCGCCATCATCGCCGCCTGGCAGTCGCCGGCGATGGCGGTCAGGGCCGCCATGGCGGCCACCACCGTCTTGCCGGAGCCCACGTCACCCTGCACCAGGCGCAGCGTGGGCACATCCCTGGCCAGATCGGCGCCGATCTCGTCCAGCACCCGGCGCTGGGCGCCGGTCAGCGAGAAGGGCAGCTGGGTCAGGAAGCGCGCCTGCAGGCCGCGCCCGGAGGGCAGCGCCGGGGCGCCATCCTCCTGGATGTGCTGGCGCACCGCCTGCAGGCTCAGGCGGTGCGCCAGCAGCTCCTCCAGGGCCAGGCGCCGGGCGGCCGGATGGCGGCCGCTGGCCAGCTGCTCGGGGTTTACCTCCGGCGGCGGCTGGTGCAGCACATGCAGGCAGTGGTGCAGCTCGGGCAGGCTAAAACGGGCACGCAGGTCGGCGGTGATCCAGTCCGGCAGTGCCTCGGGGTGCGCCTCCAGGAGCTCCAGGGCCTGTTCGATCAGCGCCCGCAGGCGAGCCTGGTGCAGCCCCTCGGTGGCGGGGTAGATGGGCGTCAGGTGGTCCTCCACCGGCGGGGCATCGGCCTTGAGCAGCCGATACTCCGGGTGGTAGATCTCGAGCCCGGTGGCGCCGGCGCGGGCCTCGCCGAAGCCGCGCAGCCAGCTGCCGGGCTGGAACTGCTGCTGCTGGGCCGGCGAGAAGTGGAAGAAGCGCAGGCTGAGCAGGCCCGAGCCGTCGCGCAGCCTCACCAGCAGGCTGCGGCGACGACCGCGCACCACCTCGGCGGCCACCACTTCACCCTCCACCACCGCCTCGTGACCGGCGCGTAGGGTGCCGATGGGGGTGATGCGGGTGCGGTCCTGGTAGCGCAGCGGCAGGTGGAACAGCAGGTCGGACACGCTCTCGATGCGCAGCCGGGCAAGCTTCAGCGCCAGCGCCTCGCCGACCCCCTTGAGTGACGTGACTGGCGCGTCGAGTGCGTTCATGCCGTCACGGATTCGGCCTCGCGGCAGCGGGCGATAGCTTCGGTCACGGCGTCGATCGCCTTGGGCCGCGGGAAGCTGGCCCGCCAGGCAATGGCCACGGTGCGCGACGGGGCGGGCGGGGCGAAGGGGCGGCTGACCAGCAGGCCGCTCTCATAGTGGACGGTGCCGATGGCCGAGCGCGGCAGCACGGTGATGCCGAGCTTGGAGGCCACCATGTGGCGAATGGTCTCCAGCGAGCCTCCCTCGGCGGTGAGGGTGTTGTTCGGGCTGGCGAGTTTCTGGCTGATGGCCGGGCATGCCTCGAGGATCTGATCCCGGAAGCAATGGCCCTCACCGAGCAGCAGCAGCCTCTCCTTGAGCAGCTCCTCCTTGTGGATGACGTCGCGCTCGGCCCAGGGGTGATCGGCGGGGATCAGCACCTCGAACTCTTCCTCGTACAAGGCCTTGGTGACCACATCGGTCTCGGTGAAGGGCAGGGCGATGATGATGGCGTCGAGCTCGCCGCTTCTCAGCTTGCGGCGCAGGTTACCGGTGAAGCCCTCCTCGATGTAGAGCGGCATCTGGGGTGCGCCCCGGCGCAATTCGGGCACCAGGTGGGGAAACAGGTAGGGGCCGATGGTATAGATGGCGCCGAGCCGCAGGGGGCTTGCCAGCTGATCCTTGCCGGCGTTGGCCAGTTCCTTGATCACGCTGGTCTGTTCCAGCACCCGCTGGGCCTGCTCGACGATCTTCTCGCCCAGCGGCGTGACCTGGACGGTGGACTTCGAGCGTTCGAACAGGGCGATGCCCAGCTCCTCCTCAAGCTTCTTCACCGCCACCGATAGGGTCGGCTGGGAGACGAAGCAGCGTTCGGCGGCGCGTCCAAAGTGGCGCTCCTGGGCCAGTGTCACGATGTAGCGGAGTTCTGTTAGAGTCATCGTGGTTGCCTTGCAGGCATCCTCTTGAAATTCCAATAGGGACTTTTTATCAGGGGGCAGGGAAAAGGTGAAGAGAACAACGCTGATTCTAGGCTGTGGGGATATCGGGATGGGACTTGGCCAGCGGCTAAAGGAGGGCGGCCAGCGGGTGGTGGGCGTGCGCCGCAACGCCGCAGCGCTGGCGGGTAGCGGCCTCGAGGCCGCCGCCGCGGACCTCACCGATCCCGCCAGTCTCGCTGCCCTGCCGGACGCGGACGTGCTGGTCTACGTGGCCAGCGCCGACCGCTTCGAGGAGGAGGCCTACCGCGCCGCCTATCCCGAGGGGCTCAAGGCAGTGCTGGCCGAGTTCGGTGCGCGCAAGCGGGTGCCGAAACGGGTCTTCTTCGTCTCCTCCACGAGCGTCTATCTCCAGCAGGCCGGCGAGGAGGTCGACGAAACCAGCCCCGCCGAGCCCACCGGTTTCGCCGGGGCGCTGATGCGCGAGGCCGAGCAGGCGCTGCTCGGCAATGAGTTGCCCGGCACCGCCGTGCGCTTCTCGGGTATCTACGGTCCCGGCCGCGACCGCCTGATTCGCCAGGTGAGCGAGGGGCGCATCGCCCCGGCCAGCCCCGCCATGTACACCAACCGCATCCATCGCGACGACTGTGCCGGGGTGCTGGCCCACCTGATCGAACGCACCCTGGCCAATGATGCGGTGGACGACCTCTATCTGGCCAGCGATTGCGAGCCGGCGCCGCTCCACGAGGTGATGAGCTGGCTGGCCAGGCAGCTCAAGGTGGAGGCCACCGAAACCATCCAGTCGCCGCTGCGCCGCCGCGCCAGCAAGCGCTGCAGCAATGCCCGCCTGCTGGCCAGTGGCTACGAGTTTCGCTACCCCAGCTACCGCGAGGGCTACGCCCAGGTGCTCAAGGAGGGCGGCTTCCTGCCCGAGAAGGCCTGATCGCCCTTGCGTGATCAGACTCGAGAGCGGTCGCTTGATCCTTTTTACCCGTGCTGCCGTTCAGAGCGGAAAACGGTAACCCAGGGTGAGGGTCTCGAAGCCATCATTCGGACGTTTTATCCCGGCGTTGGAGTAGTGGGTCAGCGCCAGGGAGAGTTCGCCGGCGGCCCAGGGCAGGCCGAGTGCCAGTCGATCCTCGAACTGGAAGGCGGTGGAGAGGTTGCGCGCCTCCACCCGGGTCTTGAGGAACAGGGCGGCACCAATGCCGGCTTCCACGAACAGGCCCCGTTCGCCGGTGAAGGTCCAGCGCAGCGCCGGCGACAGCAGTAGGGCGGCGTTGCCGTCCTGCTCCTCGCTGGAGAGCAGCAGCAGGCCGCCGCCCAGGCGCAGGGACAGCCGCTCGTGGAAGCGCTCCAGCGACCACTGACGGTCCAGTGTTGCCTTGAGGGCGGCGGTGGATTCGCTGGTGACGCCGGCGGAGAGCTCGATATCGGCAACAGCCAACTGGGCGGTGGCCGGTGCGGTAAACAAGGGGCTGGCGAGCAGGGCCGCGGCGAAGGTGGTCTTCCTGAACACTGAACGAGACATTCCCTGCTCCCGACTCTCGAGATTGGCTTAGCTTTCCAGTGAGCGAGCCAGGCTGACGTAGCGGCTGCCCCGGTCGTGGATGGTCGACTGGACCAGATCGAGCTGATTATAGCCCCAGACAAGATCCGGGGCAGGCAGCCTGCTCGCGTCGAGCCGCTTGGCTCGCCGCAGCAGGGTCACGTGTGGCATGAAATGCGCGGGGCGCCCCGCGAGGCCGAATTCCTCCAGGGCATCCCATAGCCGCTTGTGCAGGACGCCGAGTGCCGCATCCGGCGCCTGCCCGCCCACCCAGACGATGCCCGGCCGTCGAAAGTGGCCCCAGGCGTCCAGCCGCCATTCTCCGGGAGTCACCGCCAGGCGGCACATCCAGTCCACCAGTTCGCTGGCCTGCTCATCGCCCACCTCGCCGAGGAAGGCCAGGGTCAGGTGCAGGCTCTCGTCCGGCATGCGCCGCCCACCGCAGCGGGCATGGGCGGCATCCGCCAGCGCTCCGAGCCGCTCGCGCAGATCGAGCGGCGGCACCAGCGCCAGAAACAGCCGCATACGCCTGTCAGTCGCCGATGACCATCACTGCCTCGGCCTCGAACTGGGCCCCCTTGGGCAGCGCCTTGACGCCCACCGCGGCGCGGGCCGGGTAGGGCTTGACGAAGACCTCCTCCATCACCTTGTTGACCACGGCGAAGTTGCCCAGGTCGACCAGGTAGAGGTTGAGCTTGACGATCTCGCCCAGAGAACCGGCGGCCTCCTCGCAGACGGCCTTCAGGTTGGTGAAGACCTGGCGGGCCTGGGCCTCGAAGTCGTCGGAGACCAGCTCCATGGTCGCCGGGTCCAGGGGGATCTGGCCGGAGAGGTAGACAGTGTTGCCGGCCTTGATGGCCTGGGAGTAAGGGCCGATGGCGGCGGGCGCCTGGTCGGTGTTGATCACGGCCTTGTTGCTCATGGTGTGCTCCGTTGGATTGGTGGTTGCTCGGGATAATCAAAAACGGCCCGGAGGCCCCACCGGGGCGCTGCCGGACCGGCTGGAAAGATTCAGTTGCCGAGTCGGGTGATACGCTCGACGTGGGGGAGGTTGCGCAGTCGCTTGATGATGCGCGCCAGGTGGACGCGGTTGCGCACCGATAGGGTCAGGTTCACGGTGACCATGCGGGCATCGCGCTCCTCGATGCCGATGCGCTCGATGTTGGCCTCGGCATCGGTGACCAGGCCGGCCAGTTCGGCCACCAGGCCGCGGCGGGTCTCCACCTCCAGGCGAAGCGCCACCGGGAAGTCCTCGGCGATGTCGTTGGACCACTCCAGGGCGAACAGCTTGTCCGGGTCGTTCCTGAGTTCGCCCAGGTTACGGCACTCGGCGCGGTGCACCACGATTCCCTTGCCTACCGAGAGGTGGCCGATGACCGGGTCGCCGGGCAGCGGGTGGCAGCAACGGGCGAACTTGATCACCATGCCTTCGGCCCCGCTGATCAGAATAGGGCCATGGGCGCGCGGTTCACCCTTGCCCGCGGGCGATTCGCCTTGCTGCAGGTCGAGCAGGCGGCGCGCCACCACGTGGGCGACCCGGGTGCCCAGGCCGATGGACTCCAGCAGGGCCTCATTGTTCTTCAGGCCAAGCTCGACCAGCAGGCCGCCTAGCGGCCCTTCGGGCAACTCCTCCAGGCTGGTCTCGAACTGCGCCAGTGACTTGTTGAGCAGCCGCCGGCCGAGCTGTACCGCCTCGGTATGCTGCTGGTGCTTGAGCGCGTGGCGAATCGCCGAGCGCGCCTTGGCGGTGGCCACGAAGTTGAGCCAGGCCAGGCTGGGCCGTGCCCCCGGGGCGGTAATGATGTCCAGGGTCTGGCCGCTCTCCAGGCGAGTGGAGAGCGGGGCCAGGTGACGATCGATGCGGCAGGCGATGGTGCCATTGCCGATATCGGTATGCACCGCATAGGCGAAGTCGATCACCGTGGCGCCCTGGGGCAGCTCCATGATGTCGCCCTTGGGAGTGAACACGTAGATATCGTCGGGGAATAGGTCGTTCTTGACGTGCTCGATGAACTCCAGCGAGTCGCCGGCATAGCGCTGCATCTCCAGCAGGCCCTTGATCCAGGAGCGGGCCCGGGCGTGGCTGCCCTCGGCAATGGGGTGCTGGGTCTGGCCGGCCTTGTAGAGCCAGTGGGCGGCGATACCGTTGTTGGCCATGGCTTCCATCTCGCGGGTGCGGATCTGCACCTCGATGGGCATGCCGTTGGAGCCGAACAGGGAGGTGTGCAGGCTCTGATAGCCGTTGGCCTTCGGGATAGCGATGTAGTCCTTGAATCGTCCGGGCACCGGTTTGTAGAGGTTGTGCACCACGCCGAGGATGCGGTAGCAGCTATCGACGTCCTCGGTGATGATGCGAAAACCGAACACGTCCATGATCTCTGCGAACGACTTGCTCTGGTCGCGCATCTTCTTGTAGATCGACAGCAGATGCTTCTGGCGGCCAATTACCGTGCCGGACAGCGCCTCGTCGTCGAGGCTCTGCTGCAGGGTGTTCTGGATCTGGCGGATCGCCGAGCGGCGGTGGCCCCGGGCGCTGGAGACGGCACGCTTGATGCGTTCGGCGCGCATCGGGTGCAGGGCCTGGAAGGAGAGGTCCTCGAGCTCCACGCGGATGGTGTTGATGCCCAGCCGGCTGGCGATGCGGGCGTAGATCTCCAGGGTCTCGCGGGCAATGCGGCGCTTCTTCTCGGGGCGCAGGGCCCCGAGGGTGCGCATGTTGTGCAGCCGGTCGGCCAGTTTGACGATGATCACCCGGATATCCCGCGACATCGCCAGCACCATCTTCTGGAAATTCTCGGCCTGGGCGACCGCCTTGTCCTCGAAGGCAATCTGCGTCAGCTTGGAGACCCCGTCCACCAGCTCCGCCACCGGCTTGCCGAACTGCTCGGCCAGCGCCTCCTTGCCGACCCCGGTGTCCTCGATCACGTCATGCAGCATGGCCGCCATCAGGCTCTGATGGTCCATGTGCATGTTGGCGAGGATATTGGCGACGGCGAGCGGGTGGGTGACGTAAGGCTCACCAGAGCGCCGGCGCTGGCCGTCGTGGGCCTGCTCGGCATAGTAGAAGGCGCGCTTGACCTGCTGGATCTCGCTCTGGGGAAGGTAGCCGCCGAGACGGTCGGCCAGGTCATCGATGGTGAACATGCGGCGCGCCCTGATTCCTGCGTGAGTGTCCTGGGAAGGATGACAGCGCCGAGGCGCCGTCGCGGATCACTCCTCGCCGGCGCCGCCGTAGTAGGGCTCGCGAACCGGGCGCACTGCGGCCTCCACCGGCTCGTCGAGAACGCTCGAGTCGACCAGGCCGGCGGCGATCTCGCGCAGGGCGACCACGGTGGGCTTGTCGTTCTCCCAGGGCACCAGGGCATCACGGGAGCCGCGGGCCAGCTGGCGCGCGCGCGCGGTGGAGATCATCACCAGCTTGAAGCGATTCTCGACATTTTCCAGACAATCTTCGACTGTGACTCGCGCCATGGGGTAGCCTTCCTGAAAGCTTGCGGGAATCCGGAGGAGCACACGCGGTGCGTGGACGAATCCCACTTATGGGTAGACCCGATAGGTTACTCGACGCCCGGTTACCGTGACAAGCGCTGCAGTGCAGCGCCTGTGAGGCTCAGGAGAGTAGCGCCTTCAGCAGCGGGGCGTGGGCCTGGCGGACACGCTCGCGATTCAGCCGCTGGGCGATCACCAGCGCCTGCAACTCGCGCAGGGCGGTGGTGAAGTCGTCGTTGATCACCAGGTAGTCGTACTCGTCGTGGTGGGACATCTCGTTTACCGCATCGCGCATGCGCCGTTCGATTACCGCGTGCTCGTCGGTGCCGCGGCTGGCCAGGCGGTGCTCCAGCTCGTCCCGGGAGGGGGGCAGGATGAAGATCGACACCGCATCGGGCAGCTGGCTGCGCACCTGGCGGGCGCCCTGCCAGTCGATCTCCAGGATCACATCCTGGCCGGCGTCCAGGGCGGCCTGCACCGTAGGGCGCGAGGTGCCGTAATAGTTGTCGAAGACTCGCGCGTGCTCGAAGAACTCGCCGCGCTCGATCATCGCCTCGAAGGCTGGCACGTCCACGAAGTGGTAGTTCACGCCGTCCACTTCGCCATTGCGGCGCTCGCGGGTGGTGTGCGACACCGAGACCTGAATGCCGTCGAGGCTCTCGATCAGCTCGCGTACCAGGCTGGTCTTCCCGGCGCCTGAGGGGGCGGAAACGATGAAGAGGGTACCCTGGGGCATGGTCGGCATCCCTGTGTGACAGCTGGATGAAGCGGCATGGGCCGAAGGAAAGCGCGCAGTATCGCACGAATTTACGCGGTGCTGCAGGCCTACTCGATGTTCCGGGTCCTCAGGTGCTGCGCTTGCTGCTTGAACTCAGGCACCCAGAAAGGCCAACACACCATCCGGCTTGGCCTCGGTGTTTTCCCGGAGCCGTTAGCTCCTCACGTCAAGCGGCAACACACCGGTCACGTCCGAGAACGACATGCGCATCTGCCAGGTACCTGACATGGGGAGCGCGGCCATGACGGCAAAGCTGTCACGGCCGGTCTGCTCGGCCGTCAGGTTGAGTGACATGTCATGGCCGGGCATGACGAAGGTGATCGGGACTCGCATGGCCTGCCGGGGAGGATTGCCGTCGGGCCCGCGCAGCTGGAAGGACAGCTGCGCTTGCCGCTCGGCATCGATGACGATGCTGCCCGCCACGCTCCACTGGTGCACGGTACCGGAGAAGCGGACCCCGCCGTTTTCTGCCCCTGACTCGGTGGGCATCGGGCCGTCGACCTGGAGTGTCGTCTCATCCCCTGCCATGAATGGTATGGCCATGAGCACGACCAGGACCAGCAAGCAGGGGATGCCCACGGCCAGGGCGATGAGACGGGCAGAGCGATCGGGCTTGCTGGGGTGCATCGGGTCATTCCTCCATCGGCATTCAAGGGCTATCGCCCCTCTCTCCGCGTATACAAGCCGCTTCACCATTGAGGGAAGCGGCATTTCTCCTCTGCCAGGGTAGCGGATTACAGCGTCATGAAGGGCGTGGCCTCGCCGTCACGGAACTGATAGACGTCCCAGTCGCCCTGCTTGGGCCCCGGCATGCCGGGGGTGCCGATGGGCATGCCGGCCAGGCCGATGCCGCGGGTGTCCGGGCGCTCCTCGAAGAGGGTCTCAACGGCCGCAAAGGGCACGTGCCCCTCGATGGCGTAGCCGCCCATCTGGATCGTATGGCAGGAGCCGAGTCCATAGGGCAGGCCGACGCGCTGCTTGATCTTGCCCACCTCGATATCGTCGACGAGTTTCACCTCGACCCCGCGGGCTTCGAGCTGGCGGGCGTACTCGTCGCAGCAGCCGCATTCAGGGTTCTTGAACATGGTCGCCGTCTCGGGCAGGGCGGCCTGGGCGGTACCCGCGCCCAGCAGCAGAGCGGCGGAGAGCATGAGAGTGGAGCCGAAGCGGTTCATGAGCGGGCCTCCGGAAGGTCGCGGGAAGTGCGGGGGGAAACGAACAGGTACTTGGCGAGGGCGGCGATGCCGAGGCCGAGCAGCGTCAGCATGGTGATGGGCATGATCCAGCCCAGCCAGGGCAGGCTGCCCATCAGTGCGAGACAGGTGTTCAACATGGGAAAATCTCCTGACGAACGTATTCGGGGTCGGGGAAGGCGCTGCCTTCCATGGCGGAGGTTCCGCCTGGCGTTCGGTCAGGCTCTGGGAGGGCGCCGCGGAGGCTGGGGACGGTGGGCGATCACGGCCTGCGCCGCGGCGAGGGCCGGGAAGCGAGGGGCGGCCGTGGGCAGGTCGATGGTAGGCGGCAGTGCCGCGCAGCTCGCGCAGCGGGGCTCTTCCGGCATGTCACCATCGAGCAACTGCACCGGCGCGACGAGTCCGCAGTCGGCCTGGTGGCTCTCCATGGCACCATGGCTCGACAGGCTGGTCACCGCCAGCAGCAACGCGAGGAGCAGTGCCAGCAGGCGGCCTCCTCGTGCGCTGTGCCCTGATGCGGTGACGGGTCGGGTCATGACGATGCCTCGTGGATGATGGGGTCAGGATGCCGCGTCGGCCTCGCGGCTGCCTTGATCCAGCGCAACTCTCCGAGCGGTTGATGGCGTGATGCGATCACTCATCGTGGCGGTGGCCATGGCGATGCACGAACAGATGCAGCCCCAGGCAGAGCCCCATCGGCAGGAGCAGCAGCCAGGTGCCGGCACCGAAGGGGTTGCCACGCCACAGCACGATCAGCATGGCCACCCCCATCAGCACCAGGCAGGTGGTCATCAGCCAGTGGTGACGGTTCATGTCGATTCTCCTTGCGGGTTCTCGCGGGTGAAGCGCCGCTTGAGCAGCAGCGAGTTGCCGATCACCGACAGGGAGCTCGCTGTCATGGCAATGACACCGATCATGGGGTGCAGCAGGCCCACGGCGGCGATGGGAATGGCCGCCACGTTGTAGGCGCTGGCCCAGATCAGGTTCTGCACGATCTTGCCGTAGGTGGCGCGGGAGAGGTGCATGGCGTCCACCACGGCGGTCAGCTCGCCACGCACCAGGGTCACGTCCGCCGCCTCGATGGCCACATCGGCACCGGCGCCGATGGCGATACCCACATTGGCCTGCTTCAGCGCCGCGGCGTCGTTGATGCCATCGCCGACCATGGCCACGTGGTTACCGTGCTGTTTCTGCAGGGCGCGAATGGCATCGACCTTGCCTTCGGGCAGCACACCGGCCTGGACCTCGTCGATGCCGACCTCGTCGGCCACGGCCCGCGCCGCACGCTCGTTGTCGCCGGTGATCATCACCACGTGCAGGCCGAGGTCGTGCATGCCGCGGATGGCCTCGACCGATTCCTCCTTGAGGGTGTCGGCCACGGCCACCAGCCCCAGGGCCTGGCCGTCGGCGGCAACGATCACCACGGTACGCCCCTTGCCCTCGAGCTCGCCCATGGCGCTATCCAAGGCGTCGAGGCCGGTCACGCCTTCCTCTTCCAGCAGGCGGCGATTGCCGATCAGCACGGTTTCGTTGCCGACCCTACCCGAGACGCCGCGGGCACCGGTGGAGCGAAACTCGCTGACCTCCTTGGGTTCGATGTCGCGTTCTCGTGCTCCCTCGACGATGGCCCGGGCGATGGGGTGCTCCGAGGCATTCTCGACGCTCGTCGCGAGGGTCAGCAGGCGCGTCTCCTCGACGCCCTCGGCGGTCACCGCCTCGGTGAGCTTCGGCTCGCCGCGGGTAATGGTCCCGGTCTTGTCGAGCACCATCACCTTGACGTCCTTGAAGGTCTGGATCGCCTCGCCGGAGCGGATCAGGATGCCGCGCTCGGCGCCGATGCCGGAGCCGACCATCAGCGCGGTGGGCGTGGCCAGGCCCAGGGCGCAGGGGCAGGCAATCACCAGCACGGCCACGGCGGCCAGTATCGCCAGCACCGGCGTGGCGGCCTCGGGATTCACCCAAGGCAGGAAGACGGCGCCCCAGTCGAGGATCGGGCGCAGGACGTCCGGCACCAGCAGCCACACGACCAGGCTGGCCAGGGCGATCAGCAGCACCGCCGGCACGAAGCGGCCGGTCATGCGGTCGGCGAACTCCTGGATCGGCACCCGCGAGCCCTGGGCCTGGTCGATCAGGCGGACGACCTGGGCGAGGAAGGTGTCACCGCCGACGCGGGTGGCCTTGACGCGCAGTCGACCCTCCTTGTTGATAGTGGCACCGATGACACTGTCGCCGGTGCTCTTGTAGACCGGGATCGACTCGCCGGTGGCGATGGACTCATCGAGATGGCTCTCGCCCTCGACCACCTCGCCGTCGGTGGGGATCTTGTCGCCGGGACGCACGATCATGATATCGCCGGGGGCCAGTTCCTTCACCGGCACCTCGACCTCCTCACCGTCGCGCTCCACCCTGGCCGTCTTGGCGCCCAGGGTCAGCAGGCGGCGGATGGCCTGGGAGGCGCGCCCCTTGGCCAGCGCCTCCAGATAACGGCCGAGCAGGTGGAAGGTCATGATGGTGGCGGCCATCTCGATGAACGAGGTCATCGGAGTAATGAAGCCGACCAGGCCGATCAGGTAGGGCGGCAGGCTGCCCATGGAGATCAGCACGTCCATGTTGAAGGTGCCGTTCTTCAGCGAGCGCCAGGTCGACCTGTGGGTGGCGATACCGCCATGGAGGAATACCACCGGAAACGCGAGCAGGGCGACGATGGCCAGGTAGCCGGGGATCGGCTGCCAAAACATGTGCGGGATCATCAGCAGCATGATCAGGGTGGTGGGCACGGCGGCGATGATCAGCCGCTTGCGGGCCTGGGCGAGGTAGGCCTCCTCGATCTCGGCATCACCCTCGCCGGTTTCCTGCTCCTCAGACTGCACCGCCGCCACGTCGTAGCCGGCTCCTTCCACCGCGCTCTTGAGTGCATCGCCACCGGGGCCATCGGCGGCGACGGTCACCGACACGCGGTGGCTGGCGATATTGGTGTCAATCGAATCGATACCCTCCAGCCGCTCCAGGGTGCTGCGGATGATGCCGGCGCAGTGGTCCGAGCCCATGCCCGGCACCGTCAGGCGAATCTGTGGCTTGCCGGCACCGCCGCTGACGGCGGCCACGTCATAGCCGGCGCCCTCGACGGCGGCCTTCAGGTTATCGCCATCGGGTCCGCCATCATCGAGGGTCACGCTGACATGGTGGTTGGCGATATTGGTCTGGATCTCGCCTACGCCATCGAGGCGCTCGAGCGTCTTTCGAACGATCCCGGCACAGTGGTCGCTGCCCATGCCGGGCACCGTCAGGGTGATCGTTCTGGACCTGGTGTCGCTCATGACGTGCCTCCTGCAGCTGTCGCCGAGTGGACGGCCATGGGGCCGTCCAGTTGCCTATTCACTGGCATCGCCGATCAGTGATGGGCGTCGTGGTCCTCGGGATCCACGTCGGCGGGTGCCGCCTGGCGGAGCTGCTCGCGCTGCTCATCGGTCATGAGGTCATGCATGGCGTTACGCATGCGCACCATCTCGGCCATCATCTCGCCATGCAACTCGGCCATCCGGCCATGCAGGGCCTGGACCTCCTCGGGATCGGGGCGTTCGCCGTGCATCTCGGCCATCAGGTCATCGCGCAGGTTCATCATCCGCCCCATGCGCTCAAACTGGGCGGGACGGTGCTCCTGCATCAGCTCGCGCATCTCGCTGCGCTGCTCGGGGTCGAGCGTCGACATCATGCCCATGCCCTCTCCCATCATCGGGCAGGGCATCATGCCGCCCATCATGCCGGAGCCCATGCCACCCTGGCCGCCGCCCATCATGCCGGAGCCCATGCCGCCCTGGCCGCCGCCCATCATGCCGGGGCCCATGCCGCCTTGGCCGCCGCCCATCATGCCGGAGCCCATGCCGCCCATCATGCCGGGGCCCATGCCACCCTGGCCGCCGCCCATCATGCCGGAGCCCATGCCGCCCTGGCCGCCGCCCATCATGCCGGGGCCCATGCCGCCTTGGCCGCCGCCCATCATGCCGGAGCCCATGCCGCCCATCATGCCGGGGCCCATGCCGCCCTGGCCGCCGCCCATCATGCCGGAGCCCATGCCGCCCTGGCCGCTGCCCATTTCCTGGGCGGCGGCCATGCCGGTGCCGGCGAGTCCGAGGGCCAGGGCCATGCCGAAGGCGGCTGTCTGCTTGTGAATGTTCATCTTTCAACTCCTTGGGGCTATAGGCCCCTGGTGGGGGTGGAGCCAAGGGCTCCGTGGACTGCTGGAGGTCTGGCCTGAGCGCCAGTGGCTCAGGCAGGAGTGCCTCGTCGAGAAGCGTCTCGACAGGGGCAGGGGAGCTCGCTCAGGAGCGGAAGCGCTGCGTCAGCAGGTAGAGGGGAATCGCGGGCCGAGAGGTGGGCCCGGGGTAGGCGTGGCCAAGTGGTGAGGTGAGGTGTGCAGACGGCCCCACGACGGATGCGATCATGGTCGGCGGGTCGGGTGTGGCATCCGGCGCCTCGCTCCGGGGCAGAACAGCCGAGGCGGGGCGCCAGGCCTGGTCGTGGTGGCAATGGGGCAAGTCGGCCGGGGTGAGCCAGGCCTCGGGCAGCGCCTGCTCGGAGGCGAATTCCGAAGCGGCTTGGGTCTGGTGATTGGCTGGGCTGGAGAATACCCAAGGATGAGCATGAACCTGGGACTGAGACGCGACCATCAGCAGAACCAGCATGAGCGCCATACCCAGCCAGAGCGGCAAGCCGCACGGGCCTGATCTTGCGCTGTTGCTGGGGGCGGGGGGACGCATGGCGTGGTGCTCGCTGTTTACTGCGGACTGTCCTAACCCTAAGTCCAGCGGAGCCAGCTGTCCATTGATGCATGTCATGAAATCCATGGCAGTAAACCTGTGTGCAGGGCTTAGGTTGCTGGCGTCCTGGAGGTCGTGGAATACTTCGTTCCCCACCGCTGCAATGGCTTCCTTGTTACCCCATGCGCCGTTCCTTCTGCTCCTGGTGGCTCTGCCTGACGATGGCCCTGGTGATGGCCATTGCTTCGCCCGTGGCGGCGATCGGGCACCACGGAGATACCGATTGCCTCGTCGGCCTGTTCGCTCCCGAGCAGACAGCATCCTGGGGCATGGCAGGCGCAGCCGACGTGGATGAAACGGACGCCACGGTGGCCTCACCTTGCTGCCTGCCCTGCGCTCAGTGCGCCGCAGCCATGGCCTCGGCGCCCGAGGCCTTCATCGGGCTGCCCGTGTCTCTGGCCGAGCCCGACCACGGCAGCCCGGTGGGCTCTCCTGCCCGCTTCGAACGTCCTCCTCGTCGCTGAACCTCACTCCCCCTGATGGCACCGCGGGTCCTGGATTCGTGGTGAGTGTGTTCATGTCACGAGGACAATCCAATGAAACGTCGCGACTTCCTGCGCTACTCAACCCTGGGCGGCCTGGCGCTGTCATCGGCCGGCTATATGGCCTTCGCCGCCTCTCGTCAGCATCTCCACACCTCGGCAGGTGGCCTGGCGCCCCTGCCTGAGGCCGGCCAGCCGCTGCAGCCCCTTCCGCGCATTACCAACCTGAGCGAAGCGACCGGCCGCTTTCGCAGCGCGCTGACCCCGGCCCCCCAGGCGGTGCCTTTGAGCGATGAGCTCGAGGCCAGGCTGTGGCTCTACAACGGCAAGGTGGCGCCGCTGATCGAGGTGCGCGAGGGCGATGAGCTGGATATCACCCTGATCAACGAGCTGGAGCAGGAGACCACCCTGCACTGGCACGGCGTTATGTTGCCCCAGGCGCAGGACGGCGCCCCCTGGGATGCCGTGGCGCCGGGCGATTCACGGCAGTACCGCTATACCTTCCCCGAGGGCAGCGCCGGCCTGCATTGGTTCCATCCGCACCCCCACCAGGGCACTGCCCGGCAGGTGGCCCACGGCCTGGCAGGTGCCCTGCTGGTGCATCCATCCCAGGATTCGCTGCCGGTTGAGGTCGAGGAGCATCTGCTGGTGGTCAGCGACCTGCGCCTGACTGCGGGTGGCGATATCGCGCCGCACACCGCCGAGGACTGGATGAACGGCCGCGAGGGCGAGCTGCTGCTGGTCAACGGCCAACGCGAGCCGCGCCTCGATGTCGCACCGGGTACCACCCTGCGCCTGCGTCTGATCAATGCTTGCGCCGGCCGCTACCTGAGCCTGCGCCTGGACGAGCACGAACTGTTCCTGATCGGCACCGATGGCGGGCTGATCGAGCAGCCGCAACCGCTCGAGGAGCTGTTGCTGATCCCGGGCGAGCGTGCCGACCTGCTGGTACGAGTGAGCGAGCAGGCCGACGGCCGCTTCCTGCTGGCCAGCCATCCTTACGAGCGGGGCTGGATGGGTGAGAGGCCGCCTCACCTCGACGACACCGCGCCGCTGCTGGCGATCCGCACGCTCACTGCAGGCGTGCAGCCCGCCGTCAGGCTGCCCGAGCGCCTGGGGCGCGTCGAGCCTCTGGGCGAGCCGGCGGTGCGTCGAAAGGTGGAGCTCACCGAGGTAATGCCGGGCCATGATGCGCATGGGACGGGGCATGGCGACGGTAGCGGCATGCCGGCGTCGTCGGCCGGTCATGGCGACCATGGTCGCATGTCGAATGCGTCGGATGGCCATGCCGCTCACGACAGCGCCCCGATGCCTCACGGCAGCGCTGGTCATGAGGTCCAGCATGGGAGGGGGCATGGGGCAGCCCAGGCCGGTCACGGAGGGGGCCACGGTATGCCCGAGATGGCCGACCGACCGGAGGTGGACTTCCTGATCAATGGCCGCGCCTTCGCCATGGACGAGATCCTGTTCGAAGGCCGAGTCGGCGAGGTGGAGGAGTGGGAGGTGTTCAACAACTCCCACATGGACCACCCTTTCCACGTGCATGGCACGCACTTCCAGGTGATCGCGGCCCGGGATGTCGACGGCGAGTGGCGAGACGCTCCGTGGTTGGCCTGGAAGGACACCGTCAACCTGGCGCCCTATCAGCGTCTCAGGCTTCGCATGGTGTTCCGCGAGCCCGGCGAATGGCTCTTCCACTGCCACATCATCGAGCACGAAGAGCTGGGGATGATGGCGACGATCCGCGTGAGCTGAAACTGCCTCGGGAGAGCGAGATGCTCCTATATCCCAATATCGACCCGGTGGCCATCAGTCTCGGTCCGTTCGCCATTCACTGGTATGGCCTGATTAACGTGGTCGGCTTCGTCGCCGCCTGGTGGCTGGGTCGCTGCCGGTCCCACCGCCGGGCTCTGATCGGCTGGTCGCGTCGTCAAGCCATGGCGCGATCATCAGTCGCGACCCAGAGGCACAAGCCGTGACCGGAATGAGGCGGAACGAGGAGGCAGTGGGGGCAATGCCACTGCCGGCCAAGCGGCGTCGACCCTGGCGCCGGTGGCTGCTGGTGATGGGCATCGCCCATCTGGTCGGGCTGGCCTCGTCTCTCGATGCGATGATGTCCAGCCGCACCTCTCAGGGCGCCGTGGCCTGGATCGTCTCCCTGAATACGGTGCCCTATGTGGCGGTGCCGGCCTACTGGGTGTTCGGGCGGACGAAGTTTCAAGGCTATGTGTCCTCTCGACGCGACGAGGATTCGGCCCTGGGGCAAGCGCTCGCCGACAAGTTGGCGGAGCTGCGCTCGCATGCGGTCTCGGCGGCACACTCGGACAAGCATCTGGTGGGCGTCGAGCAGCTGGCCAAGCTGCCGTTCCTGGGCGGGAATCATGTCGAGCTGCTGATCGACGGCGAGGCGACCTTCGAGAGCCTGTTTGCCGGCATCGAATCCGCCGAGCGCTACCTGCTGGTGCAGTTCTACATCGTGCGGGCCGACGAGGTGGGCCTCGCTCTCCAGGCGAGACTCATCGAGAAGGCCCGGGAGGGAGTGGAGGTCTACTTCCTCTACGATGAGATCGGCAGCTATGCGCTGCCGGGAAGTTATCTCCAGGGGCTGGAGGAGGCTGGGGTCCGAGTGCACCGCTTCCACTCCACGCGCGGGGTGGGGAATCGCTTCCAGCTCAACTTTCGCAATCACCGCAAGATCGTAGTGTCCGACGGTGCCCGAGCCTGGGTCGGAGGCTACAATATCGGCAACGAATACCTGCAGGGCCACTCGCGCATCGGCCCGTGGCGGGACACCCACCTGATGATCGAGGGGCCGGCGGCTCTGGCGCTGCAGCTGGTCTTTCTCGAGGACTGGCACTGGGCCACCGAGGAGTTGCCCGAACTGCCCTGGTTGCCTGTGGTGCCAAGTCACCATGGGTTGCCGGTGCTGATCCTGCCGACAGGCCCGGCAGACCGCTTCGAGACCGCCAGCCTGATGATCCAGCAGGCGATCCACGCTGCCCATGAGCGTATCTGGATCTCCAGCCCCTATTTCGTGCCCGACGAGGGGGTGCTGTCGATGCTCAAGCTGGCTGCCCTGAGCGGTGTGGATGTGCGGGTGCTGATCCCGGAGCGTCCGGACAACCTGCTGACCTACTTCGCTGCCTATGCCTTTCTGGACTCGCTGCTCGAGGCGGGGGTCGAAGTCTATCGCTACGAGGAAGGCTTCCTGCACGGCAAGGCCTTCCTGGTGGACGACATTGGCGCGGCGGTGGGCACCGTGAATCTCGACAACCGCTCCTTTCGCCTCAACTTCGAGGTGACGGCGATGGTGATGGACCCAGCTTTTGCAGCCGAAGTAGAAACGATGTTCGAGGACGACTTCGCCCGGTCGCGGCTCATGCGCCCCGGCGAGATCGAGGCGCAACCGCTTTGGCACCGGGTGGCGGCGCGGGGGGCCTATCTTCTGGCGCCGGTGCTTTGACCCGGGTCTCGCACCCGCCTCTTACTACTACCTGATTACGCACTTTGTACAGCTACGCTGGCGGGGCCTGGACTATGCTGAAAGGTAAGGGTTTCTCAGGAGATACCGTCATGGCTCGCAATCCTATCCAGTTCCAGTCCGGTCTGTCATTGCCGGCATTTCTCGACCAGTACGGCACCGAAGCGCAGTGCCGTGCGGCCCTGTTTCAGCATCGCTGGCCCACGGGGTTTGTTTGCCCCGACTGCGGCAACACCACCGGCTGCCAACTCGCGCGCGGGGTGTACCAGTGCCATCACTGCCACCATCAGACCTCGCTGACTGCCGGGACCATCTTCCACGCCACGCACCTGCCGCTCACCACCTGGTTTCTGGCCATCTACCTGCTGACCCAACGCAAGAATGGCCTCTCGGCGCTGCAGCTGTCCCGCGAGCTCGGCGTCAGCTACAACACCGCCTGGAAGCTCAAGCACAAGCTGCTGCAGGTCATGCATGAGCGCAACCAGGGCGAGACGCTCACCGGACGCATCGAGATCGATGATGCCTACCTCGGCGGTGAACGGCCGGGAAAGCGCGGGCGCGGCGCTGAGCACAAGTTCCCGTTCGTCGCCGCGGTGCAGACCGATGAGGAGGGCCATCCCCAGCGCGTCCAGCTGCGTCGCGTAAGCGGCTTTACCCGCGCCGAGGTGAGGCGCTATGCCCAGGTCGCCATCGCGCCTGGCAGTCGGGTGGTCAGCGATGGCCTGGGGTGTTTCCGGGTCTTCGATACCCCGGCCTACACCCATGAGCGCTTCATCACTGGCGGTGGCCGTGCCAGTGCGCAGATCCCCGCCTTCAACTGGGTCAACACCGTGCTGGGCAACGTCAAGAACGCCATCACCGGCAGCTACCATGCCATCCGTGGACAACATGTGCCGCGCTATCTGGCTGAGTTCGAGTACCGCTTCAATCGGCGCTATGACCTCACGGCCATGATTCCGCGCTTTCTGACGGTGGCGGCCAGAACACCGCCGATGCCTTACCGGCTCCTGAAGCTGGCTGAGCCATATACGTAATCAGGTACTACTATCGTTCCACTCGCCAGTGCCGTTGTGTCTCGTTGATCGCCTTCAGCTCGCCGACGAAGTCATGGGCGGCCCGCATGGGCCCCACGGTGTGAGAGCTCGACGGCTCGATGCCGATCTTGAACAGATCGAAGATACTGATGGACATGGTGCTGTACCCCGTTCAGCGGATATGGACGGCCGCCCTGCCCGTTGCGGAGCGGCCGCAGGCGCACTCAGCTCTGCTTTCCCTCGGCGGCCCGGCAGGCGGCCGCGGTGAAGAGTGCATCGGTGGAGGAGTTCAGGGCGGTCTCGGTGGAGTCCTGCACCACGCTGATCACGAAGCCGATGGCGACGACCTGCATGGCCACGTCGATGGAGATGCCGAACAGGCTGGCGGCCATGGGAATCAGCAGCAGCGAACCGCCGGCCACGCCGGAAACACCGCAGGCGGCCAGCGCCGACACCACACAGAGCAACAGAGCGGTGCCGAAATCGACCGAGATGCCCAGGGTATTGGCTGCGGCCAGGGTGGCCACGGAGATGGTGATAGCCGCACCCGCCATATTGATGGTGGCACCCAGCGGAATCGAGATGGCGTAGGTATCCGGATCCAGCTTGAGTCGTTTGCACAGCTCCATGTTGACCGGGATGTTGGCCGCCGAACTGCGGGTGAAGAAGGCGGTGATGGCACTGCCGCGCAGGCAGGTGAACACCAGCGGATAAGGGTTGCGGCGAGTCTTCCAGTAGACGATCAGTGGGTTGGTGACGAGCGCCACGAACACCATGCAGCCGACGATAACGGCCAGCAGGTGACCGTACTCGAGAAGGGCGCCCATGCCTGACTCCGCCAGGGTGTTGGCGACCAGGCCGAAGATGCCCAGCGGGGCGAAGCGGATGACGATGCGCACGATGCCGGATATTGCACTGGAGAGGTCATTGAGCGCACCGCGGGTGGTCTCGCTGGCATGGCGCAGCATCAGGCCGAGACCGATGGCCCAGGCCAGTATCGCGATGAAGTTGGCCTCCATCAGGGCGGTAACCGGGTTGGCTACGGCGTTGAGCAGCAGGTTGCTGAGGATCTCTGCAATGCCGCCGGGCGGGTTGCCGCCGGCCTCTGGCATGTCCAGCGTCAGTGTGGTGGGAAAGGCGAAACTGGCTATTACGGCTACCAGCGCCGCGACCAGGGTGCCGATCACGTAGAGGATCAGCACCCCCTTGATGTGGGTAGGCTGCCCCTGGCGATGACCGGCGATGGCCGCCGCCACGAGGATAAAGACCAAGATCGGCGCGACGGCCATCAGGGCCGAGACGAAGAGCTGGCCCAGCAGTGAGACGGACTGGGCAGAACCGGGCGAGATAACGGCCAGCAGGATGCCGAGGGCGATACCGATGGCGATCTGGGGGATCAGCCCCAGGTTAAACACCGGGCGAAACAGCGATTGAAGTGCGGTCATGAGTGGGTAACTCGTGTTGGGTCATGTTGATGCCCGGGCTGGATCGTCACCCCGGGTGTCGTCGAGACGCGAGGGAATTCGCTTTCGTTACAGGATCATGGCGGCCATCCAGCCGAAGGCGATCAGCGGGATGTTGTAGTGCAGGAAGGTGGGCACCACGCTGTCCCAGATATGGTCGTGCTGGCCGTCGGCATTGAGGCCGGCGGTGGGGCCGAGGGTCGAGTCCGAGGCCGGCGAGCCGGCATCGCCCAGGGCGGCGGCGGTGCCGACGAGTGCCACGGTGGCCAGGGGCGAGAAGCCGAAGCTCAGTGCCAACGGCACGTAGAGCGAGGCGATGATCGGAATCGTCGAGAAGGAGGAGCCGATGCCCATGGTGATGAACAGGCCCACCAACAGCATGATCAGCGCCGCCAGCCCCTTGTTGTCGCCGATCAGCGCGGCAGAGCTCTGCACCAGGCCCTGTATCTCGCCGCTGGCCTGCATCACGCTGGCGAAGCCTGCTGCGGTGATCATGATGAAGCCCACCAGGGCCATCATGCGCATGCCTTCGGTGAAGATGCCGTCCTGTTCATGCCAGCGGAAGACGCCGCTCAGCGACAACACGGCGAAACCGAAGATGCCGCCCAGCACCATGGAGCCGGTGTAGAGCTGCACCGCCACCGTGCCCACCAGGGCGACACCCAGCACCCCTTTCTGCCAGCCGGCCAGGTGGCGGGCCGCCTCGGCCGGGGTCTCGTCGCCGTGAGCCAAAAGTCACGGTCCTCGTAGTCACGCCCCTTGCGGTAGCTCCAGAGCACCGCCACGGCCAGGCCCAGGGCCATGCCGCCGATGGGAATCAGCATGGCCATTGGCACCATCTGGCGGGTGACCTCCAGGCCGAGCTCTGCCCCACTCTCGTTGAGGTTGGTGAGCAGGATGTCGTTGAGGAAGATGGCACCGAATCCTACCGGCAGCAGCATGTAGGGGGCGGTGATGCCGAAGGTGATGACGCAGGCCGCCAGACGCCGGTCCAGGCGTAGATGGTTCATCAGCTTGAGCAGCGGCGGTACCAGCACCGGGATGAAGGCGATATGCACCGGGATCAGGTTCTGGGAACTTACCGCCGCGGCCAGCAGCGATGCCAGCAGCATATAGGTGACCGTACGGCGGCTGCTGCCAGAGTCATCGATATGGAAGCGACGGATCGCCCGGTTGGCCAGTAGCTCGGTAATTCCCGAGCGTGAGAGAGCTACGGCGAAGGCGCCCAACACCGCATAGGAGAGGGCGATGGTGGCCCCGTTGCCAAGACCATCGTTGAAGGCGTCGAGAATCTCGCCGATAGGCATGCCTGCCCAGAGACCGCCCACCAGGGTGGCGACGATCAGGGCAAAGACCACGGAAACCCGGGCAAGGCTAAGGCCAACCATTACCAGGATGGCCAGGACAATAGCATTCATCAAAGCGTTCTCTTATCGTTGGAGTCGAATGCGATGCACCCCACGGCAGACGCCGTGGGGACATGGGAAAGGCCGAGCGGCTCAGTGGCAGCTGGGCAGCATACCGGCGGGTACCAGGGGGCTCAAGGCACGGGAGGCGAGGAGCTCGGTAGCGGCTTCGATATCGGGGGCGAAGAAGCGGTCCTTGTCGTAGTGGCTGACCCGCTCACGCAGGGTGGCGCGTCCCCCTTCCAGGGACTCGGAGGAGGTGAGGCGCTGGCCATTGGCATCGGTACGCAGGTCCAGTCCCTGGCAGGCGGCCAGCCACTCGATGGCGACGATGCCACGCACATTGGCGGCCATCTCCCACAGCCGCTTGCCGGCGGCCGGGGCCATGGAGACATGGTCCTCTTGGTTGGCGGAGGTGGGCAGGCTGTCGACGCTGTGAGGATGCGAGAGCGCCTTGTTCTCGCTGGCCAGCGCCGCCGCCGTGACCTGGGCGATCATGAAGCCCGAGTTGACGCCGCCTTTCTCCACCAGGAAGGGCGGCAGTTGCGACATGTGCTTGTCCATCATCAGCGAGATGCGCCGCTCGGCGAGCGAGCCGATCTCGGCGATGGCCAGTGCCAGGTTGTCGGCGGCCATGGCCACCGGTTCGGCATGGAAGTTGCCGCCGGAGAGGATGTCGTCGTCCTCGGCAAACACCAGTGGGTTGTCGGAGACGGCATTGACCTCCACGGCCAGCACCTCGGCCACCTGGCGGATCTGGGTCAGAGCGGCGCCCATCACCTGGGGCTGGCAGCGCAGCGAGTAGGGGTCCTGCACCCTGTCGCAGTCGGCGTGGGATTCGCCGATGGCGCTGCTCTCCCCCAGCAGGTGCCGGTAGGCCGTCGCGGCGTCGATCTGGCCGCGCTGCCCCCGCACCTCGTGGATA
The DNA here is from genome assembly GCF_047795635.1 of Halomonas sp. HK25. GTDB lineage: Bacteria > Pseudomonadota > Gammaproteobacteria > Pseudomonadales > Halomonadaceae > Halomonas. The sequence goes on along the minus strand of NZ_CP181044.1, from coordinate 4,096,703 downwards.
CGCGCATCGAAGGGCGAGCGCGACCCCAGAGTGGCCTCCACGGTCAGCGACCCGCACACCGTGGCCGCGGCGTAGAGGTCCTCGGCCTCGAACAGGCCACGCAGCGCGTAGGCGGTGGAGACCTGGGTACCGTTGAGCAGCGCCAGGCCCTCCTTGGGCGCGAGTGCCAGCGGCGCCAGGCCCGCCACCTTCAGGGCCTCGCTGGCAGGCAGCCACTCACCGCGATAGCGGGCCTTGCCCTCACCGAGCAGCACCACGCTCATGTGCGCCAGCGGCGCCAGGTCGCCGGAGGCACCGACGGAGCCCTTGAGCGGGATGTGCGGGTAGACCTCGGCGTTGATCAGCGCGATCAGCGCGTCGAGCACTTCACGGCGGATACCGGAGAAGCCGCGGGCCAGGCTATTGACCTTGAGCACCATGATCAGCCGCACCAGGGCATCGTCCATGGCCGCGCCGACGCCGGTGGCATGGGACAGCACCAGCGAGCGCTGCAGCGCCTCGAGGTCCTTGTTGGCGATCCGGGTCTGGGCCAGCAGCCCGAACCCGGTATTGATGCCGTAGACGGTGCGATGTTCGGCGACCACCCGGTTGACGCAGTCGACGGAGGCCTGGATGGCGGTGTCGGCGCTGGCCGGTAGGCTGACCGGCAGATGGCCCTCGTGCACCCGGCGCGCCTGGGCCAGGGTCATCTTGCCGGGCTGAATGTCGAGATGAGTCATGGGGAGTCTCCTTGTCAGTTGTTCAGGCTCGGCTGTCCAGCATCGGCAGATCGAGGCCGTTCTCACGGGCGCATTCCTTGGCGATGTCGTAGCCGGCGTCGGCGTGGCGCATGACGCCGGTGCCCGGGTCATTGCGCAGCACGCGGCCCAGGCGGGCGTGGGCGTCATCGCTGCCATCGGCGACGATCACCACCCCGGCGTGTTGGGAGAAGCCCATGCCGACACCGCCACCGTGGTGCAGGGAGACCCAGGTGGCGCCGCCGGCGGTGTTGAGCAGGGCGTTGAGCAGCGGCCAGTCGGAGACGGCATCCGAGCCGTCCTGCATCGCCTCGGTCTCGCGGTTGGGGCTGGCCACCGAGCCGGAATCCAGGTGGTCGCGGCCGATGACGATGGGGGCCTTGAGCTCGCCATTGGCGACCATCTCGTTGAAGGCCTGGCCCAGGCGGGCGCGGTCCTTGAGGCCGACCCAGCAGATCCGCGCCGGCAGGCCCTGGAAGCTGATGCGCTCGCGCGCCATGTCCAGCCAGTTGTGCAGGTGCGGATCGTCGGGGATCAGCTCCTTGACCTTCTGGTCGGTCTTGTAGATATCCTCGGGATCACCGGAAAGCGCCACCCAGCGGAACGGGCCGATGCCCTGGCAGAACAGCGGGCGGATATAGGCCGGGACGAAGCCGGGGAAGTCGAAGGCGTTCTCGATGCCTTCTTCCTTGGCCATCTGGCGAATGTTGTTGCCGTAGTCGAAGGTGGGCACACCCATCTTCTGGAAGTCGAGCATGGCCTGCACATGCACCGCCATGGACCGTTTGGCGGCCTTGACGGTGGCCTCGGGCTCGCTCTTGCCCCGCGCCACGTACTCCTCCCAGGTCCAGCCCTGGGGCAGATAGCCGTGCAGCGGGTCGTGGGCGCTGGTCTGGTCGGTGACCATGTCCGGCTTGACGCCTCGCTTGACCAGCTCCGGCAGCACGTCGGCGGCGTTTGCGCACAGGCCGATGGAGACCGCCTGGCCCTCGGCGGTATAGCGCTCGATACGCGCCAGGGCGTCGTCCAGATCGTCGGCCTGCTCGTCCAGGTAGCGGGTACGCAGGCGGAAGTCGAGGCTGGTCTGCTGGCACTCGATATTCAGCGAGCAGGCCCCGGCCAGGGTGGCCGCCAGCGGCTGGGCGCCGCCCATGCCGCCGAGGCCGGCGGTGAGGATCCAGCGGCCGCGGAGCTCGCCGTTGAAGTGCTGGCGCCCGGCCTCGACGAAGGTCTCGTAGGTGCCCTGGACGATGCCCTGGGAGCCGATGTAGATCCAGGAGCCGGCGGTCATCTGGCCGTACATCATCAGGCCCTTGCGATCGAGCTCGTTGAAGTGCTCCCAGTTGGCCCAGGCCGGCACCAGGTTGGAGTTGGCGATCAGCACCCGGGGGGCGTCCTTGTGTGTCTCGAATACGCCCACCGGCTTGCCGGACTGCACCAGCAGGGTCTGGGTGTCCTCCAGGCGCTGCAGGGTCTCGATGATCTTGTCGTAGCACTCCCAGTCGCGCGCCGCGCGGCCGATGCCGCCATACACCACCAGATCCTCGGGCCGCTCGGCCACGTCCGGGTGGAGGTTGTTCATCAGCATGCGCAGCGGCGCTTCGGTGAGCCAGCTCTTGCAGCTGCGCTCGGTGCCGGTGGGGGCGGCGATCTTGCGGGATGGATCGTGACGGCCGGCGCTCCGGCGCTTGTCGTGCTGGGTCATGTCGGTGTTCCTCGTGGGGTTCAGTCTGTTGTGGTGTTCGAGCTTCTGGCCGTCAGGCATCCAGGGTCAGCAGATGCACCAGGCGAGCCGCCGCGCGGGCGGTGCGGCCGTCGATATCGCGGCCGGGGTTGAGCTCCGCCAGGTCGGCCAGGCGCAGCTTGCCGCTGTCACGAATGCTTTCGATCAGCGGTTCGATCAGGGCGAGTGAGATGCCGCGAGCGGCCGGGGCACTGACCCCCGGGGCCTCGGCGGCGGGCAGCACGTCCAGGTCGATGGTCAGGTAGAGGTAATCAACGCGTGCGATGAAGCGCTCCAGGTCGCGCTGGATGCCGTCGAGGCGGGCCGGCTGGAAGTCGCGATCCTCGCGGACCAGAACCTTGAGGTCGGCGGCACGCTGAAACAGCCCCCGGGTATTGGCGGCCCGGCTCACACCCAGGCAGGCGTACCGGAACGGCCAGCCGCGCCGAGCGCAGTCGTCGGCGATCTGGGAAAAGGGGGTGCCGGAAGAGCGCACATGGGCCGGGTCACGCAGGTCGAAGTGGGCATCGAAGTTGATGATGCCGACGCGCTGTGCAGGCTCCCGGCGCTCCTCCAGGTGCTGGGCGAGCCCCGACCAGCTGGCGTAGGCGACCTCGTGGCCGCCGCCCAGCACGATGGGCAAGTGGCCGTCATCGAGCAGCGGCGCAAGGTGATCGGCCAGCGTCTGCTGGGCGGCTTCCATGGCATCCCCTTCGCAGCGCACATCGCCGGCGTCATAGGCCGGGCCGCGGCGGTGCCAGGCCAGCGGGGCCAGGGCACGGCGCAAGGCGGAAGGGCCTTCGGCGGCTCCGGTACGCCCCTGGTTGCGCGCCACGCCGGCGTCGCAGGCGAAGCCCAGCAGCGCACAGCCCGGTTTGGCATTCGGGGTCAGCGGCTGGATCTGCTGGTGCCAACGCTCGTTGTCGGGCTCGGGGTCGGTGCGCCCCTGCCAGAGCGACATGTCGATGGCGCTGTAGAGGGTGCTGTCGAGCGGGGTCTCAGCGGTCATGGGTGAGCTCTCCCTGGAACAGGCGCTGACGCAGCCGACCGGGTTGGACGGTATAGGCCAGTGCGGCCGGGGTGTCGATATCCCAGATACACAGGTCGGCAGCGGCGCCCTCCCGGATCCGACCCTCGCCCTTGAGCCCCAGCGCGGTGGCGCCGTGGGCGGTCATGCCGGCCAGGGCCTCCTGGGGCGTCAGGCGGAACAGGGTGCAGGCCAGGTTGAGCATCAGGGTGGGCATGAACAGCGGCGAGCTGCCCGGGTTGGCATCGGTGGCCACCGCCATGGGAACGCCCGCCTCGCGCAGCGCCTGGATCGGCGGCTGCTGCGTCTCGCGCAGGGTATGGAAGGCGCCGGGTAGAATCACGGCGACGCTGCCGGCCTTGCGGATGGCGGCGATGCCGGCCTCATCGAGGTATTCGATATGGTCGGCGGAGAGGGCCCCGTGGCGGGCCGCCATGGCGGTGCCACCCAGGTTGGAGAGCTGTTCGGCGTGGGCCTTGATCGGCAAGCCGTGGGCCTCGGCGGCCTCGAAGACGCGCTCGCACTGGGCCACCGAGAAGGCGATGGTCTCGCAGAAGACATCGACCGCATCGGCCAGACCTTGGGCCGCCGCGGCCGGAATCATCTCGCGGCACACCAGGTCGATATAGCCGTCGCTGTCGTCCTTGAACTCCGGCGGCAGGGCATGGGCACCCAGCAGGGTGGTGACGACACGCACCGGCAACTCCTCGCCCAGACGGCGCGCCACGCGCAGCATCTTCATCTCATCGGCCACCGTCAGGCCGTAGCCGGACTTGATCTCCACGGTGGTCACACCATCGCCGATCAGGGCCTCGAGCCGCGGCCTGGCCAGCGCCAGCAGCGCCTCTTCACTGGCCTCGCGGGTCGCCCGCACGGTGCTGAGGATGCCGCCGCCACGGCGGGCGATCTCCTCGTAGCTGGCTCCCTCCAGGCGCGCCTCGAACTCGTCGGCACGGGAGCCGCCGAACACCAGGTGGGTGTGGCAATCGACCAGGCCGGGCGTCATGACACCGCCGCGCCCCATATCGCTGCAGCCCTGTGCCTCTCCTTCATCGAAGTCGTTCATGGCGACGAGAGCGACGACCCGCACCCCCTCGGTGATCACCGCCATGGGCTCCGGCAGGGTGCGCAGGCCATCGAAGACGCTGATATCGCGCCACAGGCGACGCGTTTCGGTGTGGGGCATGGGGACTCCTCGAGCAGAGCGGGTTATGTATATACAAATAGGTTAGCCCCGAAAAGTCCCCTCGTCACCCCCTTTCGATCATTTTTTGTTCATTCCGGCGCAGTGCTATCAGATGGCTTTTATGCCTATATATATTTTAATATCAGTTGGATAAATCAAATATTGTGACCAGGGAAAAGCCTGAGTCATCCACTTTCTTAGACCAATGTCTAATCGAAAGCACTGGCCGGGAGGAGATCCGAGGCTTAGATATATGTATATACATTAACGGGCAGGACGCCTACACCGACCGATCACCACAACCACGAGGCGTGCCATGGATATCCCCAGCGAAGGCTCACGACAGCGGGCCAGCATCCCCACCATCCTCAAGCTATTCCTGCCCAGCTCCCTTGGTGTTCTGATCTTCTTCGTTCCCGTCGAGATCGCCGGCCGTAGCACCATTCTTCTCGACCACATGGTCACCGGCGCTCGCAGCCTGCTGGGGTTGCTTGCCGCCAAGTACACACCGCTGTTCGAATGGCTCGGCTGGCTCTTCTACCCCTTCGTGGCCATCTGGGGCCTGGAGGATGCCGCCGCCCTGGCTCAGGCTTCCGCCGCCGGGCTCGCCGAGATGTTCCTGCCGGCGCTGCTGATGGCAGAGGCCGAGTTCGTGGCACGCTTCGCCGCCGGGGTGGTGTCGGTCTCCGCCGTCCTGTTCTTCTCGGCGTCCATCCCCTGCATTCTCTCCACCAGCATCTCGCTGACGGTGGGGCGCATGCTGGTGGTGTGGTTCATTCGCGTGGCGCTGAGTCTGTTACTGGCCGTGCCCACTGGCTATCTGGTGCAAGCCATGGTGGGCTGAAATGGTGGGCTGAGCAGGATGATGCAGTATGACGATGGCGAGGCGGGAGAGATCTGGCCTTGCCCTCGTTGGAAGGGAAGGATCAAGACGCCGGGCGACGCAGGGAAGAGCGCAGCTTGTAGCGGTTCCCCGGGTGGAGCAGGCGTGCGTAGCTGATCAGCTGCTCCCCGGACCAGGTGCGGCGAATCATGTTCAGGCAGGGGATTGAGGGGGGGATATCCAGCCACTCGGCGGTCTGGTCATCTACCAGGACCGCCTCGACGATATGCTCGACATCGGTGATGGGGCAGGCGGCCACCAACACCTCGTTGGGTGTGTGGAGCGTGAAGTCGGTCTCGAGATAGTCCGGCACCCAGCGCGGATTGACGAATCGATTTTCGAGCTGGATCGGCACATCGTTCTCGAGGTGAATAATCAGGCTATGGAAAACCCGGCTCCCGAGCCTTACGCCAAGGCGAAGCGCCACCTCGTCGTCCGCCTCGATGGCCTCACGAGTCAGCACCTTGTTGCCGTAGCGGTGGCCTCGCGAGCGCACCTCCTCAGCGATGTTGTAGACCTCGACCAGCGACGACTCCGCCTTGCGGTCGGTCACGAAGGTGCCAAGCCCGGGCTGACGTATCAGATAGCCCTTGTGGGCCAGATCACGGATCGCCTTGTTGGCGGTCATGCGACTCACCCCGAAATCGCGGGCTAGCTGTTCTTCCGGAGGGATCTGGTGGTGTGCCGGCCACTCGCCGCTGTGGATCTTGTCCAGCAGGTGTTGCTGAATCTGCTGATAGAGAGGTGGAGAGCTGGCCATGGGTCTTCCTTGTTCAAATGCCTATTGTCTATACAAGGAAGTGTACCTGTCCCGATGATTCAACACACATCGAGGGCGATGTGCCAGTGGCGCTACTGGTCGAGACGCAGCGCTTTTGAGGGTACGGCGCGTCCATGAGCTGGAAGAAGGCGCCACACCGGCCGCAACCCATAGAGTCACGGCCAGGTGGCCGTAGCGCAAATCGCGCCAGGTATTTTTTGAAATCAGAAGCTTATGATTTTTCGTGGTCAACCAGGAAAATCACTCGATGTTCTGGATCTGCTCGCGCATCTGTTCGATCAGCACCTTGAGCTCCACGGCGCAACGGGTGGTACTGGCCACCACCGACTTGGAGGAGAGGGTATTGGCCTCGCGGTTGAGCTCCTGCATCAGGAAGTCCAGGCGTCGTCCCACCGGGCCCTTCTGGGTCAGCTGGCGCTCCACCTCGGCCACATGGGTGGCCAGGCGGTCGAGTTCCTCGTCCACGTCAGCCTTCTGGGCCAGCAGGGCTAGCTCGGCCTCCAGGCGCTGGGGGTCGAGCTCGCTCTTCACCGCCTCCAGGCGCTCCAGCAGCAGGCTGCGCTGGCGCTCGAGGAGCTGCGGCATCAACGAGCGCACCTCGGCCACCTGGCCATCGATGGCGACGAGGCGCTCTCGGATCAGCGCGGCGAGCTTCTCGCCCTCCCGGGCGCGGCCGACCACCAGGTCATCCAGCGCGGCCTGGAACAGGGCGAGGGCGGCGGCCGTGACGCTCTCCGGGTCCGGGCCGCGGCTCTCGAGCACGCCGGGGTAGTCGAGCAGCGCCAGGGCATCGGGGGGGGTGGCGTCGGTCACGGCCTGGCGCACCTCGCCCAGGGCGCGAGCAACCTCGGCGAGGCGCGGAGCGTTCACGCTGAGGCCCTCGGCCGCACCGGCGGCCTCGAAACGCAGGGTGCACTCCACCTTGCCGCGGGCCAGGCGCTGGCGCAGCGCCTCGCGGAAGGCCGGCTCCAGGTCGCGCAGGCTCTCCGGCAGGCGGAAGTGGGGCTCCAGATAGCGCTGGTTCACCGAGCGCAGCTCGAGCTGCAGGCTGCCCCAGTCGGCGGCGTGCTCCTGGCGGGCGAAGGCGGTCATGCTGTGGACCATGGCGAAGGCTCCCGGGGTGACGCGGATGGACTGACGAATGTGCCGCAGTGTACCCGATTCACCGGCACGGCTGCCCAAGGGTGTAGAATGGCCGCCAACCATGATTCCTGTGCCTTTCAGACCCTACCCGACCCAGATGAGGTGATATGTCCACTCCGTTTCGACGCCCCAGCGGCCGTGCGCCCGAGCAGGCCCGCGAGATCCGCCTGACCCGCGACTATACCCGCCACGCCGAGGGCTCGGTGCTGGTGGAGTTCGGCGATACCAGGGTGCTGTGCAATGCCAGCGTCGAGACCGGCGTGCCGCGCTGGCTGCGCGGCAAGGGCCAGGGCTGGGTGACCGCCGAGTACGGCATGCTGCCCCGCGCCACCCACACCCGGAGTGGGCGCGAGGCGGCTCGCGGCAAGCAGGGCGGCCGCACCCTGGAGATCCAGCGCCTGATCGGTCGTTCGCTGCGCGCTACGGTGAACCTGAAGAAGCTCGGCGAGTTCACCATTACCGTGGACTGCGATGTGATCCAGGCCGACGGCGGCACCCGCACCGCCTCCATCACCGGCGGCTGTGTGGCCCTGGTGGACGCCATCCGCCACCTGCAGCGCAACAAGCTGATCAAGGGCGACCCCTTCAGTCAGCTGGTCAGCTCGGTCTCGGTGGGCCTCTTCAAGGGCGTGCCGGTGGTGGACCTGGACTACCCTGAGGACAGCGGCGCGGACACCGACATGAACGTGGTGCTGGCCGAGGACGGCAGCCTGATCGAGGTGCAGGGCACCGCCGAGAAGGGCAGCTTCAGCCGTACCGAGCTCGACGCCATGCTGGAGCTGGCCGAGAATGCCGGCGCCCAGCTGTTCGACCACCAGCGCGAGGCGCTGGGCATCCCGCGCTGAGGCTAACGCGCAAAAGCATCACGCCGGCCATGATGGCCGGCGTGATGTGTTCCGGCGGGCCGGAACGGCGACGAAGGGCGGTGACTCAGAGCGGCAGGTCGTACTCGACGATCAGCGGCGCGAACTCCGAGAAAGTCGCGTCATAGTCGATCCAGGCGTCGACCACATGGCGGCGGAAGTCGGGGCCCACCACCTGGTAATCGATGCGCCAGCCCTCCTGGCGGGAGCGCGGTACCTCCTGGTCGAGCTTCGGCCACCAGGTGGACTCGCCGGCGTCGCGGTTGATCTCGCGGAAGCAGTCGATGAAGCCGGTAGGGCCGAACACCTGGTCCATCCAGGCGCGCTCCTCGGGCTTGAAGCCGGGAGTGTCCTGATTGTCGGCCCAGTTCTCCAGGTCGATGGTCTTGTGGGCGATGTGCCAGGTGCCGCAGATGATGTACTCGCGGCGCTTGCGGGCCATCTTGCTCAGGTATTCCTGATACTGGGCCATGAAGGCCTGCTTGGCGGCGAAGTCGCTGCCGTCGGGCATCAGGAAACTGACGATGCTGAAGCGGTCGTAGTCCGCCTGCAGGAAGCGCGCCTCATGGTCGCACTGGGGGAAGCCCAGCCCGTACATGATGGCCTTGGGAATCTTCCGGCAGTAGAGCCCCACCCCTGAGAAGCCGTCCTGTTCGGCGTCGAGGAAGTAGCCCTCGTAGCCTTCCGGGTAGAGGATGCTGTCGTCCAGCTCGAAGCTCTTGGCCTTGAGGTTCTGAACGCAGACGACATCGGCGTCCTGGTTGGCCAGCCAATCGAGAAAGCCTCGACCGACCGCCTCCCGGATGCCGTTGACATTGATCGTGGCAATTTTCATACGTGGTCCCTTTACCGTCGCGCGTGTATGATACCCGACGTTTCGACGTTTGGGTAAAGGGCCTGCGTCATTAAAGATGATAGGAGCCATCAGTGGAGCACTCCGGCACGCCTGCGCTGCAGGACTATCAGCGTGAATTCATCGAGTTCGCCATCGAACAGGGAGTGCTGCGCTTCGGCGAGTTCACCCTGAAATCGGGCCGGGTCAGCCCCTACTTCTTCAACGCCGGGCTGTTCCGCACCGGCGGTGCCCTGGCGCGCCTGGGCCGTTTCTACGCCCGGGCCATCGTCGATCGCGCGCCGGCCTTCGATGTGCTCTTCGGCCCCGCCTACAAGGGAATTCCTCTGGCGGCCACTGCGGCGGTGGCGCTGGCTGATCATCACGGCCGTGACCTGCCCTATGCCTTCAATCGCAAGGAGGCCAAGGCCCACGGCGAAGGCGGCAATATCGTTGGCGCGGCGCTTTCCGGTGATATCCTGATCATCGACGACGTGATCACTGCCGGCACCGCCATCCGCGAGGTGATGGCGCTGATCGAGGCGGCCGATGCCCGCGCCGCCGGGGTGGTGATCGCCCTGGATCGGCAGGAGCGTGGTAGTGCTGACGTTGAAGGCAAGGGCCAGAGCGCCATCCAGGAGGTGGAGGCGCGCTACGCCATGCCGGTGGTCAGCATCGTGACGCTGGACATGGTTCTGACCTATCTTGAAGAGCATGCCGGCGATGCGCTGCACGGCCACGCCGCTGCCATCCGCGACTATCGCATGAGATATGGCGCATCCGCCTCAGCATGACGCCTTTTGCGCTACACTGCAGGATGCTATACAAATGCCGTACAAGATAAGTCGATAGCACAAGTCAAGGAGAGCGAGATGAAATCGACACTGACACTGTTGGCCGGTCTCGCCTTGCTGGGCGCCGCGGGTCTGGCCCAGTCCGCCAGCCTGGACCTCAACCTGGGGCCGGATGCGGTGCAGTTCGAGGCTGCCGGCGAGGTGGTGGACGGCATCAGCCTGGGTGGCGGGGTGGTTCACAGCGAGTATCGCGAGGACGCCACGGTGTTCAATGCTCAGCTGATGGGCACCAACCACACCCGTGACCACGAGGTAGGCGTGGGTGCGCGCTGGACCCAGTACGATACCGACGTCGGCAAGGGCGGTGGCCTGGGCCTGGGCGGCTACGGCTATGTCTACCTGCCCAACCTGCCCGAGGTCTCCCTGGGCGGCTACGGCTTCTATACCCCCAGCGTGGTTTCAAGCCGCGATCTGGAGGATGGCTACGAGATTGGCGTGCGCGCCCGCTATGCCTTCGCTCCCAACGTGGATGGCTACCTGGGCCTGCGTCAGCTGGGTGCCGACTTCGACAACGACAGCGGCACCCGCACCCTGGATCGCGGCGCCCAGGTCGGTGTGCGCCTGCGCTTCTGATCGCCCACGGTGGACTCATCCACCGATGATCGCGGGCCCCGTCATGGGGCCCGCCTGCGTTACAACGGGATTCTCCACAGGGGCTCTCCACAGGGGCTCTCCACCGGACCTGCCATGCTTGATGTCGTCCTCTACCAGCCCGAGATCCCGCCCAACACCGGCAATCTGATCCGGCTTTGCGCCAACACCGGTTTTCGCCTGCACCTCATCGAACCACTGGGTTTCGTGCTGGACGACAAGCGCCTGCGCCGCGCCGGGCTCGACTATCACGAGTGGGCGGCGGTGCGGGTGCACCGCGACTGGGCAACCTACCTCGAGGCGGCAGCACCCGAACGGGTCTTCGCCGTTTCGACCCGCGGGCGGACCGGCTACCATGAGCCGTCCTATGGTGAAGGCGACGCCCTGGTATTCGGCCCCGAGACCCGCGGCCTGCCCCAGGCGATGCTCGATGCGCTGCCCGAGGCTCAGCGGCTGCGCATTCCCATGCGCGAGGACAGCCGCAGCCTGAATCTTTCCAACGCCTGTGCGGTGCTGGTCTATGAGGCTTGGCGACAGCTGGGTTTCGCCGGCGCGGCCACGGTGGACCCCGCGAGGCCCGTTCGATGAATGCACCGACTACCATCCAGCAGCGCCTGGCCAAGCTCAACCCCCGCCAGCAGGAAGCGGTGCGCTACATCGACGGCCCCTGCCTGGTGCTGGCCGGCGCCGGCTCGGGCAAGACCAGCGTGATCACCACCAAGATCGCCTACCTGGTCCAGGCCTGCGGCATGAGTGCTCGGCGCATTGCCGCGGTGACCTTCACCAACAAGGCGGCCCGGGAGATGAAGGAGCGGGTGGGGGCCATGCTCAAGGGGCGTGAGGGTCACGGTTTGACGGTCTCCACCTTCCACACCCTGGGGCTCAACATCATCCGCCGCGAGCTCAAGGCGCTCGGCTATCGGCCGGGCTTCTCGCTGTTCGATCCGGAGGACGCCAAGGCGCTGCTGCGAGACCTGATGCAGAAGGACGCCCAGGTGGACGCCGAGGCGATCAACTCGGTGCAGCACCAGATCTCGGCCTGGAAGAACGACCTGGTGCTGCCGGGCCAGGCGATGTCTCACGCCGCGGAGGACGACGAGCTGTTCGCTGCACGGGTCTATGAGGCCTACAACCGCCACCTCAAGGCCTACAACGCGGTGGACTTCGACGACCTGATCCTGCTGCCGGTAGTGCTGCTGCGCGACGACCCCGAGGCCCTGACCCGCTGGCGCAAGCGCATCCACTACATGCTGGTGGACGAGTACCAGGACACCAACGTCAGCCAGTACCAGCTGGTGCAACTGCTGATGGGTGAGCGCCAGACCTTCACCGTGGTGGGCGACGACGACCAGTCGATCTATGCCTGGCGCGGCGCACGCCCCGAGAACCTGGTGACCCTGGGCGAGGATTTCCCGCGCCTGCAGGTGGTCAAGCTGGAGCAGAACTACCGCTCCACCGGCACCATCCTGCGTGCCGCCAACACCCTGATCAGTAACAACCCCCACGTCTACGAGAAGACCCTGTGGTCGGACAAGGGCGAGGGGGCGCCGATCCGCGTGGTGGTCAACCGCCACGAGGAGGCGGAGGCGGAGCGGGTGGCCAGCGAGATTCTCACCCGGCGCATCAAGGAGCGCGCCGAGTGGCGCGACTTCGCGGTGCTCTACCGCGGCAACTTCCAGGCCCGGCTGCTGGAGCTCAAGCTGCAGCACTACCAGATTCCCTACAAGCTCTCCGGCGGCACCTCCTTCTTCTCGCGCAACGAGATCAAGGATGCCATGGCCTACCTGAGGTTGCTGATCAACCCGGCCGACGACAACGCCTTCCTGCGCATCGTCAATGTGCCGCGCCGGGAGATCGGCCCCGGCACCCTGGAGAAGCTGGCCAACTATGCCAATGATCCGGCCACCGGGCGCGGCATCTCGTTGTTTGCTGCCTGTCACGAGCTGGGCCTCGAACAGCAGTTGCCGGTCAGAGCCGTCGAGAGGTTAGGGAGGTTTACCCACTTTATCGACGGGGTGCGGCGGCGCATGGATCAGGGCGACGCCATCGCCGCTATCCGCGAGATGCTGCGCGAGATGGATTACGAGGCCTGGCTTTACCAGAACGCCAGCGCGCCCACCATCGCCGAGCGGCGCATGGCCAACGTCTGGATCCTGATCGACCAGCTCGAGAAGTCGATGCAGGCCGACCCGGAAGAGAGCGAGGCTTCCGAGGAGACCGAGACCGACGATGTGGAGGCCGCCATCTCCCGACTCGTGCTGCGTGACATCCTCGAGCAGCAGGCCGAGGAGGACGACTCCGACCGCGTCCAGCTGCTGACCATGCACGCCTCCAAGGGTCTGGAGTTTCCCCACGTCTACCTGATGGGCCTGGAGGAGGAGTTGCTGCCCCACCGCAACGCCATCGAGGCGGGCACGGTGGAGGAGGAGCGCCGGCTGGCCTATGTGGGCATCACCCGGGCGAGGCGTACCCTGACCCTGACCCTGGCCCGCCAGCGCAAGGCCTTCGGCGAGCTGATGGACTGCGCGCCTAGCCGCTTTCTGGATGAACTGCCCGGGGGAGATCTGGAGTGGGAAGGCCGTGCCGACAAGGAAGATCCGGTGAAGAAGCAGGCCCGTGGCCAGGACGCCATTGCCGGCTTGCGCTCCTTATTGGGCTGATGGCTCTTTCTGGGCTGAGACTGGTGGAAGCACCGAACGCAAACGGGGCGCCCTGAGACGCCCCGCAGATGTTCCTGGCTTTCCGGCTGCCGGAAGCTTACTCCACCGCCTCGACCATGAAGTCCACAGCGGCCTTCACGTCGTCATCGGAGAGGCTCATGTTACCGCCCTTGGCCGGCATGGCGTTGAAGCCGTTGATGGAGTGGTCATAGAGGGTCTCCATGCCCTGCTCGAGGCGAGCAGACCAGGCATCGGCATCACCCTTGATCGGGGCACCAGCGGCACCGGTCATATGGCAGGCCATGCAGGCCTGGTTATAGATCGCCTCGCCGTCGATACCGGCATGGGAGGGACCGGCAGCGTCGGCGGCTTCCTCGGTGGCGGCATCATCCGCTGCCTCGGCGGTGGCTTCGTCCTCGGCGACAGCGTCTTCCTCGGCAGCGGCTTCGGTCGGGGCCTCTTCTTCGGCCGGCGCTTCCTCGGCCGGCGCTTCCTCGGCGGGTGCCTCTTCCGCGCCGCCCAGCTCCGGCACGTCCATCACCGGCTCGAGCAGGTAGGCAGTAGCGGCGGCGACCTCGTCATCCGACAGGTTGGGGTTGCCGCCACGGGCCGGCATGGCGTTGAAACCGTTGATGGAGTGGTCGAGCAGGGTATCCCAGCCCTGATCGAGGCGGGCCGCCCAGGCGTCCTCATCGCTGCGCACCGGAGCGCCGGCGGCGCCGGTCTCGTGGCAGGCCATGCAGACGCGGTTGTAGATATCGCCACCGTCGATGCCGCCGTTGGCCGCCGGCGCGGCCTCGGCTGCCGCTGCGGTGCCGCAGTCCTCGCCCTGAAGACAGAGCTGGCCTGCCGGCTTGAGACGCTCGGCGATGGCGTCACGGTCGACGTTGGCCTGGGCGGTAGCCAGGCCGGCGGTCAGGCCCAGGGTGGCCAGGCACCCCATGATCAGCTTGCTGGAATTCACTCTCACCACCTCTTGACGGTCCTGTAGTTAATCATTCGCGGCGCTGGCCTAATTGCCGACGCGGCCCGATGTCGCCGTGACGCGCATAATGAAGATGAGTATACCGACATCCCGGGCGGCAGGAAAATGCCCATCCCCCCGCCATTGGCATGAGACGGCTCGCCGCAGAGCCCACCCGCGCTGGACAGCTGCCAGTCGTGGCGGTTAGGATGTCGACCGCCTGGTGTTTGCACCGGGCAATGCGCGCCCATAGCTCAGCTGGATAGAGTACTGCCCTCCGAAGGCAGGGGTCGAAGGTTCGAATCCTTCTGGGCGCGCCAAGAACACCAGTAAAAACGGCCACTTAGCGAATCATCGCGGTGGCCGTTTTTCGTTGATGCCTTTTCAGGTTCCACCTTAGGTTCCAGGCCCGCCGTCAGGGCCCTGCGGGTCGTCCGTTGATAGAGTGTCCACAGACCCGTGGGTGCCATTCCGGCCACGACGCCTACGCTAGATGAATGCCTTTTACCATGACGACGGCATCTGGGCCGGTGCATCGAAGATGCGTCTCGAGTAGCTAATCAGGGTATCGATCATGAACGAAGCAAACCCTCATCTGGATGGTGACGTGAACGAACTGCGCTCGCGGATCCGCGCTAACTACTCCGCCGGCGAGGCTGACGTGCTTGGCGCGCTCGTGGAACGACTCAAGCTGTCGGAGGACGACCGCAAGAGGGTAGCCGATGTCGGCGCCAAGTATGTGGAACGTGTGCGCAAGGAAAAGAAGCCCTCGATGATGGAGGCGTTCCTGGCCGAATACGGGCTCTCGACTGCGGAGGGTGTCGGGCTCATGTGCCTGGCCGAGGCGCTGCTGCGTGTGCCCGATGCGGAAACCATCGACGATCTGATTCACGACAAGATCGAGCCGTCCGACTGGGGCGCGCACCTGGGCAAGTCCTCGTCGTCGATGGTCAACGCCTCGACCTGGGCGCTGATGTTGACCGGCAAGGTGCTGGAAGACGATCCCAAGGGCCCGGCGCGTGCGCTGCGCGGCCTGGTGCGCCGCATGGGTGAACCGGTGGTGCGTACCGCGGTCGGTCGGTCGATGAAGATCCTCGGACGCCAGTTCGTGCTCGGCCAGACCATAGAGGAGGGCATGAAGAATGCCCGCGAGCTCGAGAAGCAGGGCTACACCTACTCCTACGACATGCTGGGCGAGGCGGCGCGCACCGACGAGGATGCCGTCCGCTATCACGAGGCCTACGCCAAGGCGATCACCGCCATCGCCAAGCAGGCCAAGGGCGACGTGCGCGGAAGCCCCGGCATCTCGGTAAAACTCTCGGCGCTGCACCCCCGCTATGAATACACTCACCGCGACACGGTGATGGCGGAACTCGTGCCGCGCGCCAAGGAACTGGTGCAGCAGGCGGCCAAGGCCAATATCGGTTTCAATATCGACGCCGAGGAGCAGGACCGCCTGGACCTGTCTCTCGACGTGATCGAGGCGCTGATGTCAGATCCCAGCCTCGACGACTGGGACGGCTTCGGGGTCGTGGTGCAGGCCTACGGGCGCCGCGCCGCGCCCATGATCGAGACACTCTACGAACTGGCCGAGCGGTACGACCGCAAGATCATGGTGCGGCTGGTCAAGGGTGCCTACTGGGATACCGAAATCAAGCTGTCCCAGGAGATGGGGGTCGAGACCTTCCCGGTCTTTACTCGCAAGGTCAACACCGACGTCAGCTATATGGCCTGCGCCCAGATGCTGCTCGACCGGCGCGACCGCATCTATCCGCAGTTCGCTACCCACAACGCCCACACCTGCGCCGCCGTGGTCGCCATGGCGGGCGACGACAAGGACAGCTACGAGTTTCAGCGCCTGCACGGCATGGGCGAATCGCTGCACCACATCGTCAAGGAGTCGGAAGGCACGCATTGCCGCCTCTATGCGCCGGTCGGCGCGCACCGCGACCTGCTGGCCTACCTGGTGCGCCGCCTGCTCGAGAACGGGGCAAACTCCTCGTTCGTGAACCAGGTGGTAGATGGCTCGATTCCCCCGAGCGAGGTCTCCAAGGACCCGGTAGCGGAGATGCAGCGCCTGGGTGAGGTTATCTCGAGCCCCTTGATCCGCCAGCCCGGCGAGCTGTTCGCGCCCGAGCGCAAGAACTCCAAGGGCTATCGGATCAACGAGCCCGCCTCGATTCTGCCGCTGCTGGAGGCGCGCGAGGCATTCGCGGACACCACCTGGACGGCGGGGCCCATGCTGGCGGGACGCCCGGCGCCAAAGGGCGAGGCTCGCGATGCCCTCTCCCCCGCCGATGGCTCCCGCGTGGTCGGCCAGGTGCATGAGGCGACCCCGGAGGAGGTGGCGGCCGCTCTCGACGCCGCCGAAGACGGCTACCGAGACTGGTCGGCGCGCTCGGCCGCCGGGCGCGCCGAGGTACTGCGTCGGACCGCCGACCTCTACGAGGAACACATCGCCGAGCTGACCGTGATCGCCACCCGCGAGGCCGGCAAGATGATGTTCGACGGCATCGCCGAGGTGCGCGAGGCGGTGGACTTCCTGCGCTACTACGCCAACGAGGGCGAGCGGCTGGAGGCGGAGGAGCCCGGCAGCGCCCGCGGCATCTTCGTCTGCATCAGTCCGTGGAACTTCCCGCTGGCCATCTTCACCGGCCAGATCGCGGCGGCGCTGGCGGCCGGCAACGCTGTCCTCGCCAAACCCGCCGAGCAGACGCCCCTGATCGCCGCCCGCGCCGTCGAGCTGATGCGCGAGGCGGGCCTGCCCGAAGCGGCGCTGCAGCTGCTGCCCGGCGATGGGCCGACGGTCGGCGGACCCCTGACCAGCGACCCGCGGATTGCCGGGGTGTGCTTCACCGGCTCGACTCCGGTGGCGCAGATCATCCACAAGGCCCTGGCGGAGAACGCGGGCCCGGATGCGGTGCTGATCGCCGAGACTGGCGGGTTGAATGCCATGATCGTGGACTCCTCGGCGCTGACCGAGCAGGCGGTGCGCGACATCCTGATCTCGTCCTTCCAGTCGGCTGGCCAGCGCTGTTCGGCGCTGAGGATGCTGTACGTCCAGGAAGAGGCGCGCGACCGGCTGCTCAACATGCTCGACGGCGCCATGGACGCCCTGACCATCGGTGATCCCTGGAATACCGATACCGACGTCTCGCCGGTGATCGACGCCGAGGCCCAGGCCGACATCAGCGCCTACGTGGCGGCGCAGGAAAAGGCCGGCAAGGTGATCAAGAAACTGTCCGCGCCGGACATCGGCACCTTCGTCACCCCGGCCGTGGTCGAGGTGGGAGGCATCGCCGACCTCGAGCGCGAGATCTTCGGTCCGATCCTGCACGTGGCCACCTTCAAGGCGCGAGATATCGACAAGGTGGTCGACGCGATCAATGACAGGGGGTACGGGCTGACCTTTGGCCTGCATACCCGCATCGACGACCGCGTACAGCAGATCGTCGAGCGCATCCACGTTGGCAACATCTACGTCAACCGCAACCAGATCGGTGCCATCGTCGGCTCCCAGCCCTTCGGGGGCGAGGGCCTCTCGGGCACCGGGCCCAAGGCCGGCGGCCCGCTCTATGTCACCCGGTTTCGCCGAACGGCCAAGGCGGAGCGCCACGAGGGGCCGAAAGGGGAGGCCGTGACGCTGGGCGATCTCCAGTCGGCCCTCGATGGGCTGGATGCGCGCAACTGGGCGGCGCGTCGCGATCGGGTCGAAGTGCTGCGCAAGGCGCTCTCCGGCATGGGTGGCGTGGTTCGCAAGGCGCTCGCCGAGACCGCGGCCATCGACATGACGCCGCAGACGCTGCCGGGGCCGACGGGGGAAAGCAACCGCTTGGCGATGTACCCGAAGGGACCGGTGCTCTGCCTCGGGCCCACCCTCGACATTGCCGTGGCCCAGGCGGCGCAGGCCCTCGGCGCGGGCTGTGCGGCGGTGCTCGTCGCTCCGGGTGCGGCAAAGGCCGTCCAGCCGCTGAGCGATGCCGGGGCGCCCGTCGCCGCGCTCGACGGCAGCGTTGCCGCCGAGACGCTGAGCGAGGTCAGAGGCATCGCGGCGGTGGCCGCGGCCGGCGACAGCGACTGGACCCGCGCGCTGCGCCTCGCACTCGCCGAGCGCGACGGCGCCATCGTGCCCCTCGAGACCCAGACCATCTCGCCGGAACGCTACGTGGTGGAACGCCATCTGTGCATCGACACCACCGCCGCGGGTGGCAACGCCAGCCTGCTGGCGACGGCCGAGTAGATACGACGCCGTCAAGCAGGATGACGCGATTCCCACCAATGCGCCGGGGCCTTGAGCCCCGGCGTTTTCGGTCCCACTCTTGCTGCTCCTTGAGGGGCAGCTTCCACTCCAGTCGTTACCTCTTCTCCTGCTGCCTGAGCACTCGCTTGGCGGGGCGCGCCGAAAGAATCGCAACCCGTGGGCCGCAAGAACAGAAAGGATGGGTGGCGGGAATACGTGGCGAACCCCTCGGTCAACCCGAGGGGCTCTGCTATCGTCTCGCTCAGCATTCATGCTTCCGGCATGCTGCCGTAAGCCCTGCAAGTAAGCCCTGCAAGAGGATGCAGCAGATGGCAAGCGATACCCCCGACCCGACCGTTCCCGCCACCATGTCGGCCATGCTGCTGACCGGGCATGGCGACGTCGACAGGCTGGTTTACCATGACGATGTGCCCGTTCCCCGGCCTGGCTCGGGCGAGGTGCTGGTGCGGGTCACCGCCACCGCCAAGAACAACACCGATCGCAAGGCTCGCGAGGGGCTCTATCCGGTGAAGAAGGGCGAGGTGACCTCCTTTGCCATGGGCGGCGAGCCGACCCTGACCTTCCCGCGCATCCAGGGCGCCGATATCGCCGGGCATGTGGCGGCGGTGGGCGAGGGCGTCGACCCGGCTCGCATCGGTGAGCGCGGGCTGCTCGACTTCAACCTTTATGCCGATGCCCGCCGCGACATCAACCTGACCCCGGACTACTACGGCCACGGCGCCGACGGCGGCTTCGCCGAGTATGTCGTTGTGCCGTCGGACCAGTTCCATCACGTTGCCAACCCCGAGTTGCGTGATGCCGAACTCGCCGCCATGGGCATGTGCTCCTATCAGACCGCCTACCATATGATGACCTCGGCAGGCGTCAGCACCGGCGAGCGAATTCTCGTCACCGGTGCCAGCGGCGGGGTGGGCACCGCGCTGATCCAGCTGTGTCGCACCGTCGGCGCGATTCCCTATGCGGTGAGCCAACCGGAGAAGGCCGCGGTGCTTAAGGCGCTTGGCGCCGAGACGGTGATCGATCGCGGCGACCTGGCCACCTTCGTGGCGCGGGTGCGCGAGGCCACCGGCGATGCCCCCATCGATGCGGTGATGGATCTCGTCGGTGGCGAGATGACCGACCTGTTCATCGACACCATGATCTTCGACATGAAGGCCCGCACCACCTATCCGCGGCTCTCCATCGCCGGGGCCAGCGGCGGCAATATCTCGGAGATCCTGTGGACACGCATCTACCTCTACCAGGTGCAGCTCTTCGGGGTCTCCCACGGCACCCGCGAGGAGGCCGAGCAGCTGATCGAGTGGATTCGCTCGGGTGATCTCAGGCCGGTGCTCCATGCCGCCTTCCGGCTCTCCGAGCTGCACGCGGCGGAGCGTTACTTCGTCAGCCGTGGCAGTAACTTCCTGGGCAAGATCGTCATCGTCCCCGACAGCCAGTGGGACGAGCACGGCGCCCCCTTCGCCCTCGCCCCTGTCTCATCCCCCCAGGAGCCGCGCTCATGAATCCGCCGCTGACCGTCCGTCCGCTCACCTTCCAGATGATGGATACTCACGCCGGCGGCGATGTCAGCCGCATCGTGCTCGGCGGCATCGAGCCGCTGCCCGGCGACACCGTGCGGGCCCAGATGGAGTACCTGCGCGATGACGCCGATGGCCTGCGCAAGCTGCTGCTCTTCGAACCCTACGGCATCCCCGAGATGTCGGTGGACCTGGTCGTGCCGGCCACCGACCCCGAGGCCGCGGCGGGCTACATCATCATGGAGGTGATGGGCTACCCGATCTACTCCGGCTCCAACACCCTCTGCACCGCCACCGCGGTGCTCGAGGCCGGCATCGTCCCCAAGCAGGAGGGGGTGCAGCACTTCACCCTAGAGGCCCCGGCGGGTCGGGTGAAGATCGAGGCCCGGGTGGAGAACGGCGTGGTGGAGGCAATCACCTGCGAGGGGCTGCCCAGCTACATCGATACCCACCGGGCCAGCATCCGGGTGCCGGGGCTGGGCGAGGTGACCTACTCGGTGGCCTATAGCGGCGGCTTCTATGCGCTGGTGGACGCCACCGAGCTGGGCTTTTCGCTGACTCTGGATGAGGAGCGGGCCCTGGCCGACTGTGCCCATAAGATCGTCGAGGCGATCCAGGCCGAGCGCGGCTTCTCCCACTACACCCTGGGCGACGTGGGTCCGCTGCCCTTCCTGCACTTCATGGGGCCGGTGGAGCCAATAACCGACGGCTTCTTCCGCTCGCGCTCCACCACCTACGTGCACCCGGGGGTGATCTGCCGCAGCACCACCGGCACCGGCACCTCGGCGCGGCTGGCGCTGATGAACCACGAGGGGCGTATCCAGCCGGGTGACAGGCTGGAGACCGTCTCTCTGCGCGAGACCGGCTTCATCGGCACCTTCACCGGCACCCATGAGGAGGGGCCCCATACCGTGGTGGAGAACACCATCACCGGCAAGGCCTATGTGCTGGGCCACACCGAGGTGGTGGTCAACTGCGACGACCCCCTGGTGGAGTGCAGTGACCTGCGCCCTGTCCTCAGCGCCCGGTAAGGATGAGTTGAGCACAAGCTATCGGAGTAACTCCTAGCGAGAGGCGCCGGGGACTGGTCGTAGAGGGGGTCCGTGGACCAGGGATGGTCTAGGTAGCCCCCAGGGAAGGGTTCATGGCGCCCCCTCGAAGGCCAGTCGCCGGAACAGCCTTGAGCGGGCCAGCCAATGGCAATAGCTCTGCATCCTTGCCGATTGCACCTTGACGTGGCCGATTCGCCCGCCTGCCCCTTGAGCGCTCGCGCGAAAGGGGGCAGGCTGGCGCCCATCCATCACGCTTTCGCCATGGAGGTCCCCCTTGGCCATTACCAACTTTGCCGACCTGCTCAACGAGGCTCGCCTGCAGCCCGACACCCAGCGCCTGCTGTTCGTCTTCACCCGCGCCGAGCTGCCGGACAATCCGACGCCCGAGCAGCGCCGTAACTTCGAGCAGGGCGAGGGCGGCGTGCTGACCCCGGCGCTGTGCGTCGACAAGGCGCCCGACGAGCTCAGCGATATGGCCGCCCTGGTGGCGGAGTCGAAGGCGACGGGCATCGAGTGGGACATCGTCTTCGTGGGGGCGCTCTCCGGCCGCGGCGGCGAGGCGCCGAGTGCGGAGCAGGCCGAGGCCCAGCTCGAGCGTATGGTGGAGTCGCTGAAGATGGGCAACGTCGAGGCCTTCCTGGCGCTGGACCGCCAGGGCGAGGCGGTGCAGATCGGCTGACACCGCCTGCTCTGGCCCCGGGACCCGGGCTCATAGGGTTGAATTATCGGGTCCATGCCACCATTCAATTTACGCTATCGGCGGATGCGGGCTACCATGGCTCCGTATTCCAGCCACCCCTTATACCAAAGTCGAAAGGAGCATGTCCGAATGTCCCTGCTGAACACCGAAGTCAAGCCGTTCAAAGCTACCGCCTACCACAACGGCGAGTTCGTCGATGTCACCGAGGAGAGCCTGAAGGGTCAGTGGAACATCTTCTTCTTCTACCCGGCCGACTTCACCTTCGTCTGCCCCACCGAGCTGGGTGACCTGCAGGACAAGTACGAAGAGCTCAAGAAGATGGGCGTCGAGGTCTACAGCGTCTCTACCGACACCCACTTCACCCACAAGGCCTGGCACGACAGCTCCGAGACCATCGGCAAGCTGACCTACCCGATGCTGGCCGACCCGACCCTGCAGATCTCGCGCAACTTCGAAGTGCTGATCGAAGAAGCCGGCCTGGCCGACCGCGGCACCTTTGTGGTCGACCCCGACGGCAAGATCCAGATCGTCGAGCTGAATGCCGGCAACATCGGCCGTAACGCCGAGGAGTTGTTGCGCAAGGTCAAGGCCGCCCAGTACGTTCGCAACAACCCGAACGAAGTGTGCCCGGCCAAGTGGGAAGAAGGCGAAGCGACCCTTTCTCCGTCACTGGATCTGGTCGGCAAGATCTAAGCGCCCCCCCCTGCCGCGAGGCCCCGCCCCGGGCCTCGTTGCCCTCCACCCGGGCAGTCCTGCCCGGGTGCGATTACCCCCCTCACAAGACAGCCTTCGGCGACGCCATACGGCGCTCGCAAGGCCCCCTTGTGACCCCGTTTCGCGAACATGAAGGAACCCGCTGTCATGTTGGACGACAATCTGAAAAGCCAGCTCAAAGCCTATCTGGAGAAGGTCACCCAGCCGTTCGAGATCGTCGCTTCCCTCGATGACGGCGCCAAGTCGCAGGAGCTGCACGGTCTGCTGACCGATATTGCCGCCCTGTGCGACAAGATTTCACTGCACACCGATGGCCAGGATGCGCGCCGGCCGTCCTTCGCGCTCAACCGCCCCGGCCAGGAGATGGGCATCGTCTTCGCCGGTATCCCCATGGGCCACGAATTCACCTCCCTGGTGCTGGCGCTGCTGCAGGTGGGTGGCCACCCGCCCAAGGCCAGCCAGGAAGTGATCGAGCAGATCCAGGGCCTCGAAGATAAGCTGCACTTCGAGACCTACTACTCGCTCTCCTGCCAGAACTGCCCGGACGTGGTCCAGGCGCTCAACCTGATGGCGGTGCTCAACCCCAACGTCAGCCACGTGGCCATCGACGGCGCCCTGTTCCAGGACGAGGTCGAGGAACGCCAGGTGATGTCGGTGCCCAGCATCTACCTCAACGGCCAGCCCTTCGACCAGGGCCGCATGAGCCTGGAGCAGATCCTGGCCAAGGTGGACACCGGTGCCATCAGGCGCGAGGCCGCCAAGCTCAACGACAAGGCCGCCTTCGATACGCTGATGATCGGCGGTGGTCCCGCCGGCGCCGCGGCGGCGATCTATGCCGCGCGCAAGGGCATTCGCACCGGCATCGCCGCCGAGCGCTTCGGCGGCCAGGTACTCGATACCATGGCCATCGAGAACCTGATCTCCGTGCCCCACACCGAAGGCCCCAAGCTGGTCGCGGCGCTGGAGGAGCACGTCAAGGAGTATGAGGTCGACATCATGAACCTGCAGCGTGCGGTCAAGCTGGTACCGGCATCCCAGCCAGGCGGTGAGCACGAGGTGCAGTTCGAGTCCGGCGCCAGCCTGAAGAGCAGGACCCTGATCCTGGCCACCGGCGCCCGCTGGCGCGAGATGAACGTGCCCGGCGAGGCCGAGTACCGCAACAAGGGTGTGGCCTACTGCCCCCACTGCGACGGCCCGCTGTTCAAGGGCAAGCGCGTGGCGGTGATCGGCGGCGGCAACTCCGGCGTCGAGGCGGCCATCGACCTGGCCGGCGTGGTGGCCCACGTGACCCTGATCGAGTTCATGGACGAGATGCGCGCCGATGCGGTGCTGCAGAAGAAGCTGAAGAGCCTGCCCAACGTCGACATACTCCTCGGCGCCCGCACCACCGAAGTGAACGGCGATGGTACTCGCGTCAACGGCCTGAGCTACGAGGAGCGTGCCAGCGGCGAGCTCAAGACGCTCGACCTGGAGGGCATCTTCGTGCAGATCGGCCTGGTGCCCAACACCGAGTGGCTCAAGGGCTCCCCGGTGGAGATGTCCCCGCGCGGCGAGATCATCACCGATGCCCACGGCACGACCAGCGTGCCCGGCATCTTCGCCGCCGGTGACGTGACCACCGTGCCCTACAAGCAGATCATCATCGCCATGGGCGAGGGGTCCAAGGCCGCACTCGGCGCCTTCGACCACCTGATCCGCAGCTGATCGGCGGGCCCGGACACCGCTGCCCGGGTCCCCATCCCGACGACGCCCCCGCAGGCCAGGCCTGCGGGGGCGTCGTCGTCTCTGGTAGCAGGAAGGGTGCGCGTGGCCGAGGCGTCAGTCGATCAGGCCCAGGAAGGGCAGCAGCGTCAGGGCCAGGATCACCCCCACCGCGACGGCCACCAGCAGCATCCGTATGGGGTGATGCCGCAGGCGCCGCCACAGGGTCGGCGCCTCGCCGCGCTCGGCCAGCGCATCGCGCTCCTGGCGAACCCGTTCGCTGAGGCCCTGCTGGTAGGCGTCCAGCGCCTCGCGGGCCGCCTCATACTGGCTCTCGTCATGCAGCCAGATCGCCGCCACGCCGAGGCCCCAGAAGCCGGCTCGGGTCTCGTAGGTGTCGAAGCCGCGCGTCTCGAGCAGCGCGCGTACCTCCTCGGCCTCGGCGTCGGGCACGTTGCCCAGCCGGAACAGCAGTCTTGCCACGTCTTGCTCCTTGCGGGGGCGGTTCAGGGCAGCTCGGCGCGCTCGATCATCACCGGCTCACGAGGCACGTCCTGGAAGGGGCCGCGGCTGCCGGTGGGTAGGCGGCGGATGGCGTCGACCACCTCCATGCCCTCCACCACCTGGCCGAACACCGCATAGCCCCAGGTCTGACCAGACTGGGGGCTGACGTGATCCAGGAAGCCGTTGTCGCCCACGTTGATGAAGAACTGGGCGGTGGCGGAGTGGGGGGCACCGGTGCGGGCCATGGCCAGGGTGCCGCGGCGGTTCTTCAGGCCATTGTCCGCCTCGTTGGTGATCGGGTCGCGGGTCGACTTCTGGCGCATCTCCTCATCGAAGCCGCCACCCTGGATCATGAAGCCGTCGATCACCCGGTGGAAGATGGTGCCGTCGTAGTGACCCGCCTGCGCGTAGTTGAGGAAGTTGTTGACGCTCTCCGGGGCCTCGGCCTGGAACAGCTCGATGCCGATGGCGCCGTGGCTGGTGTGCAGGATGACGTCGGGAGTGGCCTCCTCGGCCTGGGCCGTGGTGAGGGCAAGGCCGAAGGGCAGGGCGGCGGCAAGCAGCAGGGCGGGAATCAGCGAACGTTTCACGGGGCGGGTCACCATGGTTGTGAAAATCGATGGTCAGGAAAACAGGCCCCCCAGCATAAGGCCCCGCCGCGGCCCTGTCAGCGTCCGTCTGATGCGGGCGTTGAGGCAGCGTCCAGCAATGTTTGACGTGGGTCACAGCCCGGCCCGAAAAGAGGTATCGAGTATGGATCTTATGGGGAGATTCCCCGACCATCCTCTGCATGGGGGTCGGCGCCAGCCGCCGGCCCGATGAATCCAGGCCCGGCCGGGCGGCCGGGCGTCACCCGCGGCAGGAGGGTGCAGCAGATGGTGGCGGAACTCGGTAACTTTGCGCTGATCCTGGCGCTCTGCCTGGCGCTGATCCAGAGCGTGCTGCCCCTGGTGGGTGCCCAGACCGGCAGCCTGCGGCTGATGCGCACGGGGCGCTTCCTGGCCAGCGGCCAATTCGTCTTCCTGGCCATCGCCTACGGGGTGCTCACCTGGGCCTTTGTCGCCAGCGACTTCAGCGTGCGCTACGTGGCCAGCCACTCGGCGCTGAGTCAGCCGCTGATGTACAAGGCCACCGCGGTGTGGGGTGGCCACGAGGGCTCGCTACTGCTGTGGGTGCTGATCCTCGGCGCCTGGGGGGTGGCGGTGGCGCGCTTCAGCCGCTCGTTGCCTCGCGAGATGCTGGCCCGGGTGCTGGCGGTGATGGGCATGATCTCGGTGGCCTTCATCGCCTTCACGGTGTTCACCTCCAATCCCTTCGAGCGCCTCGTGCCAGGCCCCGTGGACGGCCGCGGCATGAACCCGCTCCTTCAGGATCCCGGGATGATCCTGCATCCGCCGCTGCTCTACATGGGTTATGTGGGCACCGCGGTGGTCTTCGCCCTGGCCATGGCGGCGCTGATGAGCGGCCGGCTGGACGCCGCCTGGGCGCGCTGGTCGCGGCCCTGGACCATGGTGGCCTGGGTGTTTCTCACCCTGGGCATCGCCATGGGGTCCTGGTGGGCCTACTACGAACTGGGCTGGGGCGGCTGGTGGTTCTGGGACCCGGTGGAGAATGCCTCCTTCCTGCCCTGGCTCACGGCTACCGCGCTGCTGCACTCCCTGGCGGTGTCCGAGAAGCGGGGCGGCTTGAAGGTGTGGACACTGATGCTGGCGATCATCACCTTCGCGCTGACCGTGCTTGGGGCCTTCATCGTGCGCTCCGGGGTGATCACCTCGGTGCACGCCTTCGCCACCGACCCGGACCGCGGCGTCTTCCTGCTCGCCATGCTGGCGGCGACCCTGCTCGGCTCGCTGACCCTCTACGCCTGGCGGGCGCCCAGGGTCGGCCTGGGCGGCGGTTTCCACTGGTTCTCCCGGGAGTCGCTGCTGCTGGCCAATAACGTGCTGCTCACCGTGGCCTTCGCCGCGGTGTTCATCGGCACCCTCTACCCGCTGGTGCTCGACGCCTTCGGGCTGGGCAAGATCTCGGTGGGGCCCCCTTACTTCGATACCGTGTTCGCCCCGCTGATGCTGCCGCTGCTGCTGCTGGTGGGGCTCGGGCCCACGGTGATGTGGAAACAGTCCAGCCCCGCCGAGGTGGTGCGCCAGCTGCGCTGGGTGTTGCTGGCCAGCGTGGTGGCCGGTGGCCTCTGGCCGTTGACCATGGGTGCCTGGCGTCCGCTCACTGCACTCTCGCTGATGCTGGGCAGTTGGATCATCTTCACCGCGGCCCTCGATATCCGCAGGCGTCTGGCCGGACGCCTGCCCCTGGCTACTCGGCTGCGCCGGGTGCTGCGTCCGAGCTTCCTGGGCATGCACCTGGCCCACGTGGGCCTGGCGGTGGTGGTGGTCGCCATCGCCATGGTCAACACCTACGAGGTGGAGCGCGACGTGCGCATGGAGCCGGGCCAGACCACCTCGGCGGCGGGCTTCGACTTCACCCTGCTGCGCATGGAAGCGGTGCGCGGCCCCAACTATGACGCCGACCAGGCGGTGGTCGAGGTGACTCGCGATGGTCGCCCGGTGGCCACCCTGCTGCCCCAGCGTCGCTACTACGACACCCAGCCCCAGAATCCCATGCACCAGGCCTCGCTGCATCGCGCGGCGACCCGCGACGTCTATGTCTCCCTGGGTGAGCGGCTGGTGGGCGACGCCTGGAGCTTCCGCCTCTACTACAAGCCCTACATGGCCTGGATGTGGGGCGGCGCCATCCTGCTGGGCCTGGGCGGCCTGCTGGCGGCCTGTGACAAGCGCTATCGGCTGTCACGCCGCCGTGAGCGTGAGCCGTCGCCCGTGGCGGGCCTTAACCACGAGGTGCCCGTCTCATGAAGCTCAAGCTGCTTTTGCCCCTGGTGGCGGTGGTGGCCCTGCTCGGCCTGCTGCTGCTGGGTCTCGGCCACAACTCCCGGGACCTGCCCTCTCCGCTGGTGGGCCAGCACGCGCCGGCCTTCGCGTTGGAGGCCCTGGAGGACCCGGAGGTGACGCTCACCGAGCAGGACTTCATCGGCGAGGTAGCGCTGGTCAATGTCTGGGCCACCTGGTGCAGCACCTGCCGCGCCGAGAAGCCGCTGCTGATGGAGCTGGCCCGCGGCGGCATCCCCATCCACGCCTTCAACTACCGTGATGAGCGTGACGCCGCCTTGCGCTACCTGGAGATGACCGAGAGCCCCTACCGCACCATCGCCTACGACCCCGCGGGGGATGCCGGCATCGACTGGGGTGTCTACGCCACCCCGGAGACCTATGTGCTCGATGCCCAGGGCATCATCCGCTACAAGCGCATCGGCCCGCTCAGCCGCCAGCTGCTCCTCGACGAGGTGCTGCCCCTGGTCGAGAAATTGAGAGCCGAGAAATTGAGAGCCGAGAAACTGAGAGCCGAGCAGGCGGGGAGGGCGTCATGAGCCGCTGGTTGACCGCCGCCCTGGCCGCTCTTGCCACTACCCTGATCGTCGCCCTGCTGCCGGCGGGGCTGGCCTTGGCGCTGGCCATCGGTGAGCCGCTGGAATTCGACAGCGAGGCCCAGCGTCAGCAGTACGAGACCCTGACTCGGGAGCTGCGCTGCACGGTGTGCCAGAGTGAGACGATCCACGAATCCAACGCCGAGCTCGCCGCCGATATGCGCCGACGGGTCTACCGGATGACCCGGGAGGATATATCCGCCGACGCCATCGTCGACTTCATGGTGGCCCGCTACGGCGACTACGTGCGCTACCGGCCCCCCCTGCAGGCCAATACCGCCCTGCTGTGGGCCAGCCCCTTCCTGCTGTTCGGCGGCGGTCTGCTGGTGTGGTGGCAGGTGATGCGGCGTCGTGCTCGGCCCGATGACGAGCCCCAATTCACCGACCAGGAGCGTGCGGCGCTGGAGCGCCTGCGCCGTGACGACTGACCCCGGAGGTACGACGAGATGAATGGCGTCTTCCTGTTGCTGGCCCTGGGCCTCTGTCTGCTGGCCCTGGCCTTCGTGCTGATACCGCTGCTGCGTGAGCCCCGCACGGCCGGCCCCGACCGCCGCGAGGTGCTGCTGGCCGTCCACCGCGACCGCGTCGCGGAGCTCGACCAGGAGCTGGCCGCCGGCACCCTGACCGCGGAGCGCCACGCCCGCGCCCTGGCCGATCTGGAACGTGAGCTGCTCGACAGCGGCGCGCTCGAGGCCGGCGCCGACAGCGGCGGCGAGCGGCGTGGCCAGCGCCGCCTGGCCCGGGTCGCCGCCCTGGCCAGCATGGCCTTGCTGCCCTTCCTGGCCATCGGCACCTATCTCTCGGTGGGCTACAGCGAGGAGGTGTTCGCCGCTCGTGCACCGGCCGGACAGGTGATGCCGCCGCCTCAGCAGGTCGACCCCAGCGACGAGGAGATGACCCGCGAATTCACTCGCCTGGTGGAGGGGCTGCAGGTCCGCCTGGCCCAGGATCCGGCCGACCTCCAGGGCTGGGTGCTGTTGGGGCGTACGCTGACCTACCTCGACGAGTTCGAGGCCGCGGGTCGCGCCTTCGGCGAGGCGCTGCGCCACGGCGGCGACCGCGACCCCGAGGTGCTGGTCCGCTATGCCGACGTGCTGGCCGAGCTCGAGGGTGGCCTGGCGGGCGAGCCGGCGGCGCTGATCGAGCGAGCGCTGGCCATCGACCCCGAGCACGCCCAGGGGCTGTGGCTGGCCGGCACCTGGGCCTACCAGGACGAGGCCTTCGACGAGGCTCGCGCCTACTGGGAGCGCCTGTTGGTGGTGTTGCCGGCGGACTCGCCCGAGGCCGAGGCGATCCGCGGCAACCTGGCGGAACTGACGCTGCGCTAGCCCGGGAAGGGTCAAGGAGGCCGAGATGACTGTTCGCTTCACCCGGGAGACCCTGCGCACACTGCGCCAGGTGCCGTTGTTCACCGGCCTCGCCGACGACACCCTGGCCCTGCTGGCCCGTGGCGCCCACGAGCGCTGCTGCCCGCGCGGCACTCGGCTGTTCGCCCAGGGCGAGCCCGCGGATCGCTTCTACGTGGTGCTCGACGGCTGGGTGAAGCTCTACCGCGACAGCCCCGACGGTAGCGAGTGCATGGTCGGCCTGTTCACCCGCGGCGAGTCCTTCGCCGAGGCGGCGATGTTCGATCGCCAGGGCTTCCCGGTGAACGGCGGCGTTGCCGAGGACGCCCGACTGCTGGTGTTCCCCGCCGAGCCCTTTCTGGACACCCTCCGCGAACACCACGGCCTGACGCTCAACCTGCTGGCCAATCTCACCGGTATGCTGCGGGCGCTGGTGCTGCAGCTGGATCAGCTCACCAACCAGTCGACCCACCAGCGGCTGGCGGCCTTCCTGCTCTCGCTGTGCCCGAACGATGCCCCCCGCGCCACCGTGAGCCTGCCCTGCGACAAGATGCTGATCGCCGGGCGCCTGGGCATGAAGCCGGAGAGCTTCTCCCGGGCCATGGCGCGCCTGCGGGCATTCGGCGTGCGCTGCGAGCGTAACTGCGTGCATCTGGATGACCTGCCGGCGCTGTGTGCCTTCGCTCGTGGCGGCGACTCACGCCCCCTTCCCGCCTGCCCCGGCCTCAACGGCACCCGGGGGTCAGGCGCCGTTTCTTCACGACCCATGACATAAGTCAACGCTCCGGTGTGCCACTTGACCACTGTCAAGTGAGCAAAGAAGTAAAGCTGCTACTACTTATACGCAGGTGGAGGGTGTCTCCCCGGGCAGTTGGATCGCTGACCCGGGCCACACGAGGCTCTCTCCAGACCCTACCCCACGGGGAAACAGAGCGAGGCACGTTATGCACAAGAATACACTGAGCAAGGGGATCTTCGCCCTCAGCTTCCCGCTGGCCGCCATGCTGGCGGGCGGCGTGCAGGCTGACGCACCGGAGATGACCGCCGATGAGATGGATCGCGCCGGCGATATCTACTTCCAGCGCTGCGCGGGCTGCCACGGCACCCTGCGCAAGGGCGCCACCGGTCCCGGCCTGCTGCCCGAGAGCACCATCGATTTGGGTCAGCGCCGCCTGGAAAGCATCATCACCTACGGCACCGAAGGCGGGATGAACAACCACGACGGCATCCTCGACGAGGAAGAGATCGAGCTGATCGCCAAATATATCCAGCAGGAGCCCGAGGCGCCGCCGGAGATGTCGCTGGCCGACATCCGCGAGACCTGGAAGATCATCGTTCCCCAGGAGGAGTGGCCCACCGAGCCCCAGCACGATCGCAACTGGGAAAACTTCATGGTCACCATCCTGCGTGACCGTGGCGCCATGGGCATCATCGACGGCGACACCAAGGAGCTGGTCACCGAGGCCGAGACCGGCTACGCGGTGCACGTAGCCAAGGAGTCCTCCGACGGGCGCTTCTGGTACGTCCAGGGCCGCGACGGTCGCCTGTCGAAGATCGACCTGTGGATGGATCCGCCTCAGGTGACCGCCGAGGTGTTTATCGGCATCGACGCTCGCGACGTGGCCGTCTCTCACTATGGCGAGTGGAAGGACAAGTACGTCATCGGCGGCGCCTACTGGCCGCCCCATTTCGTGATCGCCGACGCCGAAACCATGGAGCCGCTGAAGGTGGTCTCCACCCGCGGCTACGACACCGAGGGTAACTACGTTCACGAGGCACGCGTCGCGGCGCTCTACAACACGCCCAAGGCGCCGAGCTTTCTGGTCAACGTCAAGGAGACCGGCCAGGTCTGGCAGGTCGACTACAGCGACCTGGATAACCTGCGCATCGACCAGATGGAGACCGCCGAATATCTGCACGACGGCTTCTTCGATCCTTCCGGGCGCTACTTCCAGATCGCCGCCAACTACAGCAACAAGATGGTGTTCGTCGACACCGTGACCCGCAAGCAGGTAGGTCTGCTGGAGACCGGGCAGATTCCCCACCCGGGGCCGGGCGCCAACTGGGTGGACTCCGAGTGCGGTCCGGTGGCCGGCACCACTCACCTGGGCGAAGGCCGTATGACTTTCTGGGGCAACGATCCCGAGAATTACCCGGATCAGGCCTGGGAGATCTGTGACAGCATCGAGACAGATGGCCCCGGCCTGTTCGTTCGCAGCCACCCGGAATCCGACAACGTCTGGATCGATCAGGCCATGCACCCCGAGGCCGACGTCAACCAGTGGGTCATGGTCATGAACAAGGAGACCCGCGAGCTGACCCCGATCCACGTTGCCGATCGTCCTGCCGAACATGACGCCGTGGCCGTGCACATGGAGTACGACCAGAGCGGCACCGAGGTATGGGTTTCCATCTGGGCCCGTGGACGCGGCCACCAGGAGGACGGCGCCATCATCATCTACGACGACAAGACCCTGGAGGAGAAGGCTCGGGTCGAGAACCTGCACACGCCGACCGGCAAGTTCAACGTCTACAACCGCAAGAACCACGTCGGCTGAGCCGGCGGCCGGGGCGCCTGCGGGCGCTCCGGCCTCTTTTCCAGCCATTCACGCCTTCCCGGAAGCAGGGTGCCGGAGTGGCTGGGCAAGGGGCCGGACACCATAACGAAGGCAAGGCATCTCGAGAGCAGGCATCTGCTGTCATGACATTTTCGGGAGACGGACATGCTGAGGGAGCGACTGCGCAACTGGCGCAAGATCACGATCATGGGAGCGTCGCTGGGGGCCGTGACGCTCTTCTTCGTGGCGGGGATCATCTTCTGGGGCGGCTTCAATACGGTAATGGAAGCCACCAACAACATGAAGTTCTGCAGCTCGGCCTGTCACGAAATGACGTGGGTCTACGAGGAGTACCAGGACCGACCCCACTATCACAACAAGTCCGGGGTGGGCGCCGAGTGTTCGGATTGCCACGTGCCTGATGCCTGGGGCCCGAAGATGATTCGCAAGATCCAGGCCAGCCGCGAGGTGTGGCACTGGATGCTGGGCACCATGGATACCCAGGAAAAGTTTTACGATAGGCGGTTACATCTGGCCGAGAACGTCTGGCGCTCCATGCTTCGCACCGACTCCCGCGAGTGCCGCAACTGCCACGACTGGTCCGCCATGGACCTGGAGCAGCAGCCGGCCCGTGCCTCTCGCGAGCACGCCCGTGGCTTCGAGCAGGGGCAGACCTGCATCGAGTGCCACCAGGGCATCGCCCACGAGCTGCCCGAGGCCTGGGACGAGTCCGAGGTGTGGGCCGCCCGCTTCGAGCATGATACCGAGGCCGACCTGGACCGCGGCGAGCCGGCCATGCCGCTGGAGGCCGAGGAACTGGGCGACGCCGTGGCCGCCGAGGGCGATATCGCCTCCACCCTGGCCTGGGACGAGGTGCCGGCACTGGACGTGACTCTGTTCATGCCGGGCCAGGCCTCCATCGAGTGGATCCAGGACGGCAGCGAGCATAGTGGCGGTCGCGCCTTCGGCTTCGGTGATCGCTGCATCTGGTGCCACGCCGGCGAGGAAGCGGATATCGGCGCCCTGGCCACCAGCGCCGAGAAGATCGAGACCTATGACCTGGGCGACAAGCGCGGCCATATCCCGATGGCCGTACAGACCGCCTTCGACGACGACTACCTCTACATGCGCTTCCAGTGGGAGGACGCCGAGCATGCGCCGCTGCCCTTCGTCGACGGCGGCATGATGGACCCGGAGAACGAGATCAAGCTGACCGTCAGCTTTGCAGACGATCGCGTCGACATGGCCGACCGCGGCGGCTGCTGGGCCAGCTGCCACCACGATTCCAGCTACATGCCCGATGCTCCCGAGCAGGCGGCCCTGGAGGAGAGCGAGCTCGGCGAACGCCTGGCGCTGATGAACGGCGTGACCAAGTACCTCACCGAGAGCCGCACCGACATCGAGGTGCGCGGTCGTCGGGGCGCCGCCCGCGGTGGCTGGGACAAGCTCAAGGAGAGCGAAGAGATCGATGAGCTGTTCGGCGGTGGGGTCTATCTGGACATGGCGCGCTTCAAGAGCGGCAGCGAGCGCACCGAGTCCGGCTACATCCTCGAGCAGCGCCACTTCGACGACAGCGAGGCGGTGGTCTTCAGCGCCGCCAAGGAAGACGGCGTCTGGACCGCCTACATGACCCGCGCCCTGAGTACCGGTCAGCAGGGTGACAAGCCGCTGACCCTGGACGGCAAGTACAATATCAACTTCGCCCTCCATGATGACCATGCGTCATCCCGCTTCCACCACGTTTCCTGGCAGCACGGCCTGATGTTCGGCGCCGACGAGGTGGACGAGGAGATGGTCGAGATCAACGCCACGCGTATCGAGCGCTGACAGAGGGAGACGGCATGACACAAGTGAAGCAGTTCTGCGGCTGGATCGGCGCCCTGGCGCCGGCCCTGCTGCTGGTTGCCGGGGCGGCCCTGGCCGCCCCGGGCATCACCGGCTACGGCAGCGTCGAGCTCGGCATGTCCCCCGACGAGGTGCGCGAGCGCCTGGCCGCGGACGGTGTCACCGAGGTGACCGAGGAGCAGACCTCCGACGGCGACCTGCTGATCGATGGCCGCCTGGCCGGCGTCCCGGCGGTGGAGACCGACCTGCGCTATGTCTTCCCCGCGGGCAGCGAACGGCTCGCCCTGGTGGTGGCCTTCCACCCCGAGGTGGCCGACCACGCCGCGGTCAAGGCGGAGCTCGAGGCGGCTTACGGCCAACCCTGGGAGGAGGAGATGGCCGAATGGTGGCTGGAGCAGCTGGCCGAGGGCATGCCCGAGGCCCCGCTGGGCTTTGCGGCCTGGGGTGGCGACGAGCAGCAGCGCCACCGTTTCGTGCGCCTGTGGACCTTCGAGGAGTACCTCACCGTGGAGACCCTGGACACCCGGCTGCTTTCCGGCCGGGAGTGACAACCTTTCACCCATCCGCTTCGGGCCGCCCTGATAGATAGAGGGGCGGCCCTTTTACTTGAGCATGCCGGAGATGACGCGGGTCAGCCCATCCTCGCGTCAGTCGGTATCCGTTAGGCACTGGCGCTGGGCGCGCTCCAAGGCCTCGGCGGCACCCTCCAGGGAGAACACCATGAACCAGGGATCATCCTCGGCGCGCATCAGGCGCAGGCGCAGGGTCTCGCCGCGCCGCATCTCTTCCAGCAGCAGCGGCTGTTCCTCGAGGAAGAACTGCACGTAGAAGCCGCTGTCGCCGCGCTCGGTGATGAACTCCGCCTGGCCGCCGTGGATCGTCTCATGGTCCACGCGCAGGTCGGCGGGCACGCGGTTGACCACCTGGCTCTCCGCCTGGCGCTCGCCCAGGTCCACGCGCAGCTCCAGCCAGGGCCGCTCGCAGGCCCCGGGGGTGAGGTTGACGCTGAACAGGGAGTCGCTGTAGCTGCTCGCCTCCAGGGCGCGATAGTGACGCTCCTCTCCGAGTATCAGGGTCAGCGACTGCCACTGGCCGTGGGTCTCGGCATCGATGGTGTTGAAGATGGCGGCGCTGGCGGTGGTGTGGGTCAGCAGGGTGGCCAGCAGCACGGCGGCGGGCAGGGTGGGCTTGGACATCGGCGGGCTCCTCGGGGCGAGGCCACGATGGTAGCACCCTGCCGGGCTCGGCCTCAGTCGAAGTCGCGACTCGGCAGCAGCCAGTCGTCACTCGGGCGGTGGCCGGCCTGCTCCGCCTGCTGATACTGCGCCACCATCTCGTCGGTGATGGCGGCGAGGGCCTCGTCAACGCTGGGGTGGTCGTCGCTGTTCTCGAAGGAGGGCTCGGCCTGCAGCGGCGTCTGAAGGTAGTGGCTCTGCTCGCAGGTGACGCGCTCGCTGCCGGCCTCGCGATAGCAGCGGATGCGGATCGGCGCTGGGATCTTGCCGAGCTGGAAGTTCATCTCGGTGACCAGGAAGCGCTGCTGGTGAATCAGGGGATGGCGGATGGCAGCCGGGGTGTCCATGGGCGTGAGTCTCCTGGGGATGCGCTAGCCCGCCCGGAAGGGCGTCCCGGTCAACATAGCACCCGACCCACAGGGGGAAAAGGCGAATACCTTGATCTGGGTGCGTTGTCGGGCCCGACAAACTATCCCATGCTTCACCCTTAAAGAGGTTTTCCGGATGCATATTATGCGCCGGCCTGACTGACCCGGAGTGGAGCGTCTCGTGACAAGTTTTCTGCGACCCTGGCGGGTGACCCTGGCGCTGCTGATGGCCGTCGTGTTGTCGAACATGGCCCTGTCGACGTCGGCCCAGGCGGCCGAGTGGCTGCCGGTGGTGTTCCCCGAGGCGGATGCGGTGGGTGAGCCCATCGAGGAGCCGCCGGTGCTACCGGTGCTGCGCGACGGCGAGACCGTAGGCTACGTCTTCGAGACCAACGATATCGCGCCGATTCCCGCCTACTCCGGCCACCCGGTCAACATGCGGGTCGGCATGGCGCTGGACGGCCGCATCACCGGGGTCGAGGTGCTCGACCACTCCGAGCCGATCATGCTGGTGGGGATTCCCGAGACGGTGCTCGACGACTTCGTCGATCAGTATGCCGGCAAGTCGGTGCGCCAGAAGGTGCGCGTAGGCCTGTCGCGTCAGCGGCGCGAGGGCTATGAGCATGTGGACGCCGTCTCCGGTGCCACCGTCACCGTGGTGGTGATGGGCGAGGGAATCATGCGCTCGGCGCGGCGTGTGGCCAGGGAACTGGGCATTCTCGAGGGCAGAGTGGCAGAGCCCGCCACGGTGCGTGAAGAGGTCTTCGAGGAGGCGAGCTGGGAGGCGCTGGTGGAGGAGGGGGCCATCGGCCACCTCCTCCTGACCCGCGGCGAGGTGGACGAGGCCTTTGTCGGCACCGCTGCCGAAGGCGTCGAGGCGCCCCCGGAAGGGCGCGAGGACGAGACCTTCATCGACCTCTATTTCGCCTACCTCAACGTGCCCACCGTGGGTCGCAACCTGCTCGGCGAGCGGCAGTTCGAGCAGCTGATGGATGGCCTCGCAGAGGGCGAGCACGCCCTGGCGATCATGGCCAACGGGCGTTACTCCTTCAAGGGCTCCGGCTTCGTACGCGGCGGCATCTACGACCGCATCATGATCCACCACGGCGGGCGCACCGACCAGTTCCACGATGCCGACATGCGCCGCCTGTGGGGCGTCGAGGCCGAGGGCGCGCCGCGCTTTGCCGAGCGTGACATCTTCATCCTGCGCGAGGAGACCCGCTTCGACCCGGGACAGACCTGGGAGCTGGAGCTGCTGGTGCGCCGCCAGGTCGGCGCCCTGGACACCGAGTTCGCCGGCTTCGACGCCGAGCTCAAGGTGCCCGAGCGCTTCCTGGTGATCCCCGAGCCTGTGGCCGACGCCATGCTCGACGACGAGACGCGCCCGCTGTGGGTCTCGGTGTGGGAAGACCGCGTCATGCATATCGTGGTGCTGAGCGCCGGCCTCGGCCTGCTGACTCTGGTGCTGCTGTTCCAGGACTGGCTGGCCAAGCGGCCGCGTCTGCTGCACACGATTCGCTACAGCTTCCTGGTCTACACCGTGGTGTTCATCGGCTGGTACGCCCTGGCCCAGCTCTCGGTGGTCAACATCCTCACCTTCGCCAACGCCCTGTTCACCGACTTCCAGTGGTCCACCTTCCTGATGGACCCGATGATGTTCATCCTGTGGAGCTTCGTGGCGGTGTCGCTGCTGCTGTGGGGGCGCGGTGTCTACTGCGGTTGGCTGTGCCCCTTCGGCGCCATGCAGGAGCTGATCAGCGCGGTGGCCCTCAAGTTCAAGGTGCCGCAGTTCGAGCTGCCCTTCGCGGTGCACGAGCGGCTGTGGGCGCTCAAGTACATCATCCTGCTGGGGCTGTTCGCCGTCTCCTTGCAGTCCCTGGCTCAGGCCGAGATCTACGCCGAGGTGGAACCCTTCAAGACCGCGGTGCTGCTCAAGTTCCAGCGCGAGTGGGGCTTCGTGCTCTACGCCGTGGTGCTGCTGGTGATCAGTGCCTTCAACCACAAGTTCTTCTGCCGCTATATGTGCCCGCTGGGCGCCGGTCTGGCGATCCCCGCGCGCATTCGCCTGTTCGACTGGCTGCGCCGCCACAAGGAGTGCGGCAAGCCCTGCCAGATCTGCGCTAACGAGTGCCATATCCAGGCGATCCATCCCGACGGGCGGATCAACCCCAACGAGTGCCACTACTGCCTGGATTGCCAGGTGACTTACTACAACGATCGCAAGTGCCCACCCATGGTGGTGCAGCGCAAGAAGCGTGAGAAGGCGACCCGGCTGAGCAGCAAGGTGGCCGAGAGCCAGCGGATTCCCGCCGCCGAGGTGTCCGGAGACGGCGCCTGAGGCGGCCGCCGAGCAGTGAACCGGGAGCAGCATCGGCCCTGGCCGATGCTGCGACGGAAGCAGAAGGTCGACCGCCGAGTCGGCATCGCAAGAAAGCGACAACGAAACGGAGAAGCGTCATGAGCGACAAGCACAAGGGTGACAAGACCACCGGTAGCGTCAACGAGGGGCGCCGCCGCTTTCTGGCGGGTAGCGCCGCGGTGGGCGCAGTCAGCATGGCCGGCGCCGCCGGCGTGGCGGGCGTGGGCGCGATGACTCGCAGCCAGCCGGCCCAGGCGGCCAGTAATGGCAATGGGGCCAGTACCCATGTGGCGCCGGGTGAACTGGACGAATACTACGGCTTCTGGAGTGGCGGACATAACGGTGAGGTTCGCGTCTACGGTGTGCCCTCCATGCGCGAGATCATGCGCATCCCCGTGTTCAACCACTGCTCTGCCACGGGCTGGGGGATGACCAACGAGTCCAAGCGCATCATGGGCGACAGCCATCGCTTCACCAACGGTGATGCCCACCACCCCCATATCAGCTATACCGACGGCAGCCATGACGGCCGCTACCTGTTCATCAACGACAAGGCCAACACCCGCGTGGCCCGCGTCCGTCTCGACGTCTTCAAGACCGACGCCATGGTGACGGTGCCCAACGTCCAGGCCATCCACGGCCTGCGCCTGCAGAAGGCGCCGCGCACCGGCTATGTGTTCGCCAACGGCGAGTACATGATTCCCCAGCCCAACGACGGCCGGGATATCAACGACCCCTCCAAGTACTACACCATGTGGAATGCCATCGACGCCGACACCATGGAGGTGAAGTGGCAGGTCATCGTCGACGGCAACCTCGACAACATGGACGCCGACTACACTGGCAAGTACGCCGCGGCCACCTGCTACAACTCCGAGGGTGCCGTGGACCTGGCCGGCAAGATGCGCGCCGACCGCGACTGGGTGACCATCTTCAGCATCGAGCGTATCGAGGCGGCGGTGGCCGATGGCAACACCATGACCATCGGCGACTCCGATGTGCCGGTGGTGGACGGCCGCAAGAGCTCAGATCTCAACGTCACTCGCTACGTGCCGGTGCCGAAGAACCCCCACGGCCTCAACACCTCCACCGACGGCAAGTACTTCATCGCCGCCGGCAAGC
Source organism: Halomonas sp. HK25 (assembly GCF_047795635.1). Classification (GTDB taxonomy): domain Bacteria; phylum Pseudomonadota; class Gammaproteobacteria; order Pseudomonadales; family Halomonadaceae; genus Halomonas. The sequence goes on along the minus strand of NZ_CP181044.1, from coordinate 4,057,681 downwards.
TGTCGCCCACCGTGTCGATGATCGAGATCGCCAGGCTCGATGACCTCTTCGAGGGCAACCTCGACGACGAGCGCGACGTGATCGCCGCCGAGCCGGAGTTGGGCCTCGGGCCGCTGCACACCACCTTCGACGGCCGCGGCAACGCCTACACCACCCTGTTCATCGACAGCCAGGTGGTGAAGTGGAACATGGAAGACGCCGTGCGCCACTACAACGGCGAGGACGTCGACTACATCCGCCAGAAGATCGACGTCCACTACCAGCCGGGCCACAACCACGCGACCCTCTCCGAGTCCAAGGATGCCGATGGCAAATACCTGTTCTCACTGAACAAGTTCTCCAAGGACCGCTTCCTGCCGGTAGGTCCGCTGCACCCCGAGAACGATCAGATGATCGATATCTCCGGCGAAGAGATGGTGTTGCTCCATGACACCCCGACTTTCGCCGAACCCCACGATGCGGTGATCATCCGCCGCGACCAGATCCAGACCAAGCAGGTCTGGGAGCGTGACGACCCCTACTTCGCCGAGACCATCCGCAGGGCCGAGGAGGATGGCGTCAACGTCGAGACCGACAACGAGATCATCCGCGACGGCAACAAGGTGCGGGTCTACATGACCTCGGTAGCGCCCAACTTCGGCATCACCGAGATCCCGGTGAAACAGGGCGACGAGGTGACGGTGACCATCACCAACCTCGACCGCATCGAGGACCTCTCCCATGGCTTCTGCGTCGTGGACCACGGGGTCAGCATGGAGATCAGTCCGCAGCAGACCGCCTCGATCACCTTCACGGCCGACAAGCCCGGGGTGTTCTGGTACTACTGCAACTGGTTCTGCCACGCACTGCATATGGAGATGGTCGGTCGACTGCTGGTCGAGCCGGCATAATCCACCATCGGCAGACACTGCCGGGTCGGCGCACCGCGCCGGTCCGGCAGCTCCTCCCAGACACACAGAGACCACCATGCCAGCGAGATGGTTACTCCCCTTTCTCTTCCTGCTGCCCGGTCTTGCGCTGGCCACCGAATGGCGCGCCGTACCCGGCAAGACCCCGCTGCAGCAGGTGCTGGAAGCCGCCGCACCCGGTGATACGGTGCGGGTATCCGAAGGTGTGCACCTCGGCAACTTCGTGATCGAGGTGCCCATCACCCTGGTCGGCGAGCCCGGCGCCATTCTCGATGGCCAGCGCAGCGGCAGCGTGCTGACCATCGCCGTGCCTGGCGCCACGGTGCGCGACCTGCATATCCGCGAGGACGGTGCCGATATCACCGCCATCGACAGCGGCATCTTCGTGGCCCGCGAGGCCGATGGGGCCGTCATCGAGAACAACCGCATCGAGGCCCGCGGCTTCGGTATCTGGCTGGATGCCGTGCCCAACGTGAAGGTGATCGGCAACCACATCAGCGGCGACACCGCGCTGCGCTCCCAGGATCGCGGCAACGGGCTGCAGCTCTACAACGTCACCGGTGCCGAGATTCGCGACAATGAGGTGTGGGAGGCCCGCGACGGCATCTACATCGACGTCAGCAACCATAACCGGCTGATCGGCAACCTGCTGCGCGACCAGCGCTACGGTGTGCACTACATGTTTTCGCACTCCAACGAGGTGCGTGATAACGAGACCCGCAACAACCGGCTGGGCTATGCGCTGATGCAGTCGCGCCAGCTCGAGGTGGTGGGCAACCGCTCCATTCGCGATCAGAACTACGGCTTCTTGATGAACTTCATCGTCGACTCGGTGATCGCCGAGAATGTCGCCATCGAGGCCCAACGCGGCAGCGTCATGGCAACACCCGACGGTCACGCCATCAGCGGCACCGAGGGCAAGGCGCTGTTCGTCTACAACTCGCTGTTCAACGAAATCCGCGACAACCTCTTCGCCCGCACCGAGATCGGCATCCACATGACCGCCGGCTCCGAGGACAACGAGTTCCACGGTAATGCCTTCGTCGGCAACGAGACACAGGTGAAGTACGTGGCCCTGCGCGAGCAGGAGTGGTCCTTCGAGGGCAGCGGCAACTACTGGAGCGACTACCTGGGCTGGGATCTCAGCGGCGACGGCCTGGGAGATATCCCCTATGAGCCCAACGACTCGGTGGACCGGCTGATATGGACCTACCCCATGGCCAAGATCCTGATGAACAGCCCGGCGGTGCAGGTGCTGCGCTGGGTGCAGCGCGAATTCCCGGTCCTGCGCCCACCGGGCGTGCGCGACAGCCATCCGCTGATGGCCCTTCCCGACTGGATGGTGGAGAGACTGTAATGACCCAACCCGTGATCGAGATGCATGCGGTCGGCAAGTGCTTCGGCAATCTGACCGCCCTCGACGAGGTGAGCCTGACCCTGGGCGAAGGTGAGGTGCTGGGCCTGATGGGCCACAACGGTGCCGGCAAGTCCACGACCATGAAGCTGATCCTTGGCCTGATTCGCCCGACTAGCGGTGAGCTCAAGGTATTTGGCCACAACCCTGGCGGTAGCGCGGCCAATGACCTGCGGCTGCGCCTGGGCTACCTGCCCGAGAACGTGCAGTTCTACGAGCAGCTCAGCGGCTTCGAGGTGCTCGACTACTTCGCCCGGCTCAAGCGTATCGGCTCGGGTGTAGTGAAACCCCTGCTGGAGCGTGTGGGCCTGGGCCACGCCATGCACCGCCGGGTGAAGACCTACTCCAAGGGCATGCGCCAGCGCCTTGGCCTGGCCCAGGCGTTGATCGGCGAGCCGCGGCTGATGCTGCTCGACGAGCCCACCGTAGGGCTGGACCCCATGGCCACCCGTGACTTCTACGGCATGGTCGACGAGCTGCGCGGCCGCGGGGTGAGCGTGATCCTCTGCTCCCACGTGCTGCCGGGCGTGGAGCGCCATATCGACCGCGCGGCGATCCTCGGCCAGGGGCGCATGCTCGCCTCGGGCAGTATCGACGAGCTGCGTGAGGCCGCCGACCTGCCGCTGGTGATGCGCCTGCGCACCGCCCGGGCACCGGAGCGGCTCGCCGAGTCGCTGCGAGCCCATGGCGTGCTGGCGCGGACGGCGGGCGACGGCCGCGTCACCCTCGAGGTGCCGGTCAGGGCCAAGATGGGGGTGCTGCGCCTGCTGATGGACGACCCCGAGGTCTCCGATCTCGACCTGGAGCCACCGACCCTGGAGTCGCTCTATGCCTATTTCGACGGCACCATTCGCGAGCGAGTGGAGGCCGAGCCGGCTCCCGCGCCGGCCTTCGATGCCCAGCAGGGGGTGAGCGCATGAGAAACCTGATGATCGTGGCCGGCAAGGAGTTCCGCGACGGCCTGCGCAACCGCTGGGTGCTGGCGATCACCCTGGTGTTCGGCCTGCTGGCCATCGGCCTGGCCTACTTCGGCGCCGCGGCCTCCGGCCAGGTGGGTTTCACCCGGGTCTCCACCACCATCGTCAGCCTGTCGAGCCTGGCGGTGTTCCTGATCCCGCTGATCGCGCTGATGCTGGCCTACGACAGCATCGTCGGCGAGGACGAGCAGGGCACCCTCTTGCTGCTGCTCACCTACCCCATGAGTCGGGTCGAGATCCTCGCCGGCAAGTTCCTGGGCCATGCGGCGATCCTCGGTGTCTCCACCCTGGTGGGCTTCGGCGTGGCCGGGGCGGTGATCGCCGCCTTCGGCAGCGTGGAGCTGCTCGGTGAGCTGGTGGCGGCCCTGGCGCTGTTCATCCTCTCGGCGATGCTGCTGGGCTGGGCCTTCATCGGCTTCGCCTACCTGATCAGCGTCAGCGTGGCGGAGAAGTCCCGCGCGGCGGGCATCGCCCTGGTGGTGTGGTTCTTCTTCGTCATCGTCTATGATCTGGCGCTGCTGGGGGTGCTGGTGGGCACCGGTGGCCAGGTCAGCGAGGGGCTCTTCCACTACCTGCTGCTGCTCAACCCCACCGACATCTTCCGCATCGTCAACCTGACCTTCTTCGAGGCGGCACGGACCCAGGCGGGCCTGGCCTCCATCGGTGCCGATGCGGCCTTCCATCCAGTGCTGCTGATCGGCGCGCTGCTGGTCTGGGTGGCGGTGCCACTGGGCCTGGCGCTGTGGATCTTTCGCCGCCGTGAGATCTGACAAGGACATCGACGAATGCTGACACGCAGGAAATTCATCATCGTGCTGGGCGGCGTGACCCTGGCGGGGCTCGCCGGCTGCAGTGGCGAGGAGGAGGTGGCCGCGGCCTGCGAGACGCGCCCCTTCCGCGATGACGACGAGTGTGCGGTGTGCGGGATGTTCATCGCCGAGTTTCCGGGACCCAAGGCCCAGGCCTGCCTGCGGGATGGGCGCCTGTTGACCTTCTGCTCCACCGCGGACATGTTCGTCTGGCTGCTGCAGCCCGACTCGGTGCCCCAACTGCGCCAGGCCTTTGTCCACGACATGGGCGCCACCGACTGGGAGCAGCCCTCCGACGACGCCTTCATCCCCGCCAACGTGGCGGTCTACGTGACCGAGCAGCCACTGATGGGCGCCATGGGGCCGACCCTGGCCTCCTTCGGCAACGAGGAAGCGGCCCAGGCCTTCATGGCGGAGCATGAGGGGCGTCTGCTCAGCTATGAGGAGATCGACGTCCAGGTGCTCAACGACCTGGCGCGGGGGCATATCCAGCGCACCATGTAGCGCAGGGTGGCTCCACAGGCGGCTACTCGATAACCGTTGTTCCATAAACCATGACCCATAACCACAGCGCCCCCGACAGCCTGGCTGCCGGGGGCGCTTCGGTTTCCGCTAACTGGCTGGTGGGGCGAGTTGGCCCTCAGAGCACCGGTTCGAGCATGAAGTCCACGGAGGCCTTCACCTCCTCGTCGCTCAGGTTGGTGAAGCCGCCCTTGGCGGGCATGGCGCCAAAGCCTTCGATGGAGTGGGTGTAGAGGGTCTCGATGCCTTGCTCCAGGCGCGGCGCCCAGGCGGCCTCGTCGCCCTTGATGGGCGCGCCGGCGGCACCGGTCATGTGGCAGGCCATGCAGGCCTGGTTGTAGATGGCCTCGCCGTCGGGCTCGGCCTGAACGGCGGCCGAGAGGGCCAGGGCGGCGATGCCGGTCAGGGTCAGGGTGGCCAGTCGCTTCATGAACATGTCTCCAGAATGCATCTTATGGCATTGAAAAAATCGGATGGCGCCGATGCCTCCGATATCTGGGCCCATGATGGCCCAGGGCCTCATGGACAGCCATGACCCATGTCATGGCGGAACTCATCTTCAAGCATCGCCGAGACTGACCGGCAGCGCAAGCCAATCGCGTCAGGAGACCAGCGGCGGGGGGGTGTCGGTCCTGCTGCGGGTCAACGGCTCGATCCTGAGCAGCTGGACCAGCTGCGATTCCTGGGGCCCCAGCATGTCGGCCAGGGTGTACTTGTCGAGCACGGTGAGGAAGGCGCGCAGCGCCTCGGCCAGGATCGGCTTGAGCCGGCAGGCCGGGGTGATCTTGCACTCGTTGGCCTCGCCGAAGCACTCTACCAGTTGCAGGTCATTCTCGGTGTCGCGCACCAGCCTGCCCAGGCGGATCTCCTCGGGCGGCTTCTTGAGCAGCAGCCCGCCGTTCTTGCCACGAACGGCGGTGATATAGCCCTTGTGGCTCAGGTCCTGGACCACCTTCATCAGGTGGTTGCGGGAGACCTCGAAGCTGGTGGCGATCTCATGGATCGTGGAGCGCTCCTCCCCCTTTACCGCCAGGTAGATCAGCACGCGCAGGGAGTAGTCGGTAAAGCGGGTCAGATGCATGGTGGGTGCGGAGACCTCAAGGCTTGATATTAGTCAAACTTAATAAGATAAGAGGGTTCTATTCTAACAGTTTATCGCTCGTTGCCGTGAGGACATCAGCGCCTGCGGCATCGGGTCGCGTCAGCAGGAAGGTCGCCACACCGATGAACAGGGCGGCGGTCAGGACCAGCACCAGCGGCGCCGCACCGCCCAGCCACAGCACCAGCCAGCTGGCCCCCAGCAGTATTAGCGCCAGGTGCTTGGCCCGGTGCGGCACGGCGCGCTGCTCCCGCCAGGCGTGCAGGGTCGGACCCAGGCGCGGATGTTCATGCAGCCATCGGGCCAGCCGGGGCGAGCCCTTGGGCGCGGCCCAGGCCGCCAGCAGCAGGAAGGGGGTGGTGGGCAGAAGCGGCACCACCAGCCCGGCGGTGCCCAGGCCGATGCAGCCGTAGGCCAGCCCGCTCCAGGCGATGCGTGAGACCGAGTGCGTCATGGGACCTCCCACCTGGCGGCGATGCGCAATAAAGAGTATTTTACATGCATGTTAAAGAGTGACGCAAAGCCTTCCTCGAATCGCCGCACGGGTAACGTTTCCACCGCTCCCGCCTGGCGCTGGCTTTTCCCGCTGGCGGCTCTGCACGCCGCCCTGCTGGTGCCGCTCTCGCTGTTATCACTCTATCACCTGCAGGAGTTGCCGCTGCTGGCCTCTCCTGCGGCACATGGTCGCGAACTGCTGTTCGGCTTCGCCCTGACGGTGATCGCCGGCTATCTGCTCGGGCCGCTGCCGACACGCCGGCTGCAGGCGCTGGTCGGGCTGTGGCTGATGGCACGCCTGGGCGGCCTGGCCTGGCCGGGCGCCCTGCCGGTGACACTGGCCGATGCGGGTTTCGTGCTGCTTGTCGCCTGGCACCTGGTGCCGCGCTTCATCGCTGCCAAGAAGTGGCGAAACCGGGTGCTCTCTCCGCTGCTCGGGTTGCTCTGCCTGTTGGCCCTGGTCACCCTGACCTGGCGCCACCTGGGCGTCATGCCGACCACCACGCTGGTGATGCACCAGGGGGTGCTGTGGCTGGTGCTGCTGATGGTGTTCATGGGCGGACGGTTGCTGGCACCGGCGGTCAACGGCTACCTGATGGCCAGCCGACGCCAGGCCGGTGCGGGGGTCCAGCCGCGTATCGAAGCGGCGCTGATCCTGCTGCTGGGCGTGACGCCACTGCTGATGCTGTGGTCACCGCTGCGGCCCCTGGCGGCGGGCCTGGTACTGGCGGCGGGGCTGCTGGTGCTGTGGCGGCTGTGGCGCTGGCGGCCCTGGGCCTGCCGGGGGCGTCCCGACCTGCTGGGGCTGATGGTCGGCTACGCCTGGCTCGGCGCGGGCCTGCTGCTGCTGGCCCGGGCCTGGTGGCAGCAGCCCCATGCCAGCGCCACCCTGCACGCCTTCACCATCGGTGCCCTCGGCACCCTGGCCTCCGGCATCATGCTGCGCCAGGCGATCCTGCGCGCCAAGGCGCGCCCCGAGGCGGAGCCGCTGCTGCTGCCGCTGGCGCTGCTGTTCACTCTCGCCGCGGTGTTGCGTCTGCTGGCGCTGGATGCCGGATCGGGCTGGCTACACCTGCTGTGGGGATCGGCACTCGCCTGGAGCCTGGCCTGGGGGCTCGCCGCCTGGCGCCTGGTCCACTGGTGTCGGCGTACGGTGCGCCGCCCCCGTCGGCTTGATCCAGATCAGCTACCTCGAGAAGGGTACCGACGCGTCGGGCCCTGAATGGCATACTCTGCCCATGCGGCGGCGCCCGCGGCGCCGCCATCCGGTTAAAGAGGCTGTTTCACGATGCAAGACGACCTGCTGTTCGATCGCCCCCTGGTGGAGAAGTATGACCGTCCGGGGCCACGCTATACCTCCTATCCCACGGCGCCCCAGTTCCATGCGGCCTTCGCCGAGGATGACTACCGCGCCGCGGCCGAGCGCAGCAACCGGGCCGAGACGCCCAAGTCGCTGTCGGTCTACGTGCACATCCCGTTCTGCAAGAGCCTCTGCTACTACTGCGCCTGCAACAAGATCATCACCCACAACACCGAGCGAGCCGCCGAGTATCTCGAGTGGCTCAAGCAGGAGATCCGCGTCCAGGGCGCGCTCTTCGACGAGTCGCGGCGCATGACCCAGTTGCACCTGGGCGGCGGCACGCCCACCTACCTGAGCAACGCCCAGCTCGGCGAGCTGATGGCGGCGCTGGACGAGGCCTTCCACTTCGCCCCGCCCGCCGAGCGCGAGTTCTCCTTGGAGGTGGACCCGCGCACCGTGACCCCCGAGCAGATCCATGAGCTCTACGCCCTGGGCTTCAATCGCCTGAGCTTCGGGGTGCAGGACTTCGACCGCCAGGTCCAGGAGGCGGTGAACCGCCTGCAGAGCGAGGAGCAGGTGGTGGAACTGGTCCAGGCGGCCCGCGACGCCGGCTTCCAGTCGGTGAGCGTCGACCTGATCTACGGCCTGCCGCTGCAGACGGTGGCCAGCTTCGACACCACCCTGAGCAAGATCATTGCCCTGGGGCCGGACCGCATCGCTACCTACAGCTATGCCCACCTGCCGGAGCTGTTCAAGGCCCAGCGGCTGATCCGCCCCGAGGACATGCCGCCGCCGGAGCGCAAGCTGGAGCTGCTGGAGCTGACCATCCGCCGCCTTACCGCCGCCGGCTACGTCTATATCGGCATGGACCACTTCGCCCTGCCCGACGACGAGCTCTCCCTGGCCCGGGAGAACGGCACCCTGCAGCGCAACTTCCAGGGTTACTCCACCCACGCCGACTGCGACATGATCGCCCTGGGCATCACCTCCATCGGCAAGGTCGGCGACACCTACAGCCAGAACGTCAAGGAGACCGCCCAGTACCAGCATCGCCTGCAAGAGGGCCAGCTGCCGGTATTCCGCGGCTATCGGCTCAGCGACGATGACCGCCTGCGCCGCGACGTCATCAATGCCCTGATGTGCCACAACCGCATCGATTTCGCCGCCATCGAAGCCGCCCACGGCATCGTCTTCCGCGACACTTTCGCCGACGCCCTGGTGCAGCTGCAGGAGATGGCCGACGACGGCCTGCTGGCGATCCGCGAGGGCGAGATCGAGGTGCTGCCCACCGGCCGGCTGATGATGCGCAATGCCGCCATGGCCTTCGACGCCTACCTGACGAAGAGCCAGGGTCGCTACTCCCGGACCGTCTAGCCCCCACTCGCGGCATGGCCGCGGGGATCCATCGCACGCCGCCTCGTCATCGACGGGAGCGGCGTCCTTGCGTGGCGGCGCGCCAGGCCGGGCGTCTTCGCTGTCAAATGAAAATGGGTCATGATGCCGCCGCCCCTGCACCAGATATGGGGCTTGCCGAGGCGATATGGTCTATATATGGTAGGCTGGCCGCAGATGATCGAGGGCTGCTCGGCGACATGATGCATGTCAGTGCAGCCCCGGGAGCACCGGCCTAGGATGAACAGTTCGGTGGCTTCGGCCGCATGGTACCCCCTCAGGAGAGCTGTCATGTCCCTGCCGTTGTTGCCTTTACCGTTACAGACCCTGCCGCGTCTTCCCGCCCCCGCCCGCCTGATTCGCGCCGCCGATCCGCGCGTGCCGGTCGGCGTCAAGCGCCGCCTGGTGGAGCCGCTGCTCAACCGCACCTTCGCCGAGCCCCTCGCCGAGGGGGAGTTCGACGCCCTCGAAGGGCGTCGCATCACCCTGTCCATCGAGGATCTCGGCGTGGCGCTGACCCTTACCCTCGAGAACGAGCGTCTGCGGTTGTGTACCGAGCCTGGCGAGGCCACCATCCGCGGCGGCTGGCGCGAGTTCCTCTGCCTGGCCACCCGCCGCGAGGATCCTGACGCGCTGTTCTTCCAGCGTCGGCTGCTGATCGAGGGCGATACCGAGCTGGGCCTGATGGTCAAGAACCTCCTCGATGGTCGTGAGGAGGGGCTGGCCCAGGGCCCCTTCGGTGAGCTGCTGGTTCGCCTGGAGCGGCTGGCGAGACGCACGACCTGACCTTTTTCGATTAACGTATTATTCCGGAGCCATCCGCATGAGCACTTCCACCAAGGCCGTGACGTCATCCAGCGAGGTCCCCCTGCAGGTGCCGTCTCGCGATATCTGGGACTCCAAGTACCGCCTCAAGGACCGTCATGGCAAGCCCGTGGACAAGGACGTGGGTGCCACCTGGGAGCGGGTGGCTCGGGCCCTGGCCGCGGTGGAAGGCGACAAGGCCGACGAGTGGCTGCCGAAGTTCCGCTGGGCGTTGGAGAATGGCGCCATCCCTGCCGGGCGCATCATGTCCAACGCCGGCGCCGAGGCCTACAAGCCGTCGGTGAGCCTGATCAACTGCACGGTGTCGCGCACCATCCGCGACTCCATGCACGACATTCTCGACTCCGTGGTAGACGCCGGCATGACCCTCAAGGCGGGCTGCGGCATCGGCTACGACTTCTCCACCCTTCGCCACAAGGGCGCCTTCGTGTTCGGCGCCGGTGCCGGCACCAACGGCCCCCTGGCGTTCATGGATATCTACGACAAGATGTGCTTCACGGTGGCCTCCGCCGGCGGACGCCGCGGCGCCCAGATGGGCACCTTCGATGTCGGCCACCCGGACGTGCGCCAGTTCATCGAGGCCAAGCGTGAGGCGGGCCGCCTGCGTCAGTTCAACCTCAGCCTGCTGATCACCGACGAGTTCATGGAGGCGGTGAAACAGGACGCCGACTGGCCGCTGGCCTTCCCGCTGCACGCCGGGGAGAAGGATGACGTCGAACAGAGCGAGCTGATCTACCGCGACTGGCCGGTGGTAGAAGAGGGCTACACCGTCGACGCCGAGGGCCGCGTGGCCTGCCGCATCGTCGAGGTGATCAAGGCCCGCGAGCTGTGGGACACCATCATGAGCTCCACCTATGACTTTGCCGAGCCGGGTTTCATCCTGATCGACCAGGTCAACCGCATGAACAACAACTGGTTCTGCGAGGAGATCCGTGCCACCAACCCCTGCGTGACCGCGGATACCTGGGTACAAACCACCGAGGGGCCGCGTCAGGTCGCGCAGCTTATCGGTCGTTCCTTTACCGCCGTGATCGATGGTGAGGCCCATCACAGCGGACCGGAGGGATTCTTTCCTACGGCAACCAAGCCGGTGATTCGTCTCCAGACGGCCGAAGGCTACAGCCTAAAGTTGACCCCTGACCACCGAGTGCGGCGGGTGTCAGCCTTTACTCGCTATCGTACGGAGACGGAGTGGTGTGCCGCAGGAGAGCTGCAGGTCGGCGACCGCGTATTGCTCAATGACCATCGTGATGCCCCTGAGTGGGGAGGCCAGCTCGATGAGTCGCAGGGCTATCTCCTGGGACTTTTGGTCGGCGATGGCACGCTCAAGAGCGACAAGGCGGTACTGTCCGTATGGTCGCAAGCAGCCGTGGCCAACGGTGACGATGGCGCTCTGAGCGAGGGAGTGCGTTCCGTCATGGCGCGGGCAGAAGCGGCAGCGAGAACCCTGCCGCATCGCGCCGATTTTGCCGGCTGGCAACAGGTAAATGGGCGCGCGGAGTATCGTCTGTCGACCGCAGCGCTTCGTGACCTGGCACTTCAGCTGGGCATGCGTCCCGGCGCCAAGACGATCACACCTGAGCTGGAGCAGGCGTCATCGAGCGCCTACGCAGGGTTCCTGCGCGGCTTCTTTGATGCCGATGGATCGGTTCAAGGCAGTCAGGAAAAGGGGGTCAGTGTTCGGCTGTCACAGTCCGACCTTCCTCGTCTCGAGGCCGTGCAACGGATGCTGCACCGATTGGGTATCGTCTCCACGATCTACCGTGATCGGCGCCAGGCATCGAATCGCCAGCTGCCCGATGGGCATGGTGGGCATCGGGAATATGCCACCCTGCCTCAGCATGAGTTGGTCATCGGTGGCGAGAACCTCGAACATTTCGCCTCGCGTATTGGCTTTGGTGATCGTGACAAGCAGGCGCGCTTGGAGACTCTCCTGGAAGGCTACCGCCGTCGCCTCAATCGAGAGCGTTTTGTGGCTCGAGTCGTGGGTCATGAAGAAGCGGGTGTCGAAGAGGTCTATGATGTCCAGGTGCCGGGCCTAAATACTTTCGATGCTAATTGTTTTCATGCTCATAATTGCGGTGAGCAACCATTGCCGCCGGAGGGCGCCTGCCTGCTGGGCTCGGTCAACCTGACCCGCTTCGTCATCGACCCCTTCGGCAAGCAGCCGCGCTTCGACTGGGAACGCTATCGCCAGGTGGTGGCGATCTTCACCCGCATGCTCGACAACGTGGTGGAGATCAGCGGCCTGCCGCTTTCCGGCCAGCGCCGCGAGATCGAGGCCAAGCGCCGCCACGGCATGGGCTTCCTCGGCCTGGGTTCGACCATGACCATGCTCAAGATCCCCTACGGCTCGCCGGAGTCGCTGGCCTTCACCGAGGAGGTGAGCCGCAACCTGGCCATCGAGGGCTGGAAGCAGGCGCTGGAACTCTCCCGGGAGAAGGGCATGGCCCCGGCGCTTGCCGAGGATGTCGAGATCACCCCGAAGATGATGCGCGAGCGCCCCGAGCTCAAGAAGGACGGCTACGAGGTCGGCGACAAGGTGCCGGGCCGCATCCTGCATGCGCGCTATAGCCGCTACATGCAGAAGGTCGCCGAGGTGGAGCCGGAGCTGGTCGCGGCGCTTGCCGAACACGGCGCGCGCTTCACCCACCACAGCTCCATCGCGCCGACCGGTACCATCTCGCTGTCGCTGGGCAACAACGCTTCCAACGGCATCGAGCCGTCCTTCTCGCACCGTTACTTCCGCAACGTGATCCAGGCGGGCAAGAAGACCAAGGAGCAGGTTGAGGTGGTCTCCTTCGAGCTGGCGGCCTACCGCCACTTCATCGCCGCCGACGCGGTGGAGAGCGACCTGCCGGCCTACTTCATCACCGCCGATGCGGTGAGCCCGAAGCAGCACGTGGCGGTGCAGGCCGCCGCCCAGGCCTGGGTCGATTCGGCGATCTCCAAGACGGTGAACGTGCCCACCGACTTCCCCTTCGAGGAGTTCAAGGACCTCTACCTGGACGCCTACGCCAGCCAGCTCAAGGGCTGCACCACCTTCCGCTTCAACCCGGAGGCCTTCCAGGGCGTGCTGGTGCGCGAGGACGACCTCAAGAACACCACCTATGTGTTCGAGCTGGAGAACGGTGAGACCGTGGAGCTGGCCGGTGACGAGAAGATCATCTACGACGGTGAAGAGCACAACGCGGCGAACCTCTATGACGCGCTGAAGGAAGGCACCTATGGCAAGTGGTAAGCCGTTCCACCTGCTGCCGAGCGCCAATCACCCATTTATCGGAGGAGCCTCCTGATGGCCGTCGAGATTACGTCAAAGATCGTTTCCTACAGCGTCAAGAAGGCGGTGGAAGAGCCGCCGCTGGCCGAGGAGAATCCGCTCACGGTGCGCATTCCCTCGCGTCCCGAGGGCACCTTGGAAGCCGTGTCGGAAAAGATCTCCTACGTCGGCGCCGAGGGGCGAAAGAAGGTCTACCTGCTGGTCTCCTTCATGCCAGTGGAGGGCGTGCTCAACGGCAAGCGAGTGGTGATCGAGCGCCCGGTGGAGTTCTTCTTTCCCTCTGGCCAGCTCTCCAGCGAGCATCAGTGGATCACCGCAACCATGCGCAGCCTGTCGCTGGCCGCCCGCGGCGGCTACGTCACCCAGGCGGTGGCCGACCTGCGCAAGGTGGCCTGGGACAAGGGCCTGGTGCGCTGCGGCATGAACCGCTGGGGCAAGCCGATGTTCCACGACTCCGAGGTGGCGGCCATTGCCTGGTCGATTCAGCAGATCCTCTTCCGCCGCGGCTTCCTCGACCAGGACGGCAACCAGGTGCCGGTGGAGGAACTGGTAACCCGCTACGCCCAGCGCCAGGCCAGCGGCCACCTGTGGAAGCCGCCGACCCCCGAGGAGATCGAGCAGGCCGAGCGCAAGGCGCAGGATGCCGCCCATGCCAAGAGCGAAGGCCCCACCGTGGTGGGCCACTGCCCCGAGTGCAACGGCGAGCTGATCATGATGGACGGCTGCCCCACCTGCTACGCTGGCTGCGGCTGGTCCAAGTGCGGCTAGGCTAAAAGCGAGACACAAAAAAGGGCGCTCATGTAGAGCGCCCCCGTTTGGGAGGATTTTAGAGAAGAATCAAGGGCATAGTCTGCCAGCCCTTGATCTGGATCCCATTCCTACCTGTCTTTCCTTGGCAGGTTGCAGTGTAGGGATGGCGGTCTAGCTCGTCAATGGCAGAGAGCTAGAGGTATTCGTTATGAGTACATCGAAAGGCGACACCGTCGTCATCTACCGCCCCTTTATCACCGTGAAGGGAAAACGTATCTACGCTAGCCAAGTAGGCCTCAAGGTCTTCCGTCTTGAAATTCCACGAGACAAGTACAGAGGCTAGCTCTCAGGGGTCAGGCATGCAGCTTGGCCCCTTTTGCCGAATAAGCTCTGAGAAAGCACTTCTTTAGCTTTAGCGCCAAATCTTACAGCCTGACCCCGGTGCGCTCGGCGATCTCGAAGATCGGCGGATGCTCGCCCCGACCGGGGTAGTCGATCAGCAGGTCGATCTTCTGTTCGCCGATGGCCTGCTGAACCTGTAGCTGGAAAGCGATCTCGGAACGGATGATGTCCTCGATATTGGTCATATCGGTTGCAATCAGCAGGTCGATATCGCCGCCCCGTGCCTCGTCGTCGGCGCGGGAGCCGAAGAGAGTCACGCGCGCTCCGGGGCCGAAGCAGTCGCGGGCAGCCTGCCGGATAATGTGCTGCTGATAAGCTGTCAGCCGCATCATGCTCTCCTGATCGCTTTTCAATTACAGTAGCTTAGCATAGAGGGGCGGGGTTCAGACCCTCGGCCCGGATGTGGTCCATGCCGGGCCGGCCGTGCCAGTAGCCGTCGCAGATCTCGGCGTCGACCAGGGAGAGCGGGTCGGGGGCGTGAAGCTCGCCGCGGCGGGCGGCGTCGAAGGCCGCCACCACCTCGGCCATGCCCTCGGGGCGCGGGCTCAGGCGCGCCACGCCCACCCCCATCTCGGCCATGGCGGGCGCCTCGTGGCGCAGGTCCTGGCAGGCGCCGGAGAGGGTCTGGATGCCGTTCAGGGTGAACACCTGGGCCGCCTCCTGGGTGCGCAGTGCCAGGCCCTCGGGGTGCTTCTGGCAGACGAACTGGCAGCGGTCCTTGGGCTTCTGGTAGCGGCGTGCGGTGAAGCAGCGCGAGGACCAGGCCAGCGGCAGATGGCCGTAGGCGAACACCTCGCAGGGGGCCTCGAGCCCCTGTTCGCGGCAGTCGGCCAGCAGCCGCGCCAGGTCGTCCCGGGACATCTCCACCGGCGCCTGCCAGCGCTGCATGCCGGCCCGGGCCAGCACCGCCAGCGTCGCCGGGTTGTAGAGGTTCAGCGACGCGCCGGCGACGAAGGGCTGGCTCGCCGCCGAGAGGCGATGGAGGGCGCTCTGGTCGTTGGCCTCCACCAGGAACTCGCCGTTGTCGCACAGCCGGCGCAGGTCGCGCAGGTCTGCCTCGGACTCGATCAGCGTCTGGCTTGCGAGCACCACCTGCTTGCCGCTCTGGGCCAGCTCGCGGCCTAGCCCCAGCCAGTCGTCGAGCTTCATGTCCCGGCGCCGGGAACAGACCGACTCGCCGAGGTGGACGATGTCTACCGGCCAGTCGGCGGCCTCGCGATAGAAGTCGGCGTAGTGCTCGCGGGTCCAGTAGAAGAGCACCGGGCCCAGCGACAGCTGGAGCGTGGGGGTAGTGGACATGGAGGCTCTCCTATTTCCAGCGGCGCTCGTAGGCGCCCAGGGTGGTGGTGCTGCCTTCGGAGACCTCGCCGAGGCCGGTCATCCAGGCGGGTTCGGCGTGGAAGCGGCCCGGGGCACGCGCCAGGCGGTCCAGGGCCTGACGCCAGATGCCGGCGACCTTGGACACGTAGGCGGGGCTGCGCTGGCGACCCTCGATCTTGACCGCTGCGATGCCGAGCTCCTTGAGCTCCGGCAGCAGCTCCAGGGTGTTGAGGCTGGTGGGCTCCTCGATGGCGTGGTAGGTCTCGCCCCCCACCTCGAAGCGCCCCTTGCAGAGGGTGGGGTAGCCGGCGTTCTCGCCCTTGGCGTAGCGGTCGATCAGCACCCCGTTCAAGCGTGACTCCAGGCCCTGGGGGGTCTCCTCCCAGCGCACGTGGGCCGCCGGCGAACAGACGCCGCGGGTGTTGGGTGACTCGCCGGTGAGATAGGACGAGAGGTAGCAGCGCCCCTCGGCCATGATGCACAGGCTGCCGAAGGCGAAGACCTCCAGCTCTACTGGGCTCTGTTTCGCCAGGTCGCGCACCTGGGTGATCGAGAGCACCCGCGGCAGCACGGCGCGCTTGATGCCGAACTGGTCGTGGTAGAAGCGCAGCGCCTCGTGGCTCGTCGCCGAGCCCTGCACCGAGAGGTGGCGGGCGAGATCCGGGTGGCGGCGGGCGGCGTAGTCGAGCAGCCCCATGTCGGCCATGATCAGAGCGTCGACCCCGAGATCCGCGGCCTGGTCCACGGCGCGGGTCCACATGGCCCAGCCGTCCGGCTGCGGGTAGGTGTTGATGGCGCAGAAGACCCGCTTGCCGCGAGCATGGGCGTAGTCGATGCCCTCCCTGGCGCGTTTGTCGGTGAAGTTGAGACCGGGGAACTGGCGGGCGTTGGTGGTGTTCTGGAAGCCGAAGTAGACGGCATCGGCCCCTTCGTCCACGGCGCGCTTCAGGGCAGGCAGGTTGCCGGCGGGGCAGACGAGCTCCATGGTGAGCCTCCTGTGGTGGGAAACCCGACCATGCTAGTCGACTATCCCTGCCTGGCCCTTGACTGGCGTCATGGCAAGAAGGCATTGGTTGATGTCGCGGGTGACGTGATGCAGGTCATGCCGGAGTCATGAGGAAGACTCCCGACGAGGCTCTTGGCGCGCGGCTGGCCTAGTCTTGGTTCAGACATGCTCATCATGCGGTGTGGTCATGGACATTGAACGCCTCTTCGATGCGAGCTACGTGCGGGTACTGAGCCGGGAGGTCGACGGGCAGGCGTTCTTCGCGGCCTTCTATGAGCGCTTTCTCGCGGCCTCCCCGAAGGTGGCGGTGAAGTTTCGCCATACCGACATGGCGCGCCAGCGGGCCATGCTCAAGAAGGCCTTCTATCACCTGCTGGCGTTCTATGCCTCGAGCCATGCCGACTACTACCTGCAGGAGGTGGCGATCAGCCACAGTCGTGCGCACCTCGACATCGCCCCGCCGCTCTATGATCTCTGGCTCGAGGCCTTGATCGATACGGTTCGCGCCTTCGACGAGCAGTTCGATGCTGAGGTCGAGCTGGCCTGGCGGTTGGTGATGACACCGGGCATCGTCTTCATGACGTTCCATTACGATCGGGGTGACCATCCCGCCGGCTGAGCCCGCCACTCTGACCACCGAGCCCGGCACGCAGGGCCCCCCCGGGCGAGGCCCAGGGGGGATGCTATGGCTCCATCTGCTTGCCGGATCAGGAAGAAGTGGCCGGCCTCGCGTCGCAGAGCGGGCAGAAGTCGGCCTGTTCGCCATGGCCCAGGCGCAGCCCGGTGTGGTGATCGGCGATCTGCCGGTAGAGCCGCTGGAAGTCGGGGCTGCCTTCGGCGGGGCTGTTGAGCATGATCCGCGGCGGCATCGCATCCCGCTCCGCCGCCGGGATACAGCGCTCGATAAGCGGATAGACGTGCTGGTTCTCGCTATGCAGGTGGTGGTGGTAGAGCTCGCTGAAGGCGCGCGCCAGGTTGAGCCGGTTGGCGTCGAGCTCCTCTCCCGCTGCCTCGTCCGCCTGGTGGCGAAACGCCGCCTCGAGCTCGCCCCCGTAGTTGGCGATGCGGCGATGCTCCTCGGTGAGCACCTCCAGCAGCTCGGCGCTCTGCGGATGACAGCTGGCCAGCTGCTCGAAGAGGGTTTCCTCCACCGGGTGGTGCCACTCCTCGGGCTGGCGGGTCAGGTAGTGGCATAGCCTGGCCAGCAGCCGGTAGTCGGGCAGCTCGTTGCAGGCCGCGATATGCAGCTGACGGTCGAGGATGCAGAGCAGCGCCGCGTAGCGGTAGTGGTCGGCGTGCAGGCGTTCCAGAACGATGGCTTTCATGGTGGCCTCCCCGACGCGTCGCCGGCAGGGCAACGACGCGTCGTGGTTGGGCGCCGCCTGGGAATCAGCCGGCGCGTTCGAAGAGCAGGTTGTTCTCCAGGTGGATGTGCTGCATCAGGTCCTCGCGGAACTCGCGCAGCCCGGTGTAGAGGGCGCGCCAGGTGGTGCAGGCGCCCTTGGGCGGGGTGATGTTGTCGGTCAGCGCCAAGACCTGCTCGAGGTTCTCGCCGTGGTCGTCATGCTCGTGGCGCATCACCGCGATGGGCCCCTGGGCTTGGGCGCCCAACCCCCGGCGCAGCATCGGGAAGAGGATCTGCTCCTCCTTCTGCATATGGCTCTCCATCTCCTGGTGGATGGTGGTGAGCAGGTCGGCCAGGCCGTTGGGGCAGGTGTCGCGCTCGCCGTGGACCTGCTCGACGCGACGGGCCATGCGAACCAGCTCGGGCAGCTGCTGGCGATGGACGTCGTGGTAACGAGTCAGGATATGGTCGATCAGCTCATCGTTGCTGGCCGCCCGCCAGTCGCGCTCGTCGCTGGCAACGGCCGGCAGCCCCTCGAGCTCGGCGACCAGGGCCTCGGGGGCCAGGCCGAGCCGCTCGGCGGCCTCGCGCAGGCTGATGCGTCCGCCGCAGCAGAAGTCGATGTTGTGATCCCGGAACACCCGGGTGGCGCCGGGCAGGGTCAGGGCGGTACGGCCGACGGTCTGTTCGATCAGGCTCATGGCAGGAACTCCTTGGGAGATGGGTCGCAGAGATGAGTAACACTCTTTTCTAGTAGCAAGTGGCGTGCCAGCTCACGGGAGTGCGTCATCAGGGGACTTGTCGGATTGGTAGTGAAAAATACCCGGATCGTTTAGGGTCAATAAAACCCTTTAAGGTAGAAATGACCATGCTCGATGAGACCCTGCTGGCGGATCTGGTTGCCGACCTGCCCAGCGCGGTGCGCCTGCAGCGCCTGGTGCGCACCCTGCGCGAGGGCTTTCGCTGCGGTGCCGTCTGCCTGCTGCGCCTGGAAGAGAACGCCCTGGTGCCGATGGCGGTGGACGGCCTGGTGCGTGAGGCGCTGGGGCGGCGCTTCGAGGTGGCCCATCATCCGCGCCTGGCCACCATCCTCGCCAGCCGGCGCACTACGCTGTTCCCGCCGGACGCCAGCCTGCCGGACCCCTACGATGGCCTGGTGGAGCAGCAGCCCGGCCAGCCGCTGCATGTCCACGACTGCATGGGGATCAGCTTGCACGTGGAGGGTGAGCCCTGGGGCGTGCTGACGCTGGATGCGCTGGAGGCGGGCACCTTCGATGCCGCCGACCGGACCGTACTGGAGCGCTATGCGCTGCTGATCGAGGCGGCGGTGCGGGTCAGCCGCCTGGAGCGGGACCTGCGCGCCCTGCGCATGGCCCGGCAGGACAGTGGCCTGCCGCTGTCGGCCCCCGAGGCGCGCGACATCCTCGGCCACAGCGCCGTATTGACGCGGCTGCTGCGCGAGCTGGACGTGGTGGCGGGCGCCGACCTGCCGGTGCTGCTCAGCGGTGAGACCGGGGTGGGCAAGGAGCTCTTCGCGCGCCGCCTTCACCGCCGCTCCGGACGCCGCGATGCCCCTCTTGTGCAGGTCAACTGCGCCGCGCTGCCCGAGTCGCTGGCCGAGAGCGAGCTGTTCGGCCATGTGAAGGGGGCCTTCTCCGGCGCCACCGCCGAGCGCGCCGGCCGCTTCGAGGCGGCCGACGGCGGCACCCTGTTCCTCGACGAGGTGGGCGAGCTGTCGCTGCCGATTCAGGCCAAGCTGCTGCGCGCCCTGCAGGAGGGCGAGGTACAGCGCCTGGGCGAGGACATCCCGCGCCGTGTCGACGTGCGCATCCTCGCCGCCACCAATCGGCGCCTGGCCGACGCCGTGCGCGATGGCAGCTTCCGCGCCGATCTCTACCATCGCCTGTCGGTCTATCCGGTGGCCATTCCGCCGCTGCGCGAGCGGGGCAGCGATATCCTGGTGCTGGCCGGCCACTTCCTGGAGATCAATCGGGTCCGTCTCGGGGTGCGCAGCCTACGGCTCTCGCCCGAGGCCGAGGAGGCGCTGCTGGGCTACGCCTGGCCGGGCAACGTGCGTGAGCTGGAGCATGTAGTCAGCCGCGCGGCGATCAAGGCGCTCAGCCGGGGTGCGCGGCGCGACGATATCATCACCCTGGTGCCCGAGTGGCTCGACCTGCCAGGCCTGGTGCAACAAAGAGGGGGAGGCGCTCTCGAAGACCCGGAGCGGGCAGAGGAACCCGTTCAGCCGACCCTGCGCGAGCGCGTGGAGCAGACCCAGCGCCGGGCGATTCGCGAGGCCTTGGACGCCTGTCAGGGGAGCTGGGCGGCGGCCGCCCGTCGCCTGGAGCTGGACCCCAGCAACCTGCACAAGCTGGCCCGCCGGCTGGGGCTGAAGTAGCGGTCGGTCACTGACGCGAGGCATGGGCAGCGTCGCGGTTTGACCGGGATCAGCCTCGCCTGAAATCGGCTGGCATATCACCTGCGGGCTTGCTAGATAGTAATCAATTACTATCTTTTTGAGGCACGAGCATGTCGCAACGCCAGCACCTCAGCGCCGAGGCACGCCGTGAACGCACCGTGGAAGCCGTCGTCGCCCTGTGTGGCCGAGCGGGTCATGGCGAGGGTTGGCGCCGCCGCCGAGGGCGTCGAGGATCCTCTGGAAGCGCTGGAGGCAATGTTTCTGGCCCATGTGGCCTTCATCGCCGAGCACCCCGGGGTGCCGCGCCTGCTGATGGGACAGCTGCAGCATCCACGCCCCACCCCGGCCAGTCGCACGGTGAAGGGGCTGCTGACGAACTATCGGCAGCGCCTGGCAGGCCGTGGCCAACGTCTCGGGCCGGGTGGTGGAGCGCCATCCGGCGCTGGAGAGCGGCACCCTGCTGCCCGAAGGCACCCTGCTGCTGGTCCTCGACCCGAGCCGCTATGAGCTGGCCGAGGTGGAGGCGCGCATCCCGTTCAGCATGATGCGGCGCCTGCTGAGCAGCGTGGCGCCGGCCGAGCTGCTGCCCGGCACCCTGGACCTGAGCGAGCGCATCGACCTGGATGCCATCGCTGCCGAGCTGTCGCTGGTCGGAGCGCCGGGGGTGGGCTGGGAGGGCAAGGTAGTGCACGTGGCCAGCGGTCTCGATCCGGCCACCCGCGCCGTGCGGGTGGTGGTCAGGGTCGAGGCGCCCTGGCGCGATGCGCGCCCCCCCGATCGACCGCCGCTGCAGCGCGACATGTATACCCGGGTGCGACTCTCGGCGCCGAGTCCCGAGGCCAAGCTGGTGGTGCCCGCGTCAGCGCTCCACCAGGGTGAGCTCTACCTGGCCGATGAGCAGGAGTGCCTGGTGCGACGCCCGGTCTCCGTGGCCTTCGAACAAGGGGGGCTGGCGGTGATCGAGGCGGGCCTGGCCGCGGGGGAGCGGATGGTGCTCGATGACCTGCAGCCGGCCATCGAGGGAAATGGCACTCTCCGTGCGCCGGGACGAGGCCTCCGAGGCGCGCCTGGCTGCCCGGGCCAGGGGTGACGCGTCGGCCGGAGAGCAGCCATGATCCGCTGGTTTGCCGCCCATCCCACCGCAGCGACCTGGTGGCGGCGGTGGCGGTTTCCGGCGACATGCCGTCCCGCCAGCTCGAGGAGTACGCCCTGCGCCTGGAGGAGCGCATCATGACCCTGCCCGGGGTGGCCCGGGTGGCGATCCACGGCATGTCCCAGCGCCAGTGGCAGGTGGAGGTGCCCCTGGAGGTGAGCAAGGCGCTGCGTGACGATGCCCTGACCGTCAAGGAGCAACTCGAGTCGCTGCTCGAGGCCGAGCGTCGGCGCTTCGACGGCGGCGTCTCGCTGACGCTGACCCAGGATGCGACCAGCATCGTCCGCGACCGCCTGCAGATGCTGGTGGGCAACGGCCTGATGGGCCTGGTGCTGGTGGTGCTGGTGATGAGCCTCTTCTTCCGCCCGCGGCTGGCCATCTGGGCGGTGCTGGGCCTGCCGGCCGCCTTCATGGGGCCTTCATCGTCATGGCCCTGACCGGGCTGTCGATGAACATGATCACCCTGGTGGCGCTGCTGATGTCCATTGGTATCGTCATGGATGACGCCATCGTGATCACCGACAACATCGCCGCCCACGCCGACGAGGGCGCCACGCCGCTGGGGGCGGTGGTGTCGGGCACCCGCCAGGTGCTGCCCGGGGTGCTCTCTTCCTTCCTGACCACGGTGGCGGTGTTCGCTCCGCTCTCCTTCCTGGCCGGCGTTCTGGATCCTGCCCCACCATCTCAAGGGCAGTCTCAAGGGCAGCGTGGGGAGGTTGGCCGACGGGCACGACTCACGCTTTCGGGCCGCCTTCGAGCGACGCTTCCCCAGTGCCCGGGAGGCCGGCCCCAATGTGGCCACCGTCATCGTCGACCTGCTGACCGCCGAGCGGCGCCGGGTGACCCTGGATGAACTGACCCCGCCTGGCGGGAGGCCATCGGCGAGGTCGAGGGACTGCAGTGGCTGATCATCCAGGAGCCCGGCTTCGGCCCCGCCGGGGTGCCGGTGGAGGTGCGCCTGGCCGGAGAGAACCTGGAGGCCATGAAGGCGGCGGCGCTGGAACTGGGTCACCGGCTCGACGGCTATGCGGCCGTCTACAATGTCATCGACGACCTGCGCCTGGGCAAGCCCCAGCTGACCTTCTCCATGGCCGAGGGCGCCCATGGCCTGGGGCTCTCCGCCGACGAGGTGGCCGGCCAGCTACGAGCGGCGCTGCTGGGGGAGATCGCCGATACCCAGCGCATCGGCGATCAGGAAATCGAGGTGCTGATTCGCCAGGCCGAGGAGGATCGGAGCTCCCTCGACGCCCTGGCCGATATGACCATCGCCCTGCCGGACGGGCGCCGGGTGCCCCTGGAGGTGGTGGCCAACGCCCGGGAGCGGCGCGAATGGGCGCGTATTACCCGTATCGACGGGCAGCGTAACGTCACCGTGGAGGCCAACGTGGATGCGCGCCAGGCCAGCGGCCAGGCCATCGTCGACGACCTCGTCGGCAGCGGCTGGCTGGTGGACTTCCGCGGGCGTCACCCCGGCGTGGCGGCCGCCGGCCAGGCCAGCCGCGACCGGCTGCGCGCCATCCTGATCTCGTCCACCACCACCATCGCCGGGCTGCTGCCGCTGCTGGCCGAGACCAGCACCCAGGCGGCGGCTATCAAGCCGCTGGTGATCTCGGTGGTGTTCGGCCTGCTCAGCGCCACCTTGCTGGTGCTGCTGGTGATTCCGGCGCTCTATGTGCTGTTCGATGACTGGGGGTGGATACGCCAGGCACCGCCGGCGCTGCCGTATCGCCGGACAGCGGAGTGAGTTCGTCCTTGACGAAGCGGTGCCAGCATCTAGCCTTAAGATGCATTATAAATACATCTTAATAGGCGAGGCTGCCATGCCGGCCTCCCATCAACCCGCATCAGGAGCCAGCCATGCCATTCACTCAACGACAGCTTTCCTTGGCGAGGAGTGCCAGAGCCGCCATTCTGGGCGTATGTCTTCTGATGGGCGCGGTCGCGGCCTCGGCTGATGATCACGAAGCGACTGATATCTGGCTGCCGAGCCTGATCACCGAGACGCCCCAGGAGGGCTTTGCCCTGGCGGTGACGCTTTCCCAGAAGGGGGTGGCCGCTACCCAGCCGGATGCCGAAGTCCGCCGGGCGAAGCGAGCCGAGTATCACGATGTGCCCGACAGCCTGATCGCGGCCTCCCACGTGATCGCCACGCACTTCCAGACCGTTGCCGCGGCCAACCACTACTGGCGCGAGTAACGGTAGTCGGCCATGGCCAACCAGGGACCCGCTCATGATCAAGGTACGACTCTATCGCTACCATCCCGAGCAGGACGACATGCCGCGGATGGAGACCCTGGAGGTCGAGGAACGCTTCCGCAGGGCCATGGTGCTGGACGTTCTCGAGCACCTCAAACAGCAGGATGCCACCCTGGCCTACCGGCGCTCCTGCCGTGAGGGGGTGTGCGGCTCCGACGGCATGAGCATCAACGGCAAGAACGGCCTGGCCTGCGTGACCTCGGTGGAAGAGGTGCTGGGTGGCGACGATACCCTGACGCTGCGCCCGCTGCCGGGCATGCCGGTGATCCGCGACCTGGTGGTAGACCAGCGCCTGTTCTTCCGCCAGTTCGAGAAGATTCGCCCCTGGCTGATCAACGATGATCCGCCCACCGCCATCGAGCGACGGCAGAGCCCCGAGGATCGCGAGAAGCTCGATGGCCTCTACGAGTGCATCCTCTGCGCCTGCTGCAGCTCGGCCTGCCCCTCCTGGTGGTGGAACCCCGACAAGTACATCGGCCCGGCCGGCCTGATCCAGGCCTACCGCTTCCTGATCGACAGCCGCGACACCGCCACCGACGAACGCCTGGCGGCCCTCGATGATCCCTTCAGCGTGTTCCGCTGTCGGCAGATCGCCAACTGCACCTGGGTATGCCCCAAGGGGCTCAATCCCATGCGCGCCATTGGCCATATCAAGGCGATGCTGCTGAAACGGGGCACCTGATACCAACCCATAGAGGAGGGTTGCCATGGCATTCCGACAAGTGAAGGATCTGCTGGAGTGGATCGTCGACTTCCATGAGCAGCTGGCCAAACAGTACGCCCATCTTGCCGACGAGCAGCTCGATGAGCGCATGAAGATGGCCCTGGTGTTCCTGGCCGACCGCGAGCGGCGCATGGGTCGGTCGATGGCTAGCTATATCGAAGATGCCGAGCCTAACCTGCTGAAAACCTGGTTGATCGACTCCCAGGATTTTGGCCACCCCGGTGTCTTGTCGCGCCTTCCTCGCTGCCTGGGTTGTCACGATGTCCAGGATATCCTCGCCAACGTATTGACGGCCCACCAGACCCTCAAGGACATGTATCGGTTGCGGGCCGAGTTGGCCCAGATACCGGAAGAGTCGGAGCTGTTCACACGTTTGGCGGAGAATCAGGAGGTAGAGGCACGCCTGCAGACTCGAGATATCGCCCGTCTGGAAATGTACTGACTCGGCGCTATCGAAAAGGCCCCGGCGTACTCCGCCGGGACCAACTTTCTGTCTGTCGAAGAGGCTCGCTGTCGAAGGAGCGAAATCAGGCCGCGTCGAGGGGGCGGGAGGGACCAAAGTGCTCGTAGTGGCGACGCTCGGCCGGCACGCCGAGCTCGGCCAGGGCGCGGTCCACTGCGGTCATGAAGCCCTGGGGGCCGACGTAGTAGCAGCGTGCTTTCTCGGGCAGCAGGCGCGCCAGCAGGTCGCGGTCGATCCTGCCGATATGGTCGGCGCCGTCGCCGCGTTCGTGTACGGTCACCGTCTGCAGCTGTTCCGGGTGGGCGTCGGCCAGGGCCGCCACCTCGTCGACGAAGGCGTGATGCTCGGCGTCCAGGGCAGCGTGCAGATAGATCACTCGACGACCCTGGGCCAGGGCCTGGCGGGCCAGGGGCAGCATCGGCGTCTGGCCCACCCCGCCCGAGGCCAGCAGCAGCGGCTCGTCGCCGTCGTACAGCGTCAGGTCGCCGGCCGGGGGGAGCAGCGCCAGTGTGTCGCCCATCACCATGGCATCGTGCAGGTAGCGGCTGGCGCGACCCTGGGGTTCGCGCTTGACCGAAATACGGTAATGCTTGCCGTTGGGCAGAGCCGAGAGGCTGTAGTGGCGGTAGACCGGTGCGCCGTCGAGGGTGAGGCGCACGCCGATGAACTGGCCGGGCGCGTGGTCTGCCACCTGCTCACCGTCCACGGGTGCCAGCACAAAGGAGCGGATCACCGCACTCTCCTGGTGGGTCTCGACGATGCGGAATTCGCGGGTGCCCCGCCAGCCGCCGGGACGCCGCTCGAACTCACGGTAGCGCTGCTCCTCCAACTCGATCAGCAGCCCCGCCAGTTCCTCGTAGAGGCCGCTCCAGGCCGCGGCGACCTCTGGCGTCACGGCGTCACCCAGCACCTCGCCGATGGCGGCCATCAGGCACTCGCCGACGATGGGGTACTGCTCGGGCCGGATGCCCAGTGAGATATGCTTGCCGACCACCGTGGCCAGGGCGCCGCGGGCCTGCTGGGGATCCTGGCGCAGCCCGACATAGGCCAGCACGGCGCCGGCCAGGGCCCTGGGTTGCCCGCCGTCGCGCTGGTGGGCCTCGTTGAACAGCGGCTTTACCTCCGGATAACGGGCGAACATCAGCGGATAGAAGCGCTGGGTGATGGCGTCGAGGTGCTCGGCTACCAGCGGGGCGGTGGCATCGATCAGTCGCTCATGGTCTCGATTGAGCAAGGTATTCTCCTTCGTCGGGGATGATGTTTTTAATATGCATGTAAAATACATCTTATCCGATGGCAGAGCTACCTTGTGCGTTGCTACAGGTTGTCGCAGGGATCAGTAGGCCCAGACGATCGCCATCAAGAGCCCCCAGGCCAGCACCCCTGCCGCCATGATGGTGTAGGTCGCCGACATGGTCACCACATCCTCGTCTGTTCGCCGGCAGAGGGCCTGAAGGCCGTGATAGATGAGGATGCAGGAGATGCCTAGTGCCACCAGTACTGCCAGGGCGTTGAGCAGCAGGCTGGGGATCAGCAGCATGATCGCCGAGGACCACAGCGGCAGCGGAGCCAGGGCGGCCAGCAGGTAAGCGTCGTGGTAGTCGATCGACAGCTCGCGGGTGCCGTTGACCACGGCGTGGATCAGCCAGCCCATCACGAAGAAGGTCAGGAGCTCCGCCAGGAACAGGATGGTGGTGATGAAGCGCCACTCCCGGTCGGCAAAGCCGGCGACGAACTCGTCCCCGTAGTGGGTGCCGGCGTAGTAGAGCAGTAGCGGTGGCAGTAGTGACATGGGCAGCACGATGGCCCAGGCCAGCAGCGGGATAGAGGGGTGGCGCTGCTGCAGCTCCTTCCAGCCCACGCTGCGGGTAAAGGGAAGGCGGACGACGGTGATCAGGTTCATGGCTCTTGTTCCCCTGTTCGGGTTGGCTCTCGGCGTGGCAAGCCGAGTTGAAAGTTGCGGGGCCGCATCGGGATACTTAATATCATGGTGTGATATTTGTGCCTTAACAGTTAGTGCCCGTCATTGCGCCTGTCAAGGCGAGTGACGGGACAGAGGGACCTTTTCATGGCCGAGGGTGAGCGGTTGATCAAGCAGGATTTCCAGCGGCTGTCGCACTTCCGCTATCAGCTGCGCTGTTTCCTGCGGCAGAGCGAGGACATCTGCCGTGAGCACGGGGTGACACCGCTGCAGTATCAACTGCTGCTGCATCTCAAGGGATTCGAGGGGCGCGAGTGGGCCACCGTGGGCGAGCTGGCCGAGCGTTTGCAGGCCAAGCACCACGGCACGGTGGCGCTGGTGGACCGCTGCGAGGACTCCGGCCTGGTGGTGAGGCACCCGGGGCGCGACGACGGGCGCCGGATCGAGGTGCACCTGCTGGTGAAGGGCGCCGAGCTGGCCGGGCGGATCGCCGAGAGGCACCAGCCGGAACTTCGCCATCTCCAGGAGGAGTTCCAACTGCCGGGGTGGCCACGGCTCCCCTGATCGCCTGGCCCGGGCGTGCGCTCGACGTCCGGGCCTGACTGCCGTTAAAGCCCGATGCGATGAGCCCGATGGGTGAAGAAGATCCCGCTGGGGGACTGGGCCGGCAGGCGAACCAGCTCCTCGAAGGTGCGGGTGTCGTAGACCACGACATGGCCGCTGTCCCGGGCGGAGATCCAGATATGTTCGCCCCGGGGCGTGAACTCCTTGTGCAGGATCGACTCGCCTGGCGAGAGAGTCTCGATCACTTCAAAGGTGCGGGTGTCGATCACCTGGACACGATCGTTGTCGGGGTGGGCGAAGGTGACCCACACCTGCTGCTCGTCGGGGCGACTCATCACGAAGATCGGCTGGCCGTGCACCTCGATGCGGTGAGTCAGTGACCAGTCGCGGGTGTCGGCCACCAGCACCTCGTTGCGGCCCACGGCGGGGAAGAAGGCCTGGTCGCCGGCCATGGCCCAGCCCTCCAGGTGAGGCATCTTGTAGACCGGCAGGCGCTCCTCGCCGCGGCCGTAGTCGGGCAGGATGCGCTGCACGCCGTTCTCCGGGTGCCAGAGGTCGAGCAGCGCCATGCCGTCCTCGCCGAACAGGCCGGCGATGTAGTAGCGGCCGTTGGCGGTGATCAGGGCGTCGTAGGGCATGCTGCCCACGTCGCGATACTTCGTCAGCTCGGGCTCATCCGTGGACATGTCCAGGGTCCAGATCTCGCCGGCCTCGAACAGGCTGAACACGAACAGGTTGCCGGGGGCATCCACCACGCCCACCACCTTGGCCTGGTCGGTGGTGCCATCGGCCTTCTCGTAGGTGGCCGGGACGTCGATGACCAACTCCATGGTCTCCACGTCGAAGACCTTCACACCGCCCGGCTCGTAGTTGCCCACCGCCACGTAGCGGCCGTCCTGGGAGATGGCGCCGCCGATGCTGTTGCCGCCCTGGATGATGCGCCCGTCGATCTCGCCGGTGAGCAGGTCGAGCCGGGTCAGGCCGCCGTCGCGGCCGAACACGAAGGCGTGGCGGGCATCACGAGTGAACTTCACCGAGGCGTGGGAGAGGTCGCCGAAGCCGTCGATGTGCTTGAGCACCCTCTTGTGGGTGGTGTCGACCAGGACCACGCTGCCGGTGGCTCGCTCGATCACCACGCCCAGGTCGCCGGTACCGCGAATCTCCAGGGCCGGCTCGGCCAGGGCGGGGCCGGCGGCAAGCAGCGACAGGGCGCCGGCGGCCAGCAGGGTCTTGAAGGGACGGGTCAACAGCATGGCGCTCTCCTCGGGGGGAATTCAGTCGGTCAGGGTTTTCAGGCGGTTGTCGGTCTGCAGGTGCTCGGCGATCCAGCGTGCCTCTTCCTCGCTGAGCAGCGCCTCCCAGCCGGGCATGGCGGTGCCGGGAATGCCGTGGCGGATGATGTGCGTGAGCGCATCGGGGCTCAGGGTCTGCATGCGGTCCCGGGGTAGTGCGGGGCCCAGGCCGCCGCGCAGGGTCATGCCGTGGCAGGAGCCGCAGTCCTGGTAGAGCAGGGTCTCCAGGCGCTCGGCATCCACCGCCGGCGCCTGGCTATCGGCCTCCGCCAGGGCCGGCTGGGACAGCAGCCAGGCCAGGCCGATAAGCAGCAAGGGTAGGACTCTCTTGGGCATGTCGGGCTCGCAGGAGGTAAGGGTAACGGATACCCGAGTCTCGTCGTCCGGGCGTCGGTCTGCGTTGATGAATATCAAGCCGCGGGGCAGTTGCGAAGGGCACGGGCATATAAAAGGGCATTCCGCATGCCTCTTTTGACTTGCGTCAACCACCGCGGAGTTCTCCGCTTGCGGGGGCCGGGCTGCAGGTAAGATGCTCATGAAATGCATCTTGATGCACCGAGAGGAGCGCCATGGTCACACTCGACCCCCTGGATCGCCGGCTGATCGACGCCTACCAGCGCGGCCTGCCCGTCTGCGAGCGGCCCTTCGCCGCCATGGCGGCGCGCCTGGGCAGCAGCGAGGCGGAGGTGCTCGAGCGCCTGGCGCGGCTGGAACGTCTCGAGGTGCTCAGCCGGGTGGGGCCGGTCTTCGACCATGCCCGGGCCGGTGCCAGCCTGCTGGCCGCGGTGGCGGTTCCCGAAGCACAGCGAGACGCGGTGGCGAAGGTGATCAACCGTGCCCCGGGGGTGAACCACAACTATCTACGCGAGCACGACTTCAACCTCTGGTTCGTGATGACCGCGCCGGACGAAGCCGTCCTCGAGGCCCGCCTCGACGCCCTGGAGGCGGAACTGGGACGCAATATCCTGCGCCTGCCGATGCTCGAGGGGTTCCATATCGACCTCGGCTTCCCGATCCCCTGGGATGAACTGGAGGCGCCATGAACGCCAGACAGCCTGCTCCCATTAGCCTCGAGCCCCTCGCCGAGCGCCGCCTGCGCGCCCTGGTCGAGCAGGGGCTGCCGTTGGTGCCGCGTCCCTGGCAGGCGCTGGCCGAGCAGTGCGGCCTGCCGGAGGAAACGGTGATGGCCTGCATGCGCCGCTGGCAGGCGGAGGGGCTGGTCAAGCGACTCGGCCTGGTGGTGCGCCATCGCCCGCTGGGCATCACCGCCAACGCCATGGTGGTGTGGGACGTGCCCGACGCCGATGTGGCCGACCTGGGTCGGCGTCTGGCTGCCGAGCCCGCCGTTACCCTCTGCTATCGCCGCCCGCGGCGCCTGCCCGACTGGCCCTACAACCTGTTCTGCATGATCCACGGCACCCGCCGCGAGCGGGTGCTGGCCACCCTCGACGAGATCGTCGAGCGCCTGGCGCTGCAGGCCATTCCCCACCGCGTGCTGTTCAGCCTCAAGGCCTACCGCCAGCACGGCGGCCGCTATACCGCCGAGGAGCGCCCATGACCGCCATGCCCGCCCGCCAGATCCCGGCGGCTGCCACGCCGGCCGCCGAGCTGGACGCCGCCGACCGCCGCCTGATCAACCGCCTGCAGGACGGCCTGCCGCTGGTGGAGGCACCCTATGCCGCCGTGGCCGCGGAGCTCGACCTCTCCGAGGGCGAGCTGCTCTATCGCCTGGAGCGGCTGCTGGAGACGGGGGTGCTCAGTCGCTTCGGGCCCATGTACCACGCCGAGCGCCTCGGCGGTGGCCTGACCCTGGCCGCCCTGGCGGTGCCCGAGGACGATTTCGAGCGGATCTGCGCGGCGGTCAACGCCTTCCCCGAGGTGGCCCACAACTATCGCCGCGAGCACCGCCTCAACATGTGGTTCGTGCTGGCCACCGAGACCCCAAAACGCATCGGCGAGGTGATCGCCGAGATCGAGGCCACCACCGGCCTGCCCGTCTTCAACATGCCCAAGCAGGAGGAATTCCATGTCCGTCTCCACCTGCCCGTCTGAGCGCCACGCCACCCTGGACGACACCGATCGCGCCATCGTGCTGGCCACCCAGGCCGGGCTGCCGCTGGTGCCCGATCCCTGGGGAGCGGTGGGCCGGCCGCTGGGGCTCAGCGGCGAGGAGGTGCGCCTCCGCCTGGTGCGCATGCAGGAGTCGGGCATCGTGCGCCGCGTCGCCGCGGTGCCCAACCACTATCGGCTCGGCTACGTGGCCAATGGCATGACGGTGTGGGATGTGGACGACGCCCGTATCGACCGCCTGGGCCGCGAGGTGGCGAGTCTGCCCGGTGTCAGCCACTGCTATCGCCGCCCGCGCCACCTTCCCGAGTGGCCCTACAACCTGTTTGCCATGCTCCACGGCCACACCCGGGAGGAGGTCGAGCGCCAGGCCGAGGAGCTGAGCGCGCTGCTCGGTGAGGCCTGCCGCGACCACCGCATCCTCTACAGTTCGCGCATTCTCAAGAAGACCGGCCTGCGACTGGCCGGCCGACCCGGTGCCGGGCGTCAGCCCGAGCCCAGGAGGTAAGCCATGTTTCGCGTAACCCGCTACATCAAGACCCTGATGGAACCGACGCCGCTGGCGCCGGCCCGCAAGCCGCCGGGCCCGGTGGTGATCTGGAACCTGATCCGCCGCTGCAACCTGACCTGCAAGCACTGCTACACCACCTCGGCAGACATCGACTTCGCCGGTGAGCTCTCCACCGCCGAGGCCCACGCCGTGCTCGACGACCTGCACGGCTTCCGGGTGCCGGCGCTGATTCTCTCCGGCGGCGAGCCGCTGATGCGACCGGATATCTACGAACTCTCGCGCCGGTCGCGGGAGTTGGGCATCTATACCGGGCTCTCCACCAACGGCACCCTGATCAACGAGTCCAACATCGACGAGATCGCCGCCATCGGCTATGACTACGTGGGCATCAGCATCGATGGACTGGAGGCCACCCACGACGTCATCCGCCAGCGCAAGGGCGCCTTCCGTGAATCCATGCATGCGGTGAAGCTGTGCAAGGAGCGCGGCATCAAGGTGGGCCTGCGCTTCACCCTGACCCGCGAGAACTACCAGCAGCTCGGCGATATCCTGGCGCTGATCGAGGCGCATGACGTCGACAAGTTCTACCTCTCGCACCTCAACTACGGCGGCCGCGGTGGGCGCCACAGCAAGCAGGACGCCTGGTACCGCATGACCCGTGACGCCATGACCCGGCTTTTCGACCACTGCCGTGACGAGCTTGAGCGTGGCGTGGAGCGCGAGTACGTCACCGGCAACAACGATGCCGATGGTCCCTTTCTGCTGATGTGGGCCCGCGAGCACTTCCCCGACCAGGCCGACGTCCTGCGCCAGCGGCTGGTCAACTGGGGCGGCAATGCCTCAGGTGAGCATATCGCCAACATCGACAACCTCGGCAACGTCCACCCGGATACCTTCTGGTGGGACCACGACCTCGGCAATGTTCGCGAGCGGCCCTTCTCCGAGATCTGGCGCGATACCACCGACCCGCTGATGGCGGGCTTCCGGCAGCGCCCGCGGCCCCTCAAGGGGCGCTGCGCGGAGTGTCGCTTCCTCGATATCTGCAACGGCAATACCCGTGTGCGGGCCTGGAAGGTGACCGGCGACCCCTGGGAGGAGGATCCCGGCTGCTATCTCACCAACGAAGAGATCGGCGTCAGTGAAGCGCGCGAGAGACGTGTGGCGGCACCCTATGAGGCCATTCAGGCCACCGAGCTCTGAGCGCCGAGCGAGACCCCAGACCGTGATGCTCCGGGAGAGCGAGCCATGACAGCATTCCGACACAACCCGACCTGCCACTTCGGCCTCGACGAGGCGCCGCTGGCGCCGGGCGAGGTCGCCATCGCCGGCGCCGGCCCCGGCGACCCTGGTCTCTTGACCCTGCGCGCCCTGTCGCTGCTGCAGCAGGCCGACTGCCTGGTGTTCGATCGCCTGGTCTCTGCCGAGATCCTCGCCATGGCCCGGCCCGAGGCGCGCCGCTACTACGTGGGCAAGGCCTCACGCTGCCATGCCTTGACCCAGGAGGAGACCAACGCCCTGCTGGTGCGGCTGGCCGGCGAGGGCAGGCGGGTGCTGCGCCTCAAGGGCGGCGATCCCTTCATTTTCGGCCGCGGCGGCGAGGAGGCCGAGTACCTGATCCAGCACGGCATCGGCTTCCGGGTGGTGCCGGGTATCACCTCGGCCTCGGGCTGCTCCAGCTACGCGGGCTTCCCGCTGACCCACCGCGACTATGCCCAGAGCGTCACCTTCGTCACCGGCCACTGCAAGGGCGACCGGGAGCTGGAACTCAACTGGGCCGCGCTGGCCGTGCCCCACCACACCACGGTGTTCTACATGGGCCTGGCCAACGCCGCCCTGATCCGTCGCGAGCTGCAGCGCCACGGCATGCCCGCCGCGACCCCGGTGGCCCTGGTGGAGCGCGGCACCACCCCGGAACAGCGCCACGTGCTGGCTACCCTGGGCGACCTGGTGGAGGTGATCGAGCGCGAGGCGTTCCGCCCACCGACCCTGATCGTGGTGGGCGAGGTGGTCAGCCTCGCCGAGACCCTGGCGCCGGCCATGACCCGCCTGGCCCGTGAGCCCGGTGGCGCGAGGGACTCTCTGGAGCTTGCCTCGCAACCGGGCCTGGGGAGGGTGGCGCTGTGAGGCGAGTCGCGACGACCCTGCGTACCCTGCTGCTGGGCGGCCTGCTGGCCGCCCCCTCCCTGCCTGCCCTGGCCGACGAGCCCGATCCCAACGTGCTCTACAACCACCACTGCGCCATCTGCCACGGCGTCAGCCGGCTGGGGGGCACCGGGCCGGCGCTGCTGCCCGACAACCTCTCGCGGCTCAAGGCCGACGAGGCGGTGTCGGTGATCCGGGACGGCCGCCCCGCCACCCAGATGCCCTCCTACCGCGAGCTGCTCTCGGAGGAGGAGGTAGCGGCCCTGGCCGAGTGGATCTTCACGCCGCCCGAGAACGAGCCCAGCTGGGAGGAGGCCGATATCCTCGCCAGCCACGAGCTATCCCACCCCTACGGCAGCCTGCCCGACGACCCGGTGTTCGAGGTCGAGGACCTCAAGAATCTCTTTCTCGTCGTGGAGATCGGTGACCACCATGTCAGCCTGCTCGACGGCGACACCTTCGAGCGCATCACCCGCTTCCCGAGCCGCTATGCGCTGCACGGCGGGCCCAAGTACAGCCCGGATGGTCGCTACGTCTACTTCGGCTCCCGGGACGGCTGGGTGACCAAGTACGACATCTACAACCTGGCGGTGACCGCCGAGGTGCGCGCCGGCATCAACATGCGCAATATCGCCGTCTCCGCCGACGGCCGTTTTGTGCTGGCGGGCAACTACCTGCCCCATAGCCTGGTGCTGCTCGACGCCCGGGATCTCGACCTGATCGCGGTGATCCCGGTGGAGGGTCTCGACGGCGAGACCTCGCGGGTCAGCGCCGTCTATACCGCGCCGCCACGCAACAGCTTCGTGGCCGCCCTGCGCGATATTCCCGAGGTGTGGGAGATCCGCTGGCCCGAGGAGCGCGCCGAGGGCGACGAGGCCATCGTCGGCGATTTCGCCCTGCATCGCATGGAGGCGCCGGACTACCTGGATGACTTCTTCTTCGACCAGGAGTATCGCTACGTGGTGGGTGCGGCCCGCGGCGGCAAGGGCGGCCAGGTGTTCGACCTGGACGAGGAGCGCAAGGTGGCCGACCTGCCGCTGGAGGGCATGCCGCACCTGGGCGCCGGCATCACCTGGGAGCTGGACGGCCGCCGGGTGATGGCGATGCCGCACATCGACAAGGGCCAGGTCTCGGTGTTCGACATGACCGACTGGTCGCTGATCACCCAGATCGAGACCGACGGCCCCGGCTTCTTCATGCGCAGCCACGAGAACTCGCCTTACGCCTGGGTGGATGTCTTCTTCGGCCCCCACCACGACCGCATCCATGTCATCGACAAGCAGACCCTGGAGATCGTCGAGACACTGATCCCGGAGCCGGGCAAGACCGCCGCCCACGTGGAGTTCGACCGCCGCGGCGAGACCCTGCTGCTGAGCATCTGGGACGACGACGGTTACCTGCTGTGGCTCGACGCCACCACCCTGGAGGAGCTCGGCCGCATGCCGATGAAGCGCCCCTCCGGCAAGTACAACGTCTGGAACAAGACCCAGTACGAGGAGGGCACCAGTCATTGAACAGCCGGGATAAGACGCATTCTTGATACCTGTCATGGCAGCCGGAGACGCGGGCGGGGCACAATAGGCGGAATCCGAACTCAAGCCACCAGTGCAACCATCCAGAGTTATCGCCATGCAGCCAACCCAACCCGAGCCGGCCGGTCTACCCGTCGCCCGGCTCGCCTTCCGCCCCTTCTTCCTGTTCGCCTCGCTGTTCAGCGTGCTGGCCATGGTGGTGTGGTTCGCCTTCTGGCACGGCGATATCCTGCTGCGCCCCCACGGCGGGCTGATGTGGTGGCACCAGCACGAGATGATCTTCGGCTTCGGTGCCGCCGTGGCGGTGGGCTTTCTGCTCACCGCGGCGCAGAACTGGACCGGCCAGCCGAGCCTGCGCGGTGCGCCGCTGCTGGGGCTGGTGGGCGTCTGGCTCCTGGCGCGGCTGCTGATCGCCTTCCCCATGGGACTGCCCGCCGGGCTGCTGATGGCCATCGACCTGGCCTTCCTGCCCCTGGCCGCCCTGGCCCTGGGGCGGATGGTGGTGGCGGTACGCCAGTGGCACAACCTGGTCTTCGTGCCCATCCTGCTGCTGATGGCGGTGGCCAACCTGGCCATGCACCTGGGGGTGATGCGCGGCCAGCTGCCGCCAATCCGCGAGGGCGGCTACCTGGGGGTGCTGCTGATCGCCACCCTGATGGTGCTGCTCGGCGGTCGGGTGATTCCCTTCTTTACCTCGCGCAAGCTGGGGCGCCCGAAGCCGGCCGACTGGCCGATGCTCGAGCGGCTCTCGCTGGGGGCCATTTACGTCGTGGTGCTGCTGCAGCTGGCGGTACTGCTCACGGTCGAGCTGCCGCCGGGCCTGCTGGGCTGGGCCATGCTGGTGGCGGCCGCCGCCAACGGCGTGCGCCTGGTGCGCTGGGAGGGCTGGCGCGCACTGAGTGAGCCGCTGCTGTGGGGGCTGCACCTGAGCTACGCCTTCATCGTGGTGGGGCTGGTGATGTGGGCCCTGGCGCTGACCGGGGTGTTCCGGGTCGAGCTGGCGCTGCACGCCCTGGCCATCGGCGGCATCGCCAGCATGATGCTGGCGATGATGTCCCGGGTGGCGCTGGGCCACACCGGCCGGGAGATTCGCACCCTGCCGGGTATCGGCCTGGCGCTCGGTCTGATGTTCGCCGGCGCCGTGCTGCGCTCGCCGGTGCTGGCGATGTTTCCCCAGATTACCCACTGGACCTACAACCTCAGCATCCTGTTCTGGTGTATCGCCTACCTGATCTTCCTGTTCCACTACACGGTGCCGCTGCTGGCCACGCGTGTGGACGGCAAGGACGGCTAGGCCTGCCCGAAAACTGGCTGAGCTCGACGACTTTTCAGCCAACGCCTGGGCCTAATGCGAGGTTCGAGATGATCGAGCACTATTTCCTGATCAAGCATCTGCACATCACCACGGCGACCCTGAGCCTCCTCTTCTTCATGCTGAGGGCCTGGTGGTCGGTGCGCGAGTCGCCCTGGCTCCAGCGCCGTTGGGTGAAGGTGTTGCCCCACATCAACGACACCCTGCTGCTGAGCCTGGGCGTGCTGCTGATGGTAATGCTCAAGATGTGGCCCCAGCAGCACCCTTGGCTTGCCGCCAAGCTGATCGCCCTGCTGGTCTATATCGGCCTGGGTACGCTGGCGATCAAGCGCGGGCGAAGTCCCGCGGTGCGCGGGGTCGCGGCCCTGGCGGCGGTGGCCACCTTCGCCTATATGCTGGGGGTGGCGCTGCACAACAGCCCGCTCTCCTGGCTGGCGGCCGCCTGAGGTGCGGCAAGACGCCAAGGGCCGGGGCTCTCGAAGGGCCAGCGTTCTCTTTACTGGCGGCTATACTGCCGCTTATGTTGCTGAACTTTCCCATCAAACAAGGAGCGATTCGATGAGCGAAGAGCAACTTCCCTCCGGTGCCGGCAAAGTCGCCGAACAGTACCCCGAGGTGTGGGACGCCTATGCGGCGTTGGGCAAGGCATGCGCCGAGGCCGGTCCTCTGGACGAGCGCACCCGCCGCCTGGTCAAGCTGGCGCTGGCCGTGGGCGCGCGCTCCGAGGGGGCGGTGCACTCCCATGCCCGTCGCGGCCTGGAGGAGGGCGAGTCCCCCGAGGCGCTGAAGCAGGTGGCCATGCTGGCCATCCCGACCCTGGGCCTGCCCACCGGCGTGGCCGCCCTGACCTGGATCGAGGATCTCACCGAGAGGTGAGCCGCCGCCGGCAGCGCGCTGCCGGCTCCCCCGCCCCGTTCCCCCGCGAATGGCAAGCTTTCGTTGTGTCATTCAGCCCCTCCCTATTGACCCTCGTCAAAGTCATGGACGCGTCCTCGCTGCTACCCTTTAACATGCATAGAGAATGCATATTCAAGGGGGCGGAAGCGGCCGGCACCAACTGCCGTTTTCTACAAGAAGCCAGACTAGCAAGGGGGTATGGTCCATGACCGAAGGCCTGACAAAGGCGGCTGCCCGCAACATCTTCTACGGCGGGTCGCTGTTCTTCTTCCTGGTGTTTGCCGCGCTGACGGCTCACAGCCACTACTACATCGTCAACACCTCGACCCAGCCGCTGACGGATTCCGTGCGGCAGGGCAAACACGTTTGGGAGGAGCACAACTGCATCAACTGCCACACCATCCTCGGTGAAGGCTCCTACTTCGCACCGGAGATCGGCAACGTCTGGACCCGCTACGGCGGCCACCAGAATCCCGAGGGCGCCCGCATGGCGCTGGCGGCCTGGATGCGCGCCCAGCCCACCGGTGCACCGGACCGTCGTCAGATGCCCTACTTCGAGATCAACGACGAAGAGATGCAGGCGCTGATCGATTTCTTCGAGTGGACCGATGCCATCGACACCCAGGGCTGGCCGCCCCATCCGGCCGGTTGATCCGGACCCCATGACACCACCGGATTCCCGAAACCAGGAGAGCCGAACCGATGAAATATGAAACGCAGAAGGTGGCCCTGCCATTCTTCATGGTTGCGATGGCGTTGTTCGCGCTGCAGATCGTCTTCGGTCTAGCCGCCGCCGCCGCCTATGTCTGGCCTCACTTCATGTCCGAGGCGATGCCCTT
The DNA here is from genome assembly GCF_047795635.1 of Halomonas sp. HK25. Taxonomy (GTDB): domain Bacteria; phylum Pseudomonadota; class Gammaproteobacteria; order Pseudomonadales; family Halomonadaceae; genus Halomonas. The sequence continues at coordinate 4,019,745 of NZ_CP181044.1, read as the reverse complement.
CAACATCACCCGCACCAGTCACACCAACCTGCTGATCGTCTGGCTGTTGATCGGCTTCATGGGCTGCACCTACTACCTGATGCCCGAGGAGGCCGAGAACGAGATCTATAGCCCGAATCTCGCCTATCTGCAGTTGGCCATCTTCGCCATCGCCGGCGCCGGTGCGCTGATCAGCTATCAGTTCGGCATCCACGAGGGGCGCCACTACCTCGAGCAGCCGCTCTGGTCGAAGATCTTCATCACGATCTCCTTCCTGATGTTCCTGTTCAATACCAGCCTGACTCTGCTCAAGGGGCGCAAGACGGCCATCAACATGGTGCTGATGCTGGGTCTCTGGTTGGCCGCGGTGTTCTGGCTGTTCGCCTTCTACAACCCCGATAACCTGGCGCTGGACAAGCTGTGGTGGTGGTGGATCGTCCACATCTGGGTGGAAGGCGTGTGGGAGCTGATCATGGCTTCCCTGCTCGGCTACCTGCTGATCAAGATGACTGGTGTCGACCGCGAGATCATCGAGAAGTGGCTCTACGTCATCGTCGGCCTGGCGCTGTTCTCCGGCCTGCTGGGCACCGGCCACCACTACTACTGGATCGGCACCCCCGGCTACTGGCAGCCCATCGGCAGCATCTTCTCTACCCTCGAGGTAATCCCGTTCTTCGCCATGGTGGTGTTCGCCTTCTACATGTTCTGGAAGGGCAACCGCAACCACCCCAACAAGGCCGCCATGCTGTGGACCATGGGCAGTGCCGCCGTGGCCTTCTTCGGCGCCGGCGTGTGGGGCTTCATGCACACCCTGTCGTGGATCAACTACTACACCCACGGCACCCAGATCACCGCGGCCCACGGCCACCTGGCCTTCTACGGCGCCTACGTGATGCTGGTGCTGGGCGTCATCACCTACGCGATGCCGCAGATCCGCCGCGTGCAGCCCTACAATCAGGTGCTCAACATGTGGGCCTTCTGGGTCATGACCTCCGCCATGTGGTTCATGACCTTCACCCTGACCTTCGCAGGCGTCGTCCAGACTCACCTGCAGCGGGTGCTCGGCATGAACTTCATGCAGATCCAGGGTCAGCTCGATCTCTTCTATGTATTCCGCTTCGGCACCGGCATCTTCGTCGGCATCGCAGCGGTGATGTTCATCTACTCGGTCTTCGGACCGGCGCGCGAGCAGGTGCCCGCCACCAGCAAGCCGCTGACCGCGGCCGAGTAATGTCCACGGCGGGCCGCGACCCCGGTTGCGGCCCGCTCAGTCTGGAGTGACCCATGTCCCATATCGCATCCGTATCCACGCTCGACCGGGAGCAACCCTTCTATCAGCCGGTCGGCAACGAGTGCGCCCTCTTCGAACAGGCGTACCAGCAGCGACTGCCGCTGCTGCTCAAGGGACCCACCGGTTGCGGCAAGACCCGTTTCGTCAGCCATATGGCAGCCAGGCTCGGCCGGCCGCTGTTTACCGTGTCATGTCACGACGATCTCACCGCCGCCGATCTCACCGGCCGCTACCTGCTGCAGGGTGGCGAGTCCCGCTGGGTCGACGGCCCGCTGACCCGCGCCGTGCGCGAGGGCGGCATCTGCTATCTCGATGAAGTGGTCGAGGCGCGCAAGGACGTCACCGTGGTGCTGCACCCGCTCACCGACGACCGCCGCCTGCTGCCCCTGGAGCGCACCGGCGAACTGCTCGAGGCGCCCGACGACTTCATGCTGGTGGTCTCCTACAACCCCGGCTACCAGCACATCCTGAAGTCTCTCAAGCCCAGTACCCGCCAGCGCTTCGTGGCGATGTCCTTCGACTTCCCGCCACCGGACATCGAGTGCGGCATCGTGGCCCGCGAAAGCGGACTCGCCTTTGATCGCTGCGCCGCCCTGGTCAATCTCGCCGTACGCCTGCGCGAGCTCAAGGGTCAGGACCTGGAGGAGGGGGTCTCCACCCGCCTGCTGGTCTACTGCGCCACCCTGATCCAGGCCGGCATGCCGATCCTCGAGGCCACCCGCGCCACCCTGGTGGAGCCGCTGACCGACGATCAGGACGTTCAGGAAGGGTTGCTGGAAGCCATCAACGCAACCTTCGGCTGAGCCGAGGGGGGAGTCCGCCATGCTGCAGTTTCTCGAGGTCGAGGAGTTTGTCGGCCGCCACTGGCACCGCTGGGCCTCCGGCGCGGCCAGCTACCGTCGCCACCCGGAGGCCGCCGTGGCCCTGGAGGAGCTGCGCCATGTGCTGGGGGTCTTCTTCCGCGCCAGCGGTGGTGAGTGCGGCCTGGAGGTCGCCGCCATCGTGGCGCGCAGCTCATCGCATCGGCTCTCGCTGCGCCAGCGGCTCGGCTTCGATGACGAGGCGGTGGACCAGGCGCGCCGCGACGAGGAGAACCTGCTGCTGCCGCCGACCCTGGACGTCTTCCCCGAGTCGCGCCTCAACCGGGACCTCTATTTCTGGCTGACCGCCTACCTGGCGGTGGCCCGACGCCCGCCCCGCCACGCCGACCCGCTGCAGGACGACCTGGCCCGGCTGCGCGAGGCGATGCGGTCCACGGAAGCGGCCCTGGCGCGTTTCCCCGGTCTCGCCGGGCGCTATCGCGAGCTGTGTGAGGCGTTGCTGGCGGTGCGTCCGGAACGCCACCGCCTGCCACCCATGGAGCAGGCCTTGGAGGCCACGCTGCGCGCCCTGCTGGGCGACGATGCGCCGCTGGAGGGCTGGGCCGCCTCCATGGCGGCGGCGGTGGCCGACCCGGAGGTCTCCCTGTCGCCATTCCAGTCCCCGCGGGGCTATCGGCCGCCTCTGCCTGTCCCCCTGTGGGGCCAGGTGGTCGACCTGGGCGTGGGCCAGGGGCGCGAGGAGGACGACGAGGATCCCCATGACGGCGAGGCCAACAGCGCCCAGGAGGTCAGCGAGGGCAAGCGCAAGGCCGAGCGTCGCCACCAGGACCAGTCCCAGCGAGACGACGCGTTGGTCGCCAACCGCTTCGAGAAGATGCTGTCCTGGACCGAGATGGTGAACCTCAACCGCCTGGTGGAGGACAACGAGGACGAGGAGGCCAAGCGCGCCGCCGAGCAGATCGAGGAGATCGTCATCAGCCCGCACAAGCAGCGGGCGGCGACGCGGCTCAAGATCGACCTCGACCTGCCGCCGGATGAGGTGCTGGGCGAGCGGCTGCGCGGCAAACAGCTCTACCCGGAGTGGAACCATCGCAAGCAGTGCTACCTGCCCGACCACTGTCAGGTGATCACCGACCTGCAGAGCGAGGAGGGCGAGCAGTGGGAGCCCGACGACGCCACCCGGCGGCGCATCCGCCGGGTGCGCCGGGAGTTCGAGGCGCTGCGCCCGCGTCGCGAGATCCTGCGTGGCCAGGTCGACGGCAACGAACTCGACATGGACGCGGTGATTCGCTCGCGCTGCGACCTGGCCGCCACCGGCGAGGCCAGCGATCGCCTCTACATGTCGGCCCGCGAGCAGGCCCGCGACCTGGCGGTGGATATCCTGGTGGATGTCTCGCTCTCCACCGATGCCTGGCTGGACGATCGCCGGGTGCTCGACGTGGAGAAGGAGGCGCTGCTGGTGCTGGGGCACGGTCTGTCCGGCTGCGGCGACGACTACGCCATCCACTGCTTCACCTCCCATCGCCGCCAGAAGGTGTGGGTCAACACCCTCAAGACCTTCGAGGAGACGATGAGCGAGCGGGTGACGCGGCGTATCTCGGCGCTGAAGCCCGGGCACTATACCCGCATGGGGCCGGCGATCCGCCATGTGACCCGTGAGCTCTCCAAGCGCCCCAACCGCCATCGCCTGCTGCTGGTGATCACCGACGGCAAGCCCAACGACACCGACTACTATGAGGGTCGCTACGGCATCGAAGATACCCGCAAGGCGGTGCTCGAGGCGCGCCAGCAAGAGGTGCGGGTGTTTGGCGTCACCGTGGACCGGGAGGCGCACCAGTACGTCTCGCACCTGTTCGGGCGAGGCAGCTACGCCATCGTCAACCGCCCGGAGCACCTGGCCCTGGCGCTGCCGGGTATCTACCGCCAGATCATCGGCTACTGAAATCAACGGCTACAATGAGGCCCGCCCATGAAGAGTACCGCCGTGTCGAACCACCGTCCCGCCATCGCCGTCGCCGTGGGGCTGCTGGTGGCCCTGGTGGTGATCACGCCGCTGGCCTGGCTGCTCAACACCCGCGACTGGGGCATCCTGGTGATGTTCGTGGTGCCCTTCGCCGTCTGGGGGCTGATCTGGCTGGGCCGTCGCCTGGCCGATTGGGCCGAAGTGGGACCGCCACCGCCGTCATCCGGACGCGAGGGCTGTCGGTAATCAACGGTCACTGGCGAAGATTCGTTTCCCCGCCACGAAGGTCTGTTGCGGCTGGAGGTCGCTGTCGAGCAGGGTCACGTCGGCATCATGGCCGATGGCCAGGCGGCCTTTATGCCCATCAAGCCCCAGCACCCGGGCCACATGCCCCGAGATCAGGCCCAGGGCCTGATCGAGCGGCAGCACCTCCTCGCGTACCAGGCGCTGCCAGTCCGCGATCAGGGTGGTATTGCCCGCCACCCGCATGCCGATATAGGCGCCTCGTTCGTCGAACTCGGGCAGGCTGCCGTTGCAGTCGGAACTCATGGTGATGCGTTCGACCGGGACGCCACGCCGAAGCAGTCGCGACACGGCACCGAAGCCGCTCAGGTCGTCCTCGTCGGCGTCGTCGAAGGCGGTCACATCCACGCTGGCATCGAAGGTCAGCGCATAGTCGGCGGCCTCCTCGAGCAGGTCGCGATGTCGGTTCACGTGAGTCGGGATCACCTGCTCGGCGGGGATCTCGGTCTCGGTTAGCAGACGGCGCAACGGCTCCAGGCCGCGCTTGCCGTCGCCGATATGGAAGTGGCAGATGCCCAGCTTGCCGGCCAGCATGGCGCCGACTCGAACCTCGCTGACCAGACGCTCGATCTCGTCCTGGCGAGGCTGGCTGGAACGATGGTCCGAGATGGCGATCTCGCCCAGGCCGATGACCTCGGGGATCCAGGCCAGGTCGCGCTGTACGTCGCCGGTGAGGGTCGGGGGTGGCACGCGATAGGATCCTGTGTACATGTAGGCCGAGATACCCTCGGCGCGCAGCCCGCGAACCTTGGCCAGCAGGTCCGCCGGCGAACGACTGATGCCGTCGGTGCCCAGCACTCCCACCACGGTGCCGATGCCCATGGCGGCGATCTCCCTGGCGGTGATCTCCGGACAGCGGGTGCCGCAGCCTCCCTCGCCGCCGCCACCGGTCACATGCACATGCTGGTCGATAAAGGCAGGAACGGCGGTGAGTTCACGCGCGTCCACGACCCGGATCGGCCAGCCCGCCGGGAGCTCGATATCACGCCCCAGGGTCGCGATCCGACCGTCGGCGATCAAGATCTCGGTGGCCTCGAGCGGTTCGGGCGCGAAGATGCGTCCGACGCGCAGCAGGGTCAGCAGGGGGGCGTCCCGATCATCCAGGGGGATCATGTCGGCTCGCCGCTGGGGTCAGTCGATGAGGGCGGCGTGAAGCGCCGGCCCCGGAAGCGCTCGATGGCGCCCTCGACATCGTCGATCAGCAGTACCAGCAGGTCACCTTCGCTGGCCTCGTCGAAGGCCCTGTCGACGGCCTGGGCCTCCTCCATGATGATTTCCACCCGGCAGTCGCTGCCCACCGATTCGGCGCCGTCGCGGAGCAGGCCGGCGGCGTCGCCGATAGCACGGCCGCGGGGGTCGGTCTCATAGATGTAGACGACATCGTGCATCCGGGCGAGCAGAGTGCCTAGCGTGAACAGATCCTCGTCGCGGCGGTTGCCCGGGGCGCTGGCAACGCCGATCCGGCGACGGGCCGAAATGCAGCCGACCAGCTCGCCGAGGGCCTCGAGCGCCGGCACGTTGTGCCCGTAATCGATGAGGACCTTGATGCCGTCGGCTTCGATGAGGTTGGTGCGCCCCGGATTCTGTCCCGGGGTGGGATGGAAGGTGCGCAGGCCCATCTGGATATCGGCGATGGAGAGCCCCAGGGCATAGGCCGCGGCACTGGCGGCCAGGGCATTGGCGACATTGAAGCGGGCATGTCCCTCGAAGGTGAGCGGCACGTCCACCACGGGAATCACCTCGGCCTCGACATGGCCCTGACGCATCACGATGCGCTCATTGTGGACGGTGAAGGCGACCCCGTGATCGCGAACATGCTGGCGGATGGCGCGTGAATCCGGGTTCAGCGTGAAGAAGATGATATCGCCCCGGGCCCACTCCTGGCCGGCCAGTACCCTGGGATCATCGGCATTGAGCACGGCCGTGCCGCTCTTGCTGACGGCGTCGATCACCACGGTCTTGCAGCGAGCCAGCTCGTCGAGGGTGTGGATGTCGTGTTCACCCAGGTGGTCGCTGGCGATGTTGAGCAATACGCCCACGTCGCACTCGTCGAACCCCAGGCCACGGCGCATGATGCCGCCGCGGGCCACTTCGAGCACGGCGTATTCGACCGTGGGTTCGCGCAGCACGATGGCCGCCGCCTGGGGGCCGCTGTAGTCGCCGCGCATGATGACATGGTTGTCGATCTCGATGGCGCCGGTACAGGCCATGCCGACGTTGCGTCCCGCCTGGCGCAGCAGGTGCGAGAGCAGGCGCACCGTGGTCGTCTTGCCGTTGGTCCCGGTCACCGCCGTGATCGGAATACGGGCGTCGGTCTCGCTGTCCGGGAACAGCATGTCGATCACGTGCTGGCCGACATCCCGGCCGCTGCCGTGGGTGGGCGACAGGTGCATGCGAAAGCCGGGCCCGGCATTGACCTCGACCACTGCGGCGGACTGCTCCTCCAGCGGGCGGGTCAGGGTCTCGGCCAGCAGGTCGATGCCGATGATGTCGAGCCCGACCAGGCGCGCGATGCGCTCCGCCGCGTAGCGCACCTCCGGATGAACGTCGTCGGTCACGTCCGTGGCCGTGCCGCCGGTGCTCAAGTTAGCCGTGGACTTCAGGAACACCATCTCGCCGGCCGGAATCACGCCCTGCAGGGTCAGGTCCTGCTGGTCGATCAGCCGCAGCGACTGCTCGTCCAGCTGGATCTGCGTGAGCAGGTTCTCGTGCCCGACGCCGCGACGCGGATCCCGGTTCTCCTCGTCGACCAGGGCCTGCAGGGTATCGACTCCATTGCCGACCACATGGGCCGGGCGACGCCTGGCGGCGGCCACCAGCTTGCCGTCGATCACCAGCAGGCGATGATCCTCGCCGCGGATATACTGCTCGACGATCACCGCGGGGTTGCGATGGGCGGCGATACTGAAGGCGTCATGCAGCGCTTGGTCGTCCTCGATATTGGTGCTCACACCACGGCCATGGTTGCCGATGACCGGCTTCACCGCGACGGGATAGCCGATGGCTCGAATCGCCTCGAGCGCCTCCTCGAAGGATCCGCACACCCGGCCCCGGGGGACCGGGATGCCGGCATCGCCGAGTACCTGCTTGGTCCACTCCTTGTCGTCGGCGATGCCGAAGCCGATCAGGTCCGTATGGCCGGTCACTGTCGCCTGGATGCGCTGCTGTCGGTGACCCTGGCCGAACTGGATGTAGCTGTTTTCCTCACTCAAGCGGGTGTAGGGAATGCCACGACGCTCGGCGGCCGCAACGATCGACGCGGTGGAGGGCCCCAGCATGTGGGCGTCGCGCACCGCCTTGAGGCGGTCGATGATCGCCGGCATGTCGATCTCGGCGGTATGGAACAGCCGGTTGACCAGCTCGACCGCCTCGATCCCGGCCGCCAGGCCGCAGGCTTCGTCCCGGTAGCGGTAGACGACGTTGTAGATCCCCTTCTGGTAGCTGTCGACGGTCTTGCCGTAGCCGACCGAGAAGCCGATCAGGTTCTGCAACTCGATCGCCACGTGCTCGACCACGTGACCGGCCCAGGTGCCACGCCCCAGTCGTTCCAGGAAGCCGCCGGGCCGGCCCACCGAGCAGCGGTGCTCCTGCAGCGTCGGCAGCAGTGCCGTGATGCGCTCGACGATGCCGGGGACGGTATCGCTGGGCCGTTCCTCGAGATCGCCGATGTCCAGGCGCATGTAGATGGCAGGGTAGCGGCTGTAGTAGTTCGGGCCGCGCAGGGCCCGATGCTCGAGAATGGTCATTAGCCCTCCGCGAGAATGGCTTTGAGTTCGTCGGCAACGAGATAGCGTCTCGCCTCGACGTCGAACCCGTGGCCGCTGACCATCGCATGGAGGATCATGTTCTCGACGGCCACCGGCGCGCCCATGGACAACTCGGCGATATTGGAGCTCGCCAGGTCGCGGCTGTCGATGATGATGACGTGGCCCGGACCGATGGCCTCGAGAATGCCGTGGGGGTGTATGATCACGCCGGCATCCTCGCCAAGGCCCACGCCCAGGTGCTCCGGGTTGCTCGCACCGACTTCCATCAGGCGCGTGAACCGTCCGCGTTCAAGAAAGTGACTGTCGATGATCAAGCCTTCGACGAGTCCGAGGCCGAAGGTCAAGTTGACGGCGCCCTTGCGCAGGGCATCGGAGGCGGCGCCGTTGTAGATCATGGTGCCCGGCATGGCCGCCGCGCCGGCACTGGTCCCGGCCACTACCGCGCCCGCCTGCAAGCGGTTGCGGATGGCCTTCAGGGTCGCCGAACCACCCAAGACGTTGGTCAGGCGGAGCTGGTCGCCGCCGGTGAGGAAGATGACGCTGCTCTGCTCGATCAGGCGAACGGTGTCGGCATCGGCCGCCTGGCGGCGGTCGCGAATACCCAGGGAATGGACGCGGCTGGCGCCCAGGCGAGAGAAGGCCGCTTCGTAGTCGGGCAGCACCTCGTCGGGGATGCGACTCGCCGTGGCGATGACGGCGACCTCGCCATTGCCCTCGGGGGCCAGGGCAAAGACCTGCCTCAGGATCTCGAGATCGGAGCTCTTGTCCTCGGCTCCGCCGATGGCCACCAGATGGCCGGATGTCGAAGGGAGTGGAGAGACCATAACCCTTTCGTCGCCGAGCGACGCTTTTGAGCCAACGCAGAAGCCACGTTCGCGTGAGTCAATTGCCGAATGGCAGGATGCGTGCCGCCTACACCTTCACTTATAACAGGCATCCCGACACGGGGCACGTTCTCGCTGGCTCGGGTGTCACGGTAAGAGGCGACGCGATATCAGGCCTGCCAGGAAGCGCCATGGGTAGGCGCGAGCCTGCGGGCCGCGGCAGTGGGGGCCCTGCCGCGACGGGGCCGCCTTCCTAAGCCGCCTGGGCCACCAGGTAGCCGGCGCCCACCAGCAGCAGGGTGAAGAGCGTCAGGCCAGTGAAGGCGCCGCGCCAGGCCGGGGTGGAGGCGCCCAGGCCCAGGTAGACCATCAGCACCCGGTTGGCCTTGAAGAAGGTGGTGGCCAGCAGCAGCGCCGCCGACCACAGCGGCAGCGCCTCCAGGCGAGCCTCGCCGCCCAGCCGGGCCGAGGCCATGGTGATCAGGGTCAGGCCCATCAGCACGGCCCAGGTAATCAGCAGCCGTCGTGTGGCGCTTGTGGCGGAGCCATTCGTCGAGACGCTCATCGGCTCACCTCAGCAGGTAGATAATGGGATAGAGCAGGATCCAGATCAGGTCGACCATGTGCCAGAAGGCGGCGGCGGTCTCCACGTTGTCGTGGGAGAGCTTCCAGGCGACCAGAGCGATCAGCCCCAGGCCGAAGAGTACGTGGGCGAAGTGGAACCCGGTCAGCAGGTAATAGAAGGTAAAGAAGGTGTTGGTCTCGGGCAGCAGGCCCTGACCGAGCTTGTTGGCGTACTCCACCACCTTGACCACGCAGAACACCACCCCCAGGACGAAGGCCCCGGCCAGCCACTGGCGGCAACGCCGTTTCTCGCCACGGCCGATGGCCTGCACCGCCAGGGCGGCGAACAGGCCGCTGGTCAGCAGTACCAGGGTATTGAGGCCGCCGGCCACTGGGTCGAGCAGCTGCTGGGAGGCGTCGAACACCTCACGCTCTCCGGCGCGCAGCCAGGCGAACAGGCCGAAGAAGGCGGCGAACACCAGCATCTCGCTGAGGATCAGCACCCACATCAGCGGGTTGCCCGGCAGCGCCGAGAGCGGCCCCCAGCCGGGGTTGGGCAGCGCCTGCTCTGGCGTCTCGCGCTGGTTCATCTCAGCCCTCCGCGGGCACCGGCAGGCGCTCGAACTCGGCGCGCACCGCCGGGGTGGTCAGCTTCCAGCCGGCCCAGGCGAACAGCGCGGTGAACAGGGTGGCGACGAGAATCAGCCCGCCCAGCATCCCCACCAGCCCGGCCACCGGGTCCTCGACGTTGATCGCCTCGGTGGTGGCCGTTTCGGGCAGCAGGCCGAAGGTCAGCGGAGTCAGCGCCGCGCCGCCCAGCACGCCGACGAAGCCGGCGACCATCAGCGCGACGAAGGCGCGCCGCGCCCAGGGCAGGCGGCGCAGCAGGGCGATGGCCAGGATCAGGGTGATCAGGGCGCCCAGTATCAGCAGGCTGGCCACACTGGCACTGCGCTCGGCCAGCCAGGCCACGCCGCCGGTCAGCCCGCCGCTGCCGACCTCGACCCCCAGGGAGGCGGCCAGCGCTTCGCCCGGCGCCAGCGGCAGGGCGAGCAGCGCCATCACGGCCAGCGAGAAGAGAATGAACCCCCAAGCCAGGCCGGTGACGGCGGCTGAGCGGGTCGGTGGGCCTGAGCGAGGCAGAGCGGTAGGCGGCATGGCGGTTTCTCCGTCAGTCATCCAGGCGCACCGTGGCACCGCCGAACAGCAGGCTGCGCGGGTTATCCACCGAGCGGGAGGACATCAGCCGCTGGATACCCACGCCGCAGCGCGCAATGGTCCAGATCAGGCAGACGGTGAAGAAGCCGTAGCCCAGGGTCCAGGAGACCCAGGACGGCGCACCGATCCAGCCCAGCAGGTTCCAGGCCACCAGGGCGATGGCGCCGCCGAGTGCCCCCAGCCAGAAGGTGCGGATCTGGAACAGCAGGTGGCTGTCGGCCATGGGCGAGACCCGGCCGCGGCGCAGGTGAGCGATCAATACGCCGATGGGGGCGGTGATCACCGTCATGATGCTGCCCAGGTAGAGCACATAGATGACCGCTGCCAGACCGCGGCCACGGGTGTCGGTAGCGGGGGCAGTGTCGAGTGCGAGGGCGGTGTCGGAATGGGACATGTCGACGGGTCTCCTGTCGGGTGCTGCCTGAAACCATGCATATTGGATACTACTATGCCGCCGGAATACCCCAGTGACATTGTCGGAAATCAAATTCGCGGCTCATGAGGGCCTGACGTAGCTGCGCCCGGCAGGGCCGGGCGCAGCTGGGGCGGGTAGGTGAAGCAAGCCTCAGGCCTTGCCTTCGGCCTTCAGATGCTCCTGCTCCTCGAGCATCTTGTCCACCGAGGAGAGGTAGTACTCATCGGCGAAGCCGCTCTCCGGCTCCTTCAGCCAGATGAAGCAGACCACCCAGCTGAAGAAGGCGCCCCCCGCCAGAATGTAGAAGAACTGGGTCGGGGTGACGAAGGTGAAGAGGGTCAGGTAGACCACCGCCCCCACGTTGCCGTAGGCGCCGGCCATGCCGGAGATCTGACCGGTGATGCGGCGCTTGATCGACGGGATGATGCCGAAGGTGGCGCCCTCGGAGCCCTGCACGAAGAAGGAGGTGAAGATGGTGATGGCGATCGCCAGGATCAGCGGCCAGGTCTCGTTCATCATCCCCATCAGGGTGAAGCCGATGCCGATGCCGAACATGTAGCTGAGCATCACGAAGCGGCGGTTGCCCATGCGATCGGAGACTGCGCCGCCCATGGGACGCGCCACCAGGTTGACGAAGGCGAACGATGACGCGATCAGGCCCGCGGCGGCGGCGGTCAACCCCCAGGTCTGCTCGAAGAACATCGGCAGCATGGAGATCACCGCCAGCTCGGCGCCGAAGTTGGCGAAGTAGGTGGTGTTGAGCGCGGCGACGCTGTTGAAGTGGTACTTGTCATCCTCCGGCACGCCCTTCTTGAGGATCGGCACGTTGACGCGAATGATCTGCACCACCTGGTAGATCACGATGGCCAGAATCGCCAGATAAGAGATCACGGCGGCGGTGACGGACATGAAACCCATGTCCTGGATCCGCCACACCAGGATCGCCAGGCAGCCCACGAGCGGAATGGTCCACAGGATCAGCTTGACCATATCGGCCCAACTGCTGACCTCCATGGCCATCGCCTTGCGGGTCTTGCGATGTGAGGTGGCGCTGGGGCCATCGGTGATGGCGAACCAGTAGTAGATGCCGTAGGCGGCCATCACGAAGGCGCTTTGGGCGATGGCCCAGCGCCATCCCTCGTCGCCGCCGTACCAGACGATGGCGATGGTGGGCAGGGTCATGGCGGCGGCGGCGGAGCCGAAATTGCCCCAGCCGGCGTAGAAGCCCTCGGCGAAGCCGATGTGCTTGGGCTTGAACCACAGCGCGGTCATGTGGATACCGACCACGAAGCTGGCACCGATGGAGCTCAGTACCAGGCGCGCGACCAGCAGCTGGGTAAAGGAGTTGCCGAAGGCGAAGGCCAGCGCGGGAATCGCCATGCTGACCATCAGGATGGAGAACACCCGGCGGGGGCCGAAGCGGTCCAGCGCCATGCCGACGATGATGCGTGCCGGGATGGTCAGCGCCACGTTGCAGATGGCAAACAGGCGGATATGGTCCTGGGTCAACCAGTCGACGTCGCGCAGCATGCTGGAGGCCAGCGGCGCCATGTTGAACCAGACGTAGAAGGTAATGAAGAACGCGATCCAGGTCAGGTGCAGGGCCCTGATCTCCGGAGTGCGTACCTTGAAGAGGTCGGCGACTTTCATGTTGGGGTCACCCTTGAGGTGGAGGACGTGATAACGGCGGTGACGCGACTCGGCAGGATCACGGGCTCGGGAAGATCAGCAGCGGAACCTCGGCGCGGCGGGCCAGGAAGGAGCTGACGCTGCCGAAGGTCATGTAGTCGAGCTCGTCGACGAAGTAGCTCAGCGATTGGGCGATGATGCCGCCGTCGGGCTTCTGGCTGTGGCGTGCCATCACCAGCAGGTCCGGCTTGAGCTTGCGGGTGGCTTCCAGCAGCTGCTTGCGGGGATCGCCCTCGGCGACGTGGGTTTCCGCCTCGCAGCCCTCGGTCTCGGCGAACGTCTTTGCCTCGGCAAGGGCCTTGACCAGTTCCTCGACCTCCTCCTGGAAGAGGTCCTCGTTGGCGTCGGTCACATCGCGGGGGTTTTCGGCCACGGCCACCAGCAGCAGCTTCGGCAGGGTGCAGCGGAACATCTCGACCGTCTGGGCCAGGCACAGTTTGGCGTTACGGGAGCCGTCATAGGCGACCATGATCTTCATGGGACTCTCCTGGAGTGGAGCCGGGGCGACCGGGCGTGGCCGGTCGCCGAACGGACGGTAGTGACGTTACGGATTCTTCACGTAGGCGTTCTTGCGCAGGTAGAACCACCAGTTGATCACCAGGCAGACCGCGTAGAAGATCGCGAAGCCATACATGGCGAGCTCGGGGGTGCCGGCCTGGATCTGCTCGCCCATCACCCGCGGGGCGATGAAGGCGCCGTAGGCGGCCACGGCTGAGGTCCAGCCCAGCACGGGGCCCTTTTGCTGGGCATCGAAGATCACCCCGATGCTGCGGAAGGTGGAGCCATTGCCGATGCCGCTGGCCGCGAACAGGATCACGAACATGATCATGAAGATGGCGAAGTAGCTGTTCGGATCGGTGGCGTTGTAGGCCAGCATCATCACGTAGCCGGTGACGGCGGAAGCCACCACCATGACCACCGAGATGATCTGGGTGACGATGGAGCCGCCCACCTTGTCGGAGATCCAGCCGCCGATGGGACGAATCAGGGCGCCGACGAAGGGGCCGATCCAGGCCCAGGTGAGGGCGCTGGGGCCATCGGGGTTGGCGACGCGGGTCACGCTGCCGTCGGCGGCCACTTCCATCATGTTGCCGAAGATGACGTTGATGGAGAGCGGCAGGGCGGCGGAGAAGCCGATGAAGGAGCCGAAGGTCAGGATGTAGAGGACGGTCATCGACCAGGTGTGCTTGTTCGAGAAGATCGCGAACTGCTTCTGGATATTGGGCTTGATGCTGCCCGGAATCAGGCGCAGCAGGACCACGGTCAGCACGATGGTCAGCGGCAGGGCGACCCACATGCCCAGCAGGCCCAGGGCGAACATGCCGATGATGCTGGTAACCGCGCCCACGGCGTAGAGACCGATGATCTTGCCGAAGGCCGACGCCGGGGTGCCCGGGTCCGGGGTAATGGTGCGCAGGTTGTTCATGCCGAACCAGCCGGCGAAGGCCAGCGGAATCAGGAAGACCAACCAGATGAAGCCGGCGTTCTGGATCCAGGTGTCGGTGCCCGCCTCGATGCGGCCGATCAGGGTGCCGCTGGCGCTCTGCAGCTCCAGGGGGCCGCCGGCGATGACGCCGAACACGCCCACGGTCATCACCAGCGGGATCAGGATCTGCATGGTGGTGACGCCGAAGTTGCCCAGCCCGGCGTTCATGCCCAGGGCATAGCCCTGCTGCTTCTTCGGGTAGAAACTGGAGATATTGCTCATGGAGGCGGCGAAGTTGCCGCCGCCGATGCCGGAGAGCAGCGCCAGGGCCTGGAAGACCCACAGCGGGGTCTCCGGATTCATCAGCGCGAAGCCGGTGCCGGCCGCGGGAATCATCAGCAGGGCGGTGGTCAGGAAGATGGTGTTGCGCCCGCCGGCGATGCGGATCATGAAGGAGGCCGGGATGCGCAGGGTGGCCCCGGAGAGACCCGCCAGGGCGGTCAGGGTGAACAGCTCCCCCACCGTGAACGGAAACCCGAGGTTCTGCATCTGGGTGGTGATCATGCCCCACATCATCCAGACGGCAAACCCCATCAGCAGGCTGGGAATGGAGATCCACAGGTTGCGGTTGGCAACCTTCCTGCCCTCCCTTTCCCAGAACTCCTCGTTCTCGACATCCCAGTGTTCGATGTCGGCATTTTTCCTGGTCATGGCGTATCCCCTTGAGGTCCAGCGGTGTGCTCGCGGTGCCCGATAGCGGTTGATCGATATCAAGGCAGGCAGCCCTGGGGCAAAGATACGCCGCCGCACGGGCGCGCGAAACGTGGGCTCAACGGCCGAAAAGCGGGGGGATACCTCCAGGGAGGTAGAGGGGGATGATCTACAGGTAATTGTTTATCAAGAGTTTTACAACGAGGGGGGTGAGGGGCGTGGGGGCTGGCGGTGCCCCCGGATTATTTGGAGGTATCCACAGAGAACCGCCCCGGCTAGCGGTCTACCCCCTCCTGCACCGCCCACACGGCGGCCTCGACCCGGGAGCGCAGGTTGAGCTTCTTGAGCAGGTGCTTGACGTGGACCTTGACGGTGCCCTCGGTGATGTCGAGCTTGCGGGCGATCATCTTGTTGGAGAGGCCGCCGGCCAGCTCGCGCAGGATCTCGCGCTCGCGCTGGGTCAGGCTGTGGATATCCGGTGTCGCCGGAAGGCTGCGCTGGCTGCGTAGCGCCCCGGCCAGCAGGGCGGTGAGGCTCTCGCTGATCACCATGCGCCCCAGAGAGGCCTGGCGCAGCTGGCGGATCATCTCGTCCGGGTCCATGTCCTTGAGCAGGTAGCCGTCGGCGCCACCCTGCAGGGCGGCCACCACGTCCTCCTCATGGTCGGAGACGGTGAACATCACCACGCGGCCGGCGAAACCCTCATCGCGCAGCCGCTTCAGGGTCTCGATGCCGTTCATGCCGGGCATGTTGAGGTCCAGCAGCACCATGTCGGGGTCGAGCTCCAGCGCCAGGCCGATGCCCGCCTCGGGCTCGCCGGCCTCGCCGATCAGCGTCATGTCGTCCTCCAGCTCGAGCAGCTGGGAGACGCCGCGTCGCAGCAGCGGATGGTCATCGATGATCAGGATGCTGGCGGGGGTATCGGGTGTCGTGTCGGTCATGCCTGAATTAATCCCTGTTCCCGTGGCGGTCAATGGCGATGGCGTCGGCCCGTGGGTCGACGGGGGTGGCGGTGCGACTGGCCTTCCCGACGTGCTGGCTGATCAGGCGCGCGGTCTGCGGGGTGAAGACCAGCTCCACTCGGGTGCCGCCCTGGGCGCGATTGCTCAGGGTGAGTTCGCCGCCGAGGGTCTCGGCGCGATCGCGCATGATCACCAGGCCATAGTGCATGGGCGGCGAGCTGTCGTTCTCGAGACCCACGCCGTCGTCCTCGATGATGACGTGGAGTCGAGCGGCGCGAAAGGCCACCGATACCGCCGCCCAGTGGGCGTTGGCGTGCTTGACCACGTTGGCCAGCGACTCCCGCACCACCTGCAGCACGTGGATTTCCTCGTTGGGGTTGAGCAGGTGGGGCGGCAGGTCGACGCCAAGGTCGATGGGGGTCTCGAGGCGCTCGCCGAACTCGGCGACGGTCTGGCGCAGGGCGCTGGCCAGCCCCGGTCCCTCGAGCTTGAGGCGGAAGGTGGTGAGCAGCTCGCGCAGCTGGCGATAGGCGCTGTCAAGCCCGGTGCGCAGCTCGTCGAACACCGGGGCCTGGCCCTCCCGGGGCACGCCCTTGGCCTGCATGCGCTCGAGCCGCGCCACCTGCATCTTCAGGTATGAGAGCGACTGGGCCAGGGAGTCGTGGAGCTCCCGGGCGATGATGGTGCGCTCGTTCATCAGCGTGACCTGCTGCTGCTCCTCGATGCGCCGCTGCAGGTAGACCGCCGTGGCCAGCTGGTCGGCCAGGGCGTTGAGCAGGCGCTTCACGCTGTCGGCGGGCGGCTTGTCCCGGGGGTACCAGACTTCGAGGGTGCCGAGCATCAGCTCGCCTACGCTGACCGGCAGCAGCACGCACTCGCCGGCAACGGTGTCCTCCAGCGTCAGCGGCTGGGGGTCGAGCAGGCAGGCGTGGCAGTCGTGGTCGCGGCAGTACTCGGGGCGACGCGCCGAGTGGGTGGCCAGGATCGGGATCTCGCGGTCATCGTGGTCATCGTGGAGCGAGAGCCGGATCGGGCCGATCTCCAGCAACTGTTCGAGGCGGCGCAGCATGGGGGCGGCGCTGGCGCAGAGGTCGTTGCCGCCGCCGTAGAGGGCGCGGCTGCCGTCGTGCATCACCTGCATGGCGCGGTTGCTGCGCTCAAGCTCCGCCTTCTTGCGCGATACCCGCGCCTCCAGCTCGGTGTAGCTGGCACCCAGCTCTTCGGCCATGGCGTCGAAGGTGCGCCCCAGCAGGGCCAGTTCGTCGTTGCCGGTCAGCCTCGTGCGGTAGCCGAAGTTGCGGTGGGCGGCCTCCCGGGCCAGCACCACCAGGTGGCGCAGCGGCATCACCAGATTGTGGCGGATATCGTAGAGGGCGATCACCACCACCACGGCGGTGAGGGCCAGGAAGAGGATCTGCAGGGCGCTGAGCAGTTGGATCTTCGACTCGCTGTTCTGCTCGAGCAGGGTGACCACGGCGTCGATCTCGGCGACCAGGTCGTCGAGGGTGGCACGCAGGGCGTCGGGCTCCACGCCACCGCCGGCGGTGGCCAGCGCTACCTGAGGGGCGAGCTCCTGCTCCCAGCGCTCCACCAGCAGCCCGTATTGACGCTGAAGGGGATGGTCCTGGGCAGCGGGCAAGGCATCGTCGAGCTCGGGGCTGGCCAGGCGCTGCTCGAAGCGGTCGGCCAGCTCGGCCACCCGGGCGCGGGCCGCAACGCCGGGCTGCTGATCAAAGCGCTGCAGGGCGCTGACGATCTGATAGGTGTTCATGCGCAGCGAGCCGGCCATGTTGATGGCGGCGGCATCGCCGCGGCTGTCGGCGGCCACGGTCATGGTCACCACGATGCTGACCAGTGCCATGGCGCTGATGGCCAGCAGCGAGGCGGTGATCCGAGCCACCAGGGAGTGTCGCAGCAGTTTCATTGCGCCTCGTGCTCGTCCAGAAGGGGGCGACGCCAGTCTACTACACCCTTGGGGGTATAACGCATACCTCCGATGCCCCTTTGACCACCGGGGTCGTGCTTCCGAGACTTTCCCGAGACCCACAGCGCTTTCGGCCCCCGATGATGCCAACCGCCCCGCAATTCGACCAAGAGCTCGACCAGGAACCGACCGGGGGCTATCGGCCTCTGGTCGTCGTGCTGCTCTCGCCGTTGGCCTTCGCGCTGGTGTTCGCCAGCTGGACCATCTTCGCGGTGCTGGGGGTGGAGCTCCGGGAGCTGCACGGCTTCGGCGAGGCGCGCTTCGCGGTGCTGCTGGCCATGCCCATGGCGATTGGCGCCCTGGCCGCGCTGCCCATGGCGCTGCTGGCACAGCGCGTCGGGGGGCGGCGGGTGATGATCGCCTGCCTGCTGCTGATCTGCCCCTTCCTGTGGGGGCTCTCCCACTCCCGCGACTACTACCACTTCCTGCTGGCCGGGGCCGGCCTCGGCCTGGGCGCCGGTTCGCTGTCGGCGGGGCTGGTCTATGTGGCGGGGCTCTGCCCGCGTCGCCACGCCGGCCTGGCGCTGGGGCTCTACGGGGCCGGCATGGTCGGCGCCGGGCTCAGCTACCTGCTGCTGCCGCTGATCAGCCAGGCCTACGGCTGGCGCAGCGCGCCTCTGCTCTACCTGCTTCCGGTGCTGCTGGTGGCCGCGCTGCTTTGGCTGTTCGCCGACGATCTCGACGCCGAACCGAGCGCTCGCCCCGCGCGGCCGCTGCGGCTTGCGGCAGTGTTGCGTCGCCTGGCGTGCTGGCGGTTGTGGCGCCTGGCGCTGGTCTACAGCTTCTTCTACGGCGCCTTCGTGGCGCTGGCGCTATGGCTGCCCGCCTACCTCAGCGCCCAGTATCAACTCCCGCTCAAGGGGGCGGCGCTGGCCGCCCTGCCCTTCACCCTGGCGGTGGGGATGGGCCAGGTGATTGGTGGTGCCTGGGCCGATCGGCGTGACTTCAGCGCCCTGCGCTGGTGGGTCAGCGCCTTCGTGCTGGTCTGCCTGTTCCTGCTCTCCTACCCCCCCTTCGCCATGCAGGTCCAGGGCGTCCACGGCGAGATCGCGCTGTACTACGAGGCCCCGCTGTGGGGCTTCTTGCTGCTGCTGTCGCTGATGGGCCTGGCCATGGGCGTCGGCAAGGGCAGCCTGATGCGCCTGATCCATCGCGACCACGGCGACGAGATGCCCCTGGTGGGCGGCCTGGCGCTGACCCTGGGCGGACTCTTCGCCGCCCTGCTCCCGCTGGTCTTCGTGGTGGGCAACGAGTGGGTCGGCATTCGCACCGCCGGCTTCATGTTCCTCTACGCCTCGCTGGTGGTGTGCATGCTGGTGATGGTCTGGGACCACGCCAGCAGTCGCGCCGAGAGGGCCTGAGCCGGCGCGCTTATCCCCCTCTCGCGGCGGGCCTATCACCTTGGGGGTAGAGAGGCGGTATATGGAGGTAACCAGGCAGTAATCCGCCGATTGTTCGCCCAGAATCCATTGCAAGGTTCCTGTCTGGCGTGCGGTTGACTGCGCCACGCTGCACGACAGGCCGGGTGGCCCAGGGCGGTCACACCCACTTTCCAAGAAGCCTGGAGATCGACCATGAGTCACTTCATTGATCGGCTGAATTTCTTCCGCAAGGCCCGCGAGCCCTTCGCCAACGACCATGGCGAGACCCGCGAGGAGTCGCGCGGCTGGGAGGACAGCTATCGTCAGCGCTGGCAGCATGACAAGGTCGTGCGTTCCACCCACGGCGTGAACTGTACCGGCTCCTGCAGCTGGAAGATCTACGTCAAGAACGGCCTGGTCACCTGGGAGACCCAGCAGACCGACTACCCGCGCACCCGCCCGGACCTGCCCAACCACGAGCCGCGCGGTTGCCCGAGGGGCGCCAGCTACTCCTGGTACCTCTACAGCGCCAACCGCCTGAAGTACCCGCTGATCCGCAAGCCCCTGCTCAAGCTGTGGCGCGACGCCCTCAAGGAGAAGAAGGACCCTGTCGACGCCTGGGCCTCCATCGTCGAGGATCCGGCCAAGACCAAGCAGTACAAGCGTGCCCGCGGCATGGGCGGCTTCGTGCGTGCCAACTGGGATGAGCTCAACGAGCTGGTCGCCGCCTCCAACGTCTACACCGCCAAGCAGTACGGCCCGGACCGCATCATCGGCTTCTCGCCGATTCCCGCCATGTCCATGGTCAGCTACGCCGCGGGCAGCCGCTACCTGTCGCTGATCGGCGGCGTCTGCATGAGCTTCTACGACTGGTACTGCGACCTGCCGCCGGCCTCGCCGATGACCTGGGGCGAGCAGACCGACGTGCCCGAGTCCGCCGACTGGTACAACTCAGGCTACATCATCGCCTGGGGCTCCAACGTTCCGCAGACCCGGACCCCGGACGCTCACTTCTTCACCGAGGTGCGCTACAAGGGCACCAAGACCGTCTCAATCACCCCGGACTACGCCGAGGTCTCCAAGCTCACCGATGAGTGGCTCTCCGCCAAGCAGGGCACCGATGCCGCCCTGGCCATGGCCATGGGGCACGTCATCCTCAAGGAGTTCCACCTCGAGAAGCCCAGCAGCTATTTCACCGGCTATGTGCGCCAGTACACCGACATGCCCTTCCTGGTGGAGCTGGAGCCCCGCGAGGACGGCAGCTACGCGCCTGGCAGGCAGCTGCGCGCCAGCGATTTCGATGCCAGCCTGGGCCAGGCGAACAACCCCGAGTGGAAGACCGTGGCGTGGGACGAAACCCGCGACCAGCTAGTGGTGCCGCGTGGCTCCATCGGCTTCCGCTGGGGCGAGACCGGTGACGAGGTGGGCAAGTGGAACCTCGAGCCGCTGGACGCCGAGGGCACCGAGATCAAGCCGCTGCTGACCCTGGCCGACCACCACGATAGCGTCGCCAGCGTGGCGTTTCCCTACTTCGGTGGCATCGAGCATGAGCACTTCGAGCATGTGAAGGGCGAAGGCGTGGGCGCTGCCGATGACCTGCTGTTCCACAACCTGCCGGCCAAGCGCCTGAAGAAGGCCGACGGCAGCGAGATGCTGGCCGTCACCGTCTTCGACCTGATGTGCGCCAACTACGGCATCGACCGTGGCTTCACCGGTGCAGGCGAGGATGACGGCGCGACGTCCTACGACCAGATTCGTCCCTACACCCCGGCCTGGCAGGAGAAGATCACCGGGGTCTCCGCCGAGCAGACCACCCGCATCGCCCGTGAGTTCGCCGACAACGCCGACAAGACCCGTGGGCGTTCCATGATCATCGTGGGTGCCGGTATGAACCACTGGTACCACATGGACATGAACTACCGCGGCCTGATCAACATGCTGGTCATGTGCGGCTGTATCGGCCAGAGCGGCGGCGGCTGGGCGCACTACGTGGGACAGGAGAAGCTGCGTCCCCAGACCGGCTGGACCCCGCTGGCCTTCGGCCTCGACTGGCAGCGCCCGCCGCGCCACATGAACTCCACCTCCTTCTTCTACAACCACTCCTCCCAGTGGCGCTACGAGAAGCTCGAGATCAAGGAGATCCTCTCGCCGCTGGCCAAGGCCGAGGACTATCCGGGCAGCCTGATCGACTTCAACGTGCGCTCCGAGCGCATGGGCTGGCTGCCCTCCGCGCCCCAGCTGGGTACCAACCCGCTGAGCCTGGCGAAGAAGGCCGAGGCGGCCGGCATGTCCACCAAGGACTATGCCGTCCAGCAGCTCAAGAGCGGCGAGCTCCGCTTTGCCGCGGAAGACCCGGATGCCCCGGAGAACTTCCCGCGCAACATGTTCATCTGGCGCTCCAACCTGCTGGGCAGCTCGGGCAAGGGCCACGAGTACATGCTCAAGTACCTGCTGGGCACCCGTCATGGCATCCAGGGCAAGGACCTGGGCGATTTCGGCGGCCAGAAGCCCGAAGAAGTCGTCTGGCACGACGAGGCGCCGGAAGGCAAGCTCGACCTGCTGGTGACCCTGGACTTCCGTATGTCCACCACCTGTCTCTACTCGGACATCGTGCTGCCGACGGCCACCTGGTACGAGAAGAACGACCTCAACACCTCGGATATGCACCCCTTCATCCACCCGCTGACCGCGGCCACCGACCCGGCGTGGGAGTCGCGCAGCGACTGGGATATCTACAAGGGCATCGCCAAGGCGTTCTCCAAGGCCTGCGTGGGGCACCTGGGCGAGGAGACCGACCTGGTCACCCTGCCGCACCAGCATGACTCCCCCGCCGAGCTGGCCCAGCCCGCAGTGCTGGACTGGAAGAAGGGCGAGTGCGAGCCGATCCCCGGCAAGACCATGCCGGCGCTGATCGAGGTCAAGCGCAACTACCCCGAGACCTACGAGCGCTTCACCTCCGTGGGCCCGCTGCTCGAGAGCCTCGGCAACGGCGGCAAGGGCATCAGCTGGAACACCGACTCCGAGGTGGAACTGCTCGGCAAGCTCAACCATTGCAAGCTGGAAGGCTCCTCCAAGGGGCGTCCGCAGATCGAAAGCGCCGTCGACGCGGCCGAGATGATCCTGACCCTGGCGCCGGAGACCAACGGCCAGGTGGCGGTGAAGGCCTGGGGAGCACTCTCCAGGATCACCGGGCGGGATCACACCCACCTGGCGCATCAAAAGGAGGAGGAGAAGATCCGCTTCCGCGACATCGTCGCCCAGCCGCGCAAGATCATCTCCAGCCCGACCTGGTCCGGCCTCGAGGACGAGCACGTCTCCTACAACGCCGGCTATACCAACGTCCACGAGATGATTCCGTGGCGCACCGTCAGCGGCCGCCAGCAGTTCTATCAGGATCACGCCTGGATGCGCGCCTTCGGCGAGAGCCTGCTGGTCTATCGTCCGCCGATCGATACCAAGGCGGCCAAGGGCTTCAAGCTGCCCGAAGACAACGGTAACCCGAGCAAGGCGCTGAACTTCATCACGCCGCACCAGAAGTGGGGTATCCACTCCACCTATAGCGACAACCTGATGATGCTGACACTCAACCGCGGCGGCCCCGTGGTCTGGCTCTCCGAACCCGATGCGGCATCGATCGGCATCGAGGACAACGACTGGATCGAGGTCTACAACGCCAACGGCGCCATCGCGGCGCGTGCCGTCGTCAGCCAGCGGGTCAAGGACGGCATGGTGATGATGTACCACGCCCAGGAGCGCATCGTGAACGTACCCGGCTCCGAGATCACCGGCACTCGTGGCGGTATCCACAACTCCGTGACCCGGGTCTGTCCGAAGCCGACCCACATGATCGGCGGCTACGCGCAGCTCTCCTACAGCTTCAACTACTACGGCACCGTCGGCTCCAACCGCGATGAGTTCGTCCTGGTTCGCAAGATGAAACACATCGACTGGCTGGATGAAGAGGGCAATGACTACGTGCAGGAGGCGGTGAAATGAAGATTCGTTCCCAGGTAGGCATGGTCCTCAACCTCGACAAGTGCATCGGTTGCCACACCTGTTCGGTGACCTGCAAGAACGTCTGGACCAGTCGTGAAGGCGTCGAGTACGCCTGGTTCAACAACGTCGAGACCAAGCCCGGCATCGGCTACCCCAAGGAGTGGGAGAACCAGAAGAAGTGGAAGGGCGGCTGGATGCGCCGCAAGGATGGCAAGATCGAACCGCGTATCGGTGGCAAGTGGCGGGTGCTGGCGAACATCTTCGCCAACCCCGATCTACCGGAGATCGACGACTACTACGAGCCGTTCACCTTCGATTATCAGCACCTGCACACCGCCAAGATCGGTGAGCACCAGCCGGTGGCGCGGCCCCGCTCACTGATCTCCGGCGAGCGCATGAAGAAGATCGAGTGGGGCCCCAACTGGGAGGAGATCCTCGGAACCGAGTTCGCCAAGCGCCGCAAGGACATGAACTTCGAGAAGGTGCAGGCCGATATCTACGGCCAGTTCGAGAACACCTTCATGATGTACCTGCCGCGGCTGTGCGAGCACTGCCTCAACCCGACCTGCGTGGCGTCCTGCCCATCCGGCGCGATCTACAAGCGCGAGGAGGACGGTATCGTTCTGATCGACCAGGACAAGTGCCGCGGCTGGCGGATGTGCATCTCCGGCTGCCCCTACAAGAAGATCTACTACAACTGGAAGACCGGGAAGTCCGAGAAGTGCATCTTCTGCTACCCGCGCATCGAGGCCGGGCAGCCGACCATCTGCTCGGAGACCTGCGTGGGCCGCATCCGCTATCTCGGCGTGTTGCTCTACGATGCCGACCGCATCGAGGAAGTCGCCAGCTCCCCGGACGAGCGCGACCTCTACCATCGCCAGTGCGAGATCTTCCTGGATCCCAACGACCCGGAAGTGATCGCCCAGGCGAAGAAGGATGGCATCACCGATAACGTGATCGCCGCCGCCCAGGCGTCGCCGGTCTACAAGATGGCCATGGAATGGGGCCTGGCGCTGCCGCTGCATCCCGAGTACCGCACCCTGCCGATGGTCTGGTACGTGCCGCCGCTCTCGCCGATCCAGTCCGCCGCCGAGGCCGGCAAGATCGAGTTCGACGGCGTCATGCCGAAGATCGAGTCGCTGCGCATCCCGGTGCGCTACCTGGCCAACATGCTCACCGCCGGTGAGGAGGCCCCCGTGGTGCTGGCGCTCAAGCGCCTGATGGCCATGCGCCTCTACATGCGCGGCAAGCACGTGGACGGCAAGCCCAATGTCGATGTGCTGGATGACGTCGAGCTGACCGAGGCCCAGGTGGAGGAGATGTACCGCTACCTGGCCATCGCCAACTACGAGGATCGCTTCGTGATCCCCACCAGCCACCGCGAGATGGCCACCGAGGCCTTCCCGGAACGCGGCGGCTGCGGCTTCACCTTCGGCGACGGCTGCCACGGCGAGAGCAAGTCGAGCCTGTTCAACGGCCGCTCCCAGACCGCCACCCTGGTCAAGCCGGTGGAATCCTTTGACCCGAAAGCCGAGGAGGTGCGTCATGACTGAGGCCGCTATGAAGATGGCCGAACCGGCCGTCGGCCTGCGCAGCCTGCGCGTGCTGGCCCGCCTGCTCGACTACCCCACCGAGGAGCTCCAGGCCGCGGCCGGCGAGCTTATCGAGATCATCGACCAGGAGCGCCGCCTGTCGGCGGCGCTGCGCACTGCCCTGATGGACTGGTGCCAGCGCACCGCCGAGGGCGACCTGCTGGAGCTGCAGGCCGAGTACGTCGCCCTGTTCGACAAGGGGCGGGCGACATCGCTGCTGTTGTTCGAGCACGTCCACGGCGAGTCTCGCGACCGCGGCCAGGCCATGGTCGACCTGATGGCGGAGTACAACGCCGCCGGCTTCGAGCTGGATGCACGGGAGCTGCCGGACTATCTGCCGGTGTTCCTGGAGTACCTCTCCACCCGCGAGGAAGCCGATATCGGCCGCTGGCTGGGCGAGATCCGCCATATCCTCGGGCTGCTCACCGCGCGCCTCGAGGAGCGCGGTGCCGATCATGCCCTGGTGCCGAGGGCGCTGCTGGCGCTGATCGGCGCCGAGGCCGAGGCCGATGCCCATCGCAAGGAGGTCCAGGGCGAGGCCCGCGATGACACCCCCGAGGCGCTGGATGCGGTCTGGGAAGAGGAGGCGGTGCGCTTCTCCGCCGAGTCCGACCAGGACTGCGCCCTGCAGTCCGCCGAGGGCCGGCGGCTGGCGGAGCGCAAGCAAGGCGTCCAGAGCGATGCCGTTCGCATTCTCTCACCCGAGGCGATGCCTCCGGTGACGGGTCGTTAACAGGAGAATCACCATGTCCGCATTCGGCACCTATCTCGACCACCTGATCTACGGCTATTACCCCTACCTGGTCGGCACTGTCTTCCTGGTCGGCAGCCTGCTGCGCTACGACCACGGGCAGTTCACCTGGAAGGCCGGCTCCAGCCAGATGCTGTCGTCGAAGAACATGCGCCTGGCCAGCAACCTCTTCCACGTCGGCATCATCGTGATCTTCTTCGGTCACCTGTTCGGTATGCTGACCCCGCACTGGGTCTACTCGCCCTTCCTGCACGCCGGCACCAAGCAGCTGCTGGCCATCGTGGTGGGCGGCATCGCCGGGGCCATGTGCCTGGTGGGCGGCGCCATGCTGCTGCATCGCCGCATCACCAACCCCAGGGTGCGGGCCTCCTCCAGCATCATGGACACCGCCATCCTCGGGCTGATCGTCTTCCAGGCCTTCCTGGGCATGATCACCATCATCTTCTCGCTGGGCCACATGGACGGCGAGATGATGGTCACCCTCTCCAGCTGGGCCCAGTCCATCGTCTTCTTCGGCGGCGGTGCGGCGGCCTACATGGAAAACGTGTCCTGGATCTACAAGCTGCATATCTTCCTGGGCCTGACCATCATCCTGCTGTTCCCCTTCTCGCGCCTGGTGCACGTCTGGAGCATTCCGCTCGGCTATATCACGCGGCGTTACCAGATCGTGCGTAAAAGAGGGTAAGGAGCCATCACCATGCAGAAGATCGATATCGAGATGATCCCGGGGGGCGCGAGCCCCCCTCCCATCCGGGTTGGCGCGGTCACCATCGAGGAGTCCGCCATCGCCCAGGAGATGCAGTACCACCCGGCGGACTCCGCCGGCACCGCCCAGCTGAAGGCCGCTCGGGCGCTGGTGGTGCGCGAGCTGCTGTGCCAGCGCGCCGCGGACCTGGGCCTCGCCGAGGTCTCCGGTGAGGCGCTGGACGAGGGCGATGCCGCCATCGCCGCGCTGCTGGAACAGGAGCTGGACGTGCCGGAGCCCTCCGAGGAGGACTGCCGCCGCTTCCACGCCGCCCACGCCGAGCGCTTCAGTGAGCCCACCCTCGTCAAGGTGCGCCATATCCTGCTGGCCGCGGCGCCGGATGACGCCGAGGCCCGGGATGGCGGCTACCGCCAGGGAGAAAAGCTGCTCAAGGAGCTCTCGGCCATTCCCGAGCGCTTCACCGAGTTCGCCATGCGCCACTCCGCCTGCCCGTCGAAGGAGCAGGGCGGTGAGCTGGGCTGGCTGGCCCCGGGGCAGACCGTTCCCGAGCTGGACCGCGCCCTGCAGCACCTGCCGGCGGGGCTGCATGACCGCCCCCTGGCATCACGCTACGGCTGGCACCTGGTCAGCATCGACGAGCGCACCGAGGGCCGCGAGCTGCCCTATGAGCAGGTCGCCGAGCGTGTGCGTCACAGCCTGCGCGAGCAGTCCACCCGCCGTGCCCTGCGCCACTACCTGCTGGTGCTGGAGTCGGAGATCGGCGTCGAGGGGGTGGCCCTGGATGATGACGCCGCCGGCAGCCTGATGCAGTAGCGCTGACATTTCTCATATGCTTGCCGACGCCCGCCATGCGGGCGGTCAGGAGGACCCCATGGCCCATGTCCACGCCAACACCCCCTTCGCGCCCCTCGGCATCGCCGTGCTGACCGTCTCCGACACCCGCGGGTTCGACGAGGACGGCAGCGGCGACCTGCTCGCCGAGCGGCTCACCGAGGCCGGCCACGCCCTAGTCGAGCGGCGCATCGTGCCCGACGATGTCTACCGCGTCCGCGCGGTGGTCTCGAAGTGGGTGGTGCGTGACGACATCCAGGTGGTGCTGGTCAACGGCGGCACCGGTTTCACGCCCCGTGACACCACACCCGAGGCGCTGGCACCGCTGTTCGACAAGGCCATCGACGGCTACGGCGAACTGTTTCGCCAGCTGTCATTGGCCAGTATCGGCACCTCCACCATCCAGTCCCGCGCCGTGGGCGGCCTGATCGACCGCACCCTGGTGTTCGCCATGCCCGGCTCGCCCAGGGCGTGCGCCACCGCCTGGGACGGCATCCTCGCCGCCCAGCTCGATGCGCGCACCCGGCCCTGCAACTTCGTGGCCATGGTGCTGCCGGACACCAGGCGCTGCACCAGCCGCCAGGCGCCCAGGGCCGAGGCGGCACCCCGGCAGGTGGAGTCATGAGCGGCTGCGGCTGCGCCGAGGTCGTGACCCCGGGCCTGCTCGATCTCTTCGACGCCCGGGCGCGGATGATCGCCGCGGCACGCCCCATCACCGGATCCGAGCGAGTGGGCCTGGGCGAGGCCGCACGGCGCGTACTGGCCGAGGAAGTACGCGCCACCCTGGATATGCCGGGCGTCGACAACAGCGCCATGGACGGCTATGCCCTGCGTCTGGCCGAGCTCGGCGCCGAGAGCCTGCCGGTCGTGCAGCGCATTCCCGCCGGGGCCGGCGTGATGCGCCTGCCGGCGGGAGGCTGCGCGCGGATCTTCACCGGCGCGCCGGTGCCGCTGGGCGCCGAGGCCGTGGTGCCCCAGGAGCGGGTGCATCTGGATGCCGAGGGCCGCATGCGCGTCGAGGGCGACCTGGCCGCGGGCGCCAATATCCGTCGCCGCGGCGAGGAGACCCGGGCGGGCGAGCTGCTGCTGCCGGCCGGGGCGAGACTGGGTGCCGCGGCGATCGCCCTGCTGGCCAGTCATGGCGTCGGCGAGGTGGCGGTGCTACGCCGGCTGAGGGTCGCGCTGCTCTCCACCGGCGACGAGCTGATCGAGCCCGGTACGGCCCGGGTACCCGGCCAGGTCTACGACAGCAACCGCGCCATGCTGCTGGCCCTGCTGGTCCAGGCCGGCTGTGAAGTGCTCGATCTGGGCGTGATCGCGGACGCTCCCCTTGACCTGCATCAGGCCTTTGCCGAGGCCTGCGATGGGGCCGATCTGGTAATGTGTACCGGAGGTGTGTCGGTGGGGGAGGAGGACCATGTGCGACCGGTCATCGAGCGACTGGGTGGCATCGCCTTCCACGGCGTGGCCATGAAACCCGGCAAGCCCTTCGCCCTCGGTTACCTGGGGGATTCGCTGAGCGACGGCACGCCTCTGATTGCCCTGCCGGGCAACCCCGTGGCCTCGCTGGTGGGTTGGCAGCTGCTGGCACTGCCCTTCGTGCAGGTCCGCCAGGGGCGCGAGGCAGCGCCGCTGCAGCGCTTCCCGGTGGTCGCCGGCTTCTCCCGGCGCGGCCCCAAGGGACGTCGTGAGTTGCTGCGCGTGGTACTCGACTGGGCGGCAGGGACGCCGGTGGCTCGCCTGGCCGGCGGCCAGGGCTCCCACATGCTCAGCGCGGCAAGCCAGGCCCATGGCTACCTGGTGATCGACGCCAACAATAATGTGGAGGAAGGCCATGCCTACGAATACTGTCCCGCCGCCCAGTTCCTCGACTGAACTGCTCTTCAACCCCCGTCAGCTGCGCGAGCTGGTGCTGGGGGTGCCCTGGCTCGCCGGCCTGGGTGAAGAAGAGCTCGAGGCGCTGCTCGAGGCGTCCGAGCTGCGCACCCTGAAGCCCCGCGAATGGCTGTTTCGACAGGAGACCCCGGCCCAGTGGCTGCACATCGTGATCAGCGGCACCGTGCGGCTGGTGCGCAGCGCCGGTGACGGCCGCATGGCCACCATCCGCTGCGTCGAGCGCGGCGGCACCCTGGGCGAGCTGAGCATGGTCTCCAGCGCCGGCGCCTACCTCTACTCCTCCGAGGCGCTGCGGCGTACCAACGTGCTCTCGATCCCGGCGGCCCTCTGCCGTGAGATCCTCGATCGCCAGCCGGCCTGCCGGGCCGAGTTCATGAGCCGCCTGGCGCTGGAGCTCACCGACCGTCTCGAGGACCTGGCGCTGCTGACCCAGGGGGATGCCATGTCGCGGCTGGTCAGCTACGTGCTGCGCCAGCTGCCTTCGGGGCGCTCGAGAGCCCCTCGGGTGATCCGGCTGACCATCCCCAAGCGCTGGCTGGCCGCTCAGCTCGCCATGACACCCGAGACCCTGTCGCGGCTGCTGGCCAAGCTGCGCGACAGCGGCGCCATCAACATCGATCGCCAGCGGCTCACCGTGCTGGATGAGCAGAAGCTGCGCGACTTCATGATGACCGACGACTGACGTCCCGAGGGATGTCAGGAACGCACCGGAAGAGGGAGGCAAGATGTCCCGAGCCACCAGCAAGCCCCGCACCCTGGTCTACTCCTGCTCCGGTTGCTCCGATGTGGCCCAGCTGGCCAACGACGTGGCCCTGCGCCTCGACCACGGCGGTGTGGCCGAGATGTCCTGTATCGCCGGCGTCGGCGGCGGGGTGCCTGGCCTGGTTCGCACCGCGCGCTCCGGCCGGCCCGTCGTGGCCATCGACGGCTGCCAGATGCACTGCGCCAGCCACTGCCTGGCCAATGCCGGCGTTACCCCCACCGAGCACGTCAGGCTCTACGAGCGCGGCCTGCGCAAGCGCCGCGGCCAGTTCTATGACGAGGGAACCGTGGCGGAGGTGGCCGCCGAGGTGGGCGAGCTGATCGCCCGCCTGCCGATGGACGCCGAGGCCGGCGTCGCGCCCGCCAGGGCCCGCCCATGAGCGGGCTCGTCGACGGCTTCGGCCGCACCGTTCGCTACCTGCGCCTCTCGGTCACCGACCGCTGCGACTTCCGCTGCGTCTACTGCATGGCCGAGGAGATGACCTTCCTGCCCCGCGCCCAGGTGCTCACCCTGGAGGAGATGGCCACCCTGTGCCGCGCCTTCATCGAGCTGGGCGTGGAGAAGATCCGCCTCACCGGCGGCGAACCGCTGGTCAAGCGCGGCATCGAGACCCTGGTGGAGCAGGTTGGCGCCCTGCCGGGGCTGTGCGACTTCGCCATGACCACCAACGGCGCCGGCCTGGTGAAACACGCCGCTGCGCTGCGCGCTGGTGGCCTGTCACGCCTCAATGTCAGCCTCGACACCCTCGACCCGGCGCGCTTTCGCGCCCTGACCCGCACCGGAGACCTGGGGAAGGTCCTCGACGGCATCCGCGCCGCCCGGGAGGCCGGCTTTGCGCGCATCAAGCTCAACGCCGTGATCCTCAAGGGGCGCAACGACGACGAGGTGCTCGACCTGGTGGAGTTCGCCAGAGAGGAGCAGGTGGACATCAGCTTTATCGAGGAGATGCCGCTTGGCGAGGCCATCGGCCACGATCGCGCCGCGACCTTCTGCGGAAGCGACGAGGTGCGCGCCACCATCGAGTCCCGCCACGCCCTGGTACCTACCACCGAGACCACCCTCGGCCCCTCGCGCTACTTCCGGATGGCCGACAGCGACTCGCGGATCGGTTTCATCTCGCCCCACAGCCACAACTTCTGCGACGCCTGCAACCGGGTGCGGGTCACCGCCGAGGGCCGCCTGCTGCTCTGCCTGGGCAATGAGCACTCCGTGGACCTGCGCGCCGTGCTGCGCCGTCACCCCGGTGACAGCGAGCGCCTCAAGGCCACCATCATCGCCGCCATGACGAAGAAGCCCGAGCGCCACCATTTCTCGACCGATGGCGAGGTGCAAGTCGTGCGCTTCATGAACATGACCGGCGGGTAGGCAGTGCCTGTCGCCGATGGTGCGCCCGGCAAGCGCCGGCCCGCCGCCACCGCCCCTTGTCGGTTGAAGATCCTGGAAGGCCTGGCGGGCGTGTTCGACAAGGATGTATTCCGCCTTGTCTGTCAGCGACTTCTTCCCCTCCTGAAAGCGACACGATGGTCGTTATGCGATAGCTCCCCCCCCGGCGGCTGTGCAATGGTGACGTACCAGATCACGACGCCATGCGGTGCTTTTCGGGATGGGCTTGCCTGATCGCGACAGCCAGATACCGGTGGGCGTCCGGATACCGGCATAACAACAACCCGTGTACGACCCCCTACAGGAGTCTCGCCATGACGCTCCCTCCCCAGGCGCCGCGAAAGCCGGTCGCTCCCCAGGCTATCGGCTTCCTGCTGCTGGAAAACTTCACCCTCTTCTCGCTGGCCTCGGCCATCGAGCCATTGCGCATGGCCAACCAGCTCGCCGGTCGTGAGCTCTACCGCTGGTTCACCCTGAGCATCGATGGCGAGCCGATCTTGGCCAGCGATGGCCTCAAGGTCACGCCGGATGCGGCGATCACGGTGCCGCTGGCGCTGGACATGGTGGTGGTCTGTGGCGGGGTGGGGCCGGCGCGCACGGTACAGCGCGAGCATGTCGCCTGGCTGCAGGGCCAGGCACGCCTCTCCCGTCGGCTGGGCGGGATCTGCACCGGCAGCTGGGCGCTGGCCAAGGCGGGGTTGCTGGATGGCTACGAGACCAGCGTCCACTGGGAGTGCCTGGCCGCCATGCAGGAGTCCTTTCCTCGGGCCATGCTGACGACCCGGCTGTTCTCCATCGACCGCGATAGGGCGACGGCCTCTGGCGGGACCGCCCCCCTGGACATGATGCTGACCCTGATCGGGCGGGACCATGGCCGCGAGCTCGCGGCGGGGATTTCCGAGATGTTCATCTGTGACCGTGTGCGCGGGGAGCAGGATCTCCAGCGGGTGCCGCTCAAGCATATCCTTGGCACGACCCAGCCGAAGCTGCTGGAGATCGTCGCGCTCATGGAGGCCAACCTGGAGGAGCCCATCGGGCTCGAGGAACTGGCGGCCTATGTCGACGTGTCGCGTCGCCAGCTCGAGCGGCTCTTCCAGAAATACCTGCTCTGCTCGCCGTCGCGCTACTACCTCAAGCTGCGGTTGACCCGCGCCCGCCAGTTGCTCAAGCAGACCTCGATCTCGATCATCGAGGTGGCGTCTGCCTGCGGCTTCGTCTCCACCCCGCACTTCTCGAAATGCTACCGGGAGTTCTTCGGTCAGCCGCCCCGAGACGAACGGCTGGGCGCGAGTCCGGTCAGGGTGCCGGTGTCGCCGCCCTGCGAACAGCTGGTGGGCAACCTGGACCTGCTGTCTTTCGAGGCCTATCCGGTCGAGCCGGTCTCCTCGGCCGTCAAGGCCCTCGATCAGGCGCGCGGCGAGCCGACCTACGCCAGCGTCCTGCTGCGCTCCTGATCACTGCCTCCCTGTCACCCTCTGCAGCACCGATCACCATGCCGGCCCGTCACGGGTCAGCATGGTGACGTCGCTCGTCGTAACCGCGACAGTCATGACGTTTTTGGGATTCTCCCCGTCGCTTCCAGGCGTCGAGCCGGGGTGGGCCGGCGCTATGCTGCCGTCGAGTGGAACACATCCCCGGAGTGGCATACATGACCCCAAAAGAGCTTCACGACGACGCCATCGTCATCGATGGCCTGATCATCGCCAAGTGGAACCGCGACCTGTTCGAGGATATGCGTCGCGGTGGGCTGACGGCGGCTAACTGCACGGTTTCCGTCTGGGAGGGATTCCAGGCTACCGTCGACAACATCGTCAGGTCCAATGCGCTGATGGCCGATTGCAGTGACCTGGTACGCCCGGTGCGCACCACCGCCGACATCACCCGCGCCAAGGAGGAGGGCAAGACCGGCATCCTCTACGGCTTCCAGAACGCCCACGCCTTCGAGGATCAGATCGGCTACGTGGAGGTCTTCAAGCAGCTGGGCGTGGGCATCGTGCAGCTGTGCTACAACACCCAGAACCTGGTGGGCACCGGCTGCTACGAGCGTGACGGCGGGCTGTCTGGCTTCGGCCACGAGATCGTCGCCGAGATGAACCGGGTCGGCATCATGTGCGACCTCTCCCACGTCGGCGAGACCACCTCCCGGGAGGTGATCGAGGCCTCTACCCAGCCGGTCTGCTATTCCCACTGCCTGCCTTCGGGGCTCAAGGAGCACCCGCGCAACAAGTCCGACGCCGAGCTCAGGTTCATCGCCGAGCGCGGCGGCTTCGTCGGCGTGACCATGTTCACCCCCTTCCTGCGTGCCGGCGTCGACGCCACCATCGACGACTACGTCGAGGCCATCGAGTACGTGATGAATATCGTCGGCGAGGATGCCATCGGCATCGGCACCGACTTCACCCAGGGCCACGGCCAGGACTTCTTCGAGTGGCTCACCCACGACAAGGGCTACGCCCGCCGTCTGACCCGCTTCGGTGAGATCATCAACCCAGAGGGCATCCGCACCATCGGCGAGTTCCCCAATCTCACCGAGGCGCTGCTACGCCGTGGCTTCAGCGAGCCTGTGGTGCGCAAGATCATGGGCGAGAACTGGGTGCGTGTCTTGAAAGAGGTTTGGGGCGCCTGACTCTACGACCTATCCCCGGCGCCGCTCACCTTATAGAACAACGATTTCGAGGAATTCAACCGTGACCCAGATGGCCCCCGAACTGCCCATCGAGGTGGATGCCGAGACCGGCGTGTGGACCACCGACGCCCTGCCGATGCTCTACGTGCCGCGGCACTTCTTTATCAACAACCACCTGGCTGTTGAAGAAGCCCTGGGGGTGGATAAGTACGCCGAGATCCTCTACCACGCCGGCTACAGGAGCGCCTGGCACTGGTGCGAGAAGGAGGCCGAATTGCACGGTCTTCAGGGTGAGGTGGTGTTTGAGCACTATATGACGCGGCTCTCCCAGCGCGGCTGGGGCCGGTTCATCGTTGAAACCCTCGACCTCGACGCCGGCACCTGCCGGGTGCGCCTGGAGCACAGCGCCTTCGTCTACCAGCTGGGCCAGGTGGGCCGCAAGATCGAATACATGTTCACCGGCTGGTTCGCCGGGGCCATGGACCAGATCCTGGCGGCCCGCGGCAGCGCGCTTCGCACCCTCGCCGAGCAGACCCAGAGCGCCGCCGAGGAAGGCTGCGATGTGGGCCGCTTCGTCACCCGCCCGCTCGACACCCCCCGGGGCTGAGGAGTCACCAACATGGCATTCGACGCACTCTTCCAGCCGATCCAGATCGGCAAGCTGACCATCCGCAACCGGGTGGTCAGCACCGCCCACGCCGAGGTCTATGCCACCGACGGCGGCATGACCACCGAGCGCTACGTCAGGTACTACGAGGAGAAGGCCAAGGGTGGCTGTGGCCTCTCCATCTGTGGCGGCTCCTCGGTGGTCTCCATCGACAGCCCCCAGGGCTGGTGGAGCTCGGTGAATCTCTCCACCGACCGCATCATCCCGCACTTCCAGAACCTGGCGGACGCCGTCCACCAGCACGGCGGCAAGATCATGATCCAGATCTCCCACATGGGTCGCCGCTCGCGCTGGGATGGCTTCGACTGGACGACCCTGCTGTCTCCCTCCGGTATCCGCGAGCCGGTCCACCGCTCGACCTGCAAGACCATCGAGGAGGAGGAGATCTGGCGCATCATCGGCGACTTCGCCCAGGCAGCGCGCCGGGCCAAGGAAGGGGGCCTCGATGGCGTCGAGCTCTCCGCCGTGCACCAGCACCTGATCGACCAGTTCTGGAGCCCGCGGGTCAACAAGCGCGACGATCAGTGGGGCGGCAGCTTCGAGAACCGCATGCGCTTCGGCATGGAAGTGCTCAAGGCGGTGCGCGCCGAGGTGGGCGACGACTTCGTGGTGGGCATGCGCATCTGCGGCGACGAGTTCCACCCGGACGGCCTCTCCCACGACGACATGAAGCAGATCGCCGCCTACTACGATGCCACCGGCCACGTCGACTTCTTCGGCGTGGTCGGCTCGGGCTGCGATACCCACAACTCGCTGGCCAACGTGATTCCCAACATGTCCTATCCGCCGGAGCCCTTCCTGCACCTGGCGGCGGGCATCAAGGAAGTGGTCGGCGTGCCGGTGATCCACGCCCAGAACATCAAGGACCCCAACCAGGCGCAGCGGATACTGGAGGGGGGCTATGTGGACCTGGTGGGCATGACCCGCGCGCATATCGCCGACCCGCACCTGATCGCCAAGATCAAGATGGGCCAGATCGACCAGATCAAGCAGTGCGTGGGGGCCAACTACTGCATCGACCGCCAGTACCAGGGCCTGGACGTGCTGTGCATCCAGAACGCCGCGACGTCGCGGGAATATATGGGCCTGCCGCATATCATCGAGAAGGCCGAGGGGCCCAAGCGCAAGGTGGTCGTTGTCGGCGGCGGCCCCGGCGGCATGGAGGCGGCCCGGGTCTCCGCCGAGCGGGGCCATGACGTCACCCTGTTCGAGGCCGCCGAGGCCCTGGGTGGGCAGATCACCATCGCCGCCAAGGCCCCAAGCCGCGACCAGATCGCCGGTATCACCCGCTGGTATCAGCTGGAGCTGGCGCGCCTCAACGTCGACCTGCGCCTGGGCACCCGCGCCGATGTGGCCACCATCGAGGACCTGCGCCCGGATATCGTGGTGCTGGCCACCGGCGGCCAGCCCTTCCTCAGCCAGGTACCGGCGTGGGGCTACTCGGAGAATCCCGAGGAGAGCCTGGTGGTCAGCACCTGGGACGTGCTCTCCGGCAGGGTGGCGCCAGGCAGGAACGTGCTGATCTATGACGCCATCTGCGAGTTCTCCGGCGTCTCGGCGGCGGACTTCATCGCCGACAAGGGCGCCAAGGTGGAGATCGTCACCGACGATATCAAGCCCGGCGCGGCGGTGGGCGGCACCACCTTCCCCACCTACTACCGCAGCCTCTACGAGAAGGAGGTGATCATGACCTCCGACCTCGCACTGCACAAGGTCTACCGCGAGGGCGACGGCCTGGTGGCGGTGCTCGAGAACGAGTACACCGGCGCCCTGGAGGAGCGGGTGGTCGACCAGGTGGTGGTGGAGAACGGCGTGCGTCCCGACGAGGCCCTCTACTACGCCCTCAAGGCGCGGTCCCGCAACAAGGGGCAGGTGGACCTGGAGGCGCTCTACGCCATCCAGCCCCAGCCTTGCCTGAGCGAAGCGGGGGACGGCTTCCTGCTGTTCCGCCTGGGCGACTGCACGGCGCCGCGTAACACCCATGCGGCCATCTACGACGCCCTGCGGATCTGCAAGGACTTTTAACCACCAGCTGGAAGCCAGAAGCTTGAAGCTGGAAGTGAAACGCGGCTTTTCGCCCTTTTCTTCCAGCTTCCGGCTTCCAGCTTCTAGCTCGCCCGTCAGGTGAGCTGTGATGCTAAATACAATTCTTCCGATCCTGATCTTCTCCGCCCTGGCCCTGGCGGCGATCGGCGCCTGGCGGCGCGTTCGCCTGTGGCGCCAGGGGCGGCCCTCTTCCGTGCCGCTGCTAAAGGGCCTGGCGGCCCTGCCGCGCCGCTACCTGGTGGACCTGCACCATGTGGTGGGGCGTGACAGGGTGATGTCCAACACCCATGTGGCCACCGCCGGTGGCTTCGTGGCCGCCGCCGTGCTGATGATCCTGGTGCATGGCCTGGGGCTCGCCAACCCGGTGCTGGGCGCGCTGCTGCTGGCGGCCAGCGCGACCATGTTCGTGGGCAGCCTCTTCGTGGCCCGGCGCCGGCGCAACCCGCCCGCGCGGCTCTCCAAGGGCGCCTTCATGCGCCTGCCCAAGAGCCTGATGGCGTTCTCGGTCGGCGTCTTCCTGATCACCCTGCCCACGGTGGGCATCCTGCCTGCCGGCCTTTCTCAAGTGATGGGCCACTGGCTGCTGGCGCTGCTGCTGGCCGCGGTGGTGGTCTGGGGTCTGGCCGAGATGGTCGTCGGCGTGACCTGGGGCGGGCCCATGAAGCACGCCTTCGCCGGCGCCCTGCACCTGGCCTTCCATCGCCGCCCGGAGCGCTTTTCCAGCAAGACGGGAGGAGAGGGGCGCTCCACCGGCCTCAAGGCGCTGAATCTGGATGATGAGACGGCGCCACTGGGCGTGGAAAAGCCCAGCGACTTCACCTGGAACCAGCTGCTGGGCTTCGACGCCTGCGTGCAGTGCGGCCGCTGTGAGGCGGTCTGCCCGGCCTTTGCTGCCGGCCAGCCGCTCAACCCCAAGAAGCTGATCCAGGACATGGTCGTCGGCCTGGCCGGGGGAAGCGACGCAGGCTATGCGGGATCTCCTTACCCTGGAAAGCCGGTGGGGGAGCACTACGGCAATCCGCATGGCCCCATCGTGGCGCGACAGGGTACTGCCCTGGTCGATGCCGAGACCCTGTGGTCCTGCACCACCTGCCGCGCCTGCGTCGAGGAGTGCCCGATGATGATCGAGCACGTGGACGCCATCGTCGACATGCGCCGCTTCCTGACCCTGGAGCGTGGCGCGACGCCCAACAAGGCCCCCGAGGTCCTCGACAACCTGATCGCCACCGATAATCCCGGTGGCTTCGCCCCCGGCGCTCGCATGCACTGGGCCGCCGACCTCGACCTGCCGCTGATCGCCGACCTGCAGCAGGTCGACGTCCTGCTGTGGCTCGGCGACGGCGCCTTCGACATGCGCAATCAGCGCACCCTGCGGGCGCTGGTCAAGGTGCTGCGCGCCGCCGAGGTGGACTTCGCGGTGCTCGGCAACGAGGAGCGCGACAGCGGTGACGTGGCCCGGCGCCTGGGCGACGAGGCCACCTTCCAGAGCCTGGCGCGGCGCAATATCGACACCCTGGCCCAGTATCGCTTCCAGCATATTGTCACCTGCGACCCGCACAGCTTCCATGTGCTGGGCAACGAGTATGGCGAGCTCGGCGGCCACTATCGCGTCTTCCACCACAGCACCTATATCGCCGAGCTGTACGATGCCGGCCGCCTGGCCTTCCGGCCCTGGAAGGGCGGGCGCGTGAC
Source organism: Halomonas sp. HK25 (assembly GCF_047795635.1). Taxonomy (GTDB): domain Bacteria; phylum Pseudomonadota; class Gammaproteobacteria; order Pseudomonadales; family Halomonadaceae; genus Halomonas. The sequence continues at coordinate 3,981,518 of NZ_CP181044.1, read as the reverse complement.
CTACCATGACCCCTGCTACCTCGGTCGCTACAACGGCGAGTACGAGGCGCCGCGTCGGGTCCTCGAGGCGCTCGGCATCCAGGTCGCCGAGATGGAGCGCTCCGGCTTCCGTTCGCGCTGCTGCGGCGGCGGGGGCGGCGCGCCGATCACCGATATCCCCGGCAAGCGGCGGATTCCCGACATGCGCATGAACGACGTCGAGACGACCGGGGCCGAGCTGGTCGCCGTGGGCTGCCCGCAGTGCACCGCCATGCTCGAGGGGGTGGTGGACGCCACTTCCGAGGTGCGCGATATCGCCGAGCTGGTGGCCGATGCCCTGATGGAAGCGCCCGTCGAAGATTCCGCAAAGACACGACGGCCCCGGGCCGTGGAGGTGGTGTGATGACCGAGATCCCGCGTCGTGATCCGCGCAGGGAGTGGATCGCCCGTAACCGCCTGCATCCCGAGCACCGGGAGCTGCTTGCGCAGCGCGCAGGGGGCACGAGGAGCGAATGGATGGGGCCCGGCGGCCTGATGCGCAAGGACCCCCATGCCCTGGGTTTTATCGGGCCCAACGGCATCAAACGCATCGACCGCAGCGGTGGCCAGCAGGGCGGTCAGGTAGCGGCGGCGGGGAGCGTGGCGACCCAGGACAGTCGGCGTGTGGTGGAGATCCCCGAGCCCGCCTTCCTGGTCGCCGTGGTGCCGGACATGGCCGGGGGGCGCCTCTCCGCCCATGACCGGGACCTGCTCGGGCTGGCCCGGCAGCTGGCCGATACGGACCCCGAACGGCCCGGCGCGGTGCTGGCAGTGCTCTTCGGCGAGCACAAGGACTCCTCACTTGGTGAGGCCGGCATCGACCGGCTGCTGCACCTCGACGCCCCCGGCTTCGAGGGCTTCGCTCCCGAGGCGCGGCTCGGTGCCCTGGTGGCCGTGGAGCGGGCCTGGCAGCCGCGGCACTGGCTGCTGCCGGATTCGCCGCTGGGCGGCGCCGACCTGGGACGGCGCCTGGTGGCCCGGCTCGGGGAGCGGCCGGCCACCGGCGTCTGGCAGCTGGAGGCCGACGCCGAGGCGCCGCTGGGCTGGTGCTGTACTGCCCGCGGCGCCACCGACAGCCTCGATTTCCGGCGCCCCTTGCCGCGCCTGGTCCTGGCCCTGGCCGAGTGCGCCGAGCCGGTCAGTGAGACCCGCCATGCGGCGCGTGGCATGGCGCTGCCCGTGGCACTGCCGTCGCAGCTGGCGCGCATCGAGGATCTCGGCCCGGTGGCGGTGGACCCGGCCGGGGTGGCGCTCTCCGAGGCGGAGTTCATCCTCTCCGCCGGCAATGGGGTGGGCGACTGGGCTGGCTTCCATCATGCCGCCCGGGTGCTGGGGGCCACCGAGGGGGCGTCCCGGGTGGCGGTGGACGACGGCCATATGGCCCGCGACCGCCAGGTCGGCGCCACCGGCACCTGGGTCAGTGCCCGGGTCTACGTGGCCGTGGGCATTTCGGGGGCCATCCAGCACCTGCAGGGCATCCAGGGCTGCGACAAGGTGGTGGCCATCAACATGGATCCCGGCTGCGACATGATCAAGCGCGCCGATCTGGCGGTGATCGGCGATTCGACCCGGCTGCTCGAGGCACTGGTGGCCCTGGTGGAGCAGTCCAGAGAGGAGAAGCGTGATGCAGCCTGAGAATGGTGAGACCCCGGCCCTGGCGGTGAGCGTGTTGGTCTCCGTCGGTCGCCATCCGCTGACCGGACGCCGCCGGCGCGCCGACCGGGACGCTCGCGGCGTGGAGCTGGCGCACTCGGCCCCCGGTGCCGAGGTCAGCCTGCTCCATGCCGGCGCTCTCGACGAGGCCAGCGAGGCGGCCCTGCGCGGCTACCTGGGCATGGGCTTCGAGGCGCTGACGCTGATCGAGCAGACGCCGGGTGCCGACGTGCTGCCGGCCCTGGCCGAGTACCTCGCGGCGGCCGCGCCGCAGCTGGTGATTGCCGGGGAGCGGGCCGAGCAGGGCGAGGGCTCCGGCCTGCTGCCCTATCTGCTGGCCGAGCGGCTGGGCTGGCCGTTGGTCAGCGGCCTGGTCGCGGTGGAGGGGGTCGAGGCTGGCGTGGCGACGCTGCTGCAGGCGCTGCCCCGGGGCCAGCGGCGTCGCCTGAGGGTCCGTCTGCCGGCCATCCTCACCGTGGACGCCGCGGCCCCGGCACCGCGCCAGAGTGCCTACGGGCCGGCGCGCCGTGCGCGGCTGGAAATTGTCGAGGCCCCGGTGGTCGAGGATCACTCGCTGGCCCAGTGGCAGTGCCAGCCGGCGCGCAAGCGCCCCAAGCGCCTGAAAATCATCAAGGCGGCCTCGGCGCGGGACCGCTTCAAGGCCGCGGCGGCCAAGGCCGAGGGCGGGGGTGGGCAGGTGCTCAGCGACGTCACCCCGGCGCAGGGGGCCGAGGCGATCTTCAAGCTGCTCAAGGAAGAGAGCGTGCTCCGTTAGCCCCACGTCATCCATCCCCCAACGCAAAGCCCCGGCACCCGGCCGGGGCTGTCGTCTGGGCGGGGCAGGTTCGACCGTCAGGGGGCGATGCTCGCGCTGGCGTCGGTGAAGCCCATCAGTGAGATATCCAGGTCCATGCGGTTGCCGCGCGGGCCGATCAGGCTGAGGGTCGCGCTGCTGCCGCCGCGCAGTGCTTGCAGCAGGGACGGTTCGAGGGGCAGGTCGGCGCGACAGCTCTGTTCCAGGCAGACCTGGTAGGGGAACGGGGCCGGCTGGGCGCTGCCCACGCTCAGCTGCAGGCCCGGGGCGAGTCGCACGCCCAGCGGCAGCAGGAAGGTCATCGCCGGCTGCCCCTCGAGCTCGGGGGGATAGCCCACGATCACCTGCATCAGGGGGTCGTTGCTGTCCGGGTTGGTGACCAGCTGGTTCATGGTACAGACACCCTGGTGGCTGTCGGGCGGGCAGATCACCTCCCAGTCCCGGAACTGCTCGGTCTGGACATCGGCACCGGCGCTCTCCGGAGGGGCCTGCTGGGCGACAGCATGAGAGGCCAGCGCCAGCAGCGACAACAGGGCGGTCAGGCACAGGCGTTGTGCAAAACGGTTCGACATGGGGGGAGTTCCTCCTTGGTGTGAGTGACCATGAACGCTGGGTCGGTGGGTGTCACTCCGGTATTCACCTGATGTCTTGGCGGATACCGAGAGGATAACCATGCCTGCTTGACCCTGCGACGTCGAGGTCAGCCTCACCCCTGCCAGGCGGCGCGGGAGTCATCGACAAGAACCCCGGCATCGGTGCCCGGGGCCCGGGCATTGTTGGTGGGGGGGGAGGAGGAGGGCGGTGTCCTGAAAGCGACCTTTGATTGTCCGTCGGCCCATGGCGTCGGGACGATGTCTCGAACAGGCATGCGGATGCCTCTGTGGAGCAAGAGGGCCGCCCTGGAGGGCCTAGGCTGGAGCAGCGGAAGTCTCCGCCACCGCCACGCTGTCCGTGGCCACAACATCAAGGAGCCAGCCATGAGCCAAGCCAACCGCGGCGTCGTCTACAAGGGGCCGGGCAACGTCGCCGTCGAGTCCATTCCCTATCCGGAGCTCGCCCTCGGCAATCGCAAATGTGATCACGGTGTGATCCTGAAAGTCGTTACCACCAACATCTGCGGCAGCGATCAGCACATGGTGCGCGGACGCACCACCGCGCCCTCCGGCCTGGTGCTGGGCCACGAGATCACCGGTCTCGTCGTCGAGTGTGGTCGCGACGTCGAATTCATCCAGCCCGGTGACCTGGTCTCGGTGCCGTTCAATATCGCCTGCGGGCGCTGCCGCAATTGCAAGGAGGGCCGGACCGGCATCTGCCTCAACGTCAACCCGGCGCGCCCCGGTGCCGCCTACGGCTACGTGGACATGGGCGGCTGGGTCGGCGGACAGACCGAGTACGTCATGGTGCCCTACGCGGACTTCAACCTGCTGAAGTTTCCGGATGCCGACCAGGCCATGGAGAAGATCCGTGACCTGACCCTGCTCTCCGATATCTTCCCCACCGGCTTCCACGGCTGCGTCACCGCCGGCGTCGGGCCGGGCTCCACCGTCTACATCGCCGGCGCCGGCCCGGTCGGCCTGGCCGCGGCGGTCTCCGCCCAGCTGCTGGGCGCGGCCTGCGTGATCGTCGGCGACATGATCGAAGAACGTCTGGCCCAGGCCCGCAGCTTCGGCTGCGAAACCCTCGACCTGACCCAGGATGGCGATATGGCCGACAAGATCGAGGTGATCCTCGGCGAGCGTGAGGTCGATGCCTTCGTCGACTGCGTCGGCTTCGAGGCCCACGCCTGCGGCTGCAACCACGGCAAGGAGGCGCCTGCCACCGTGCTCAACTCGGCCATGTCGCTGACCCGCGCCGGCGGCCAGATCGGCATCCCGGGCCTCTACGTGACCGAGGACCCCGGTGCGGCCGACGCCGCCGCCAAGCAGGGTGCCCTGAGCATGCGCTTCGGCCTCGGCTGGGCCAAATCCCATAGCTTCCACACCGGCCAGTGCCCGGTGATGAAGTACCACCGCCCGCTGATGCAGGCGATCCTCTTCGGCAAGGTCAAGATCGCCGACGCGGTCAACGTCGAGCTGATCTCCCTGGATGAGGCGCCCCGTGGCTACGCCGACTTCGATGGTGGTGCGGCCAAGAAATTCGTCATTGACCCCCACGGCAGCGTGGCTGCCTAAGGAGTGCCTGAACTGGCCGAGGGCTAGCGCCAAAGGGTGATGCCGCCAGCCAGTTCGGGAATTGACCCCCACGGCAGCGTGGCTGCCTAAGGAGTGCCTGAACTGGCCGAGGGCTAGCGCCAAAGGGTGATGCCGCCAGCCAGTTCGGGAATTGACCCCCACGGCAGCGTGGCTGCCTAAGGAGTGCCTGAACTGGCCGAGGGCTAGCGCCAAAAGGTGGTGCCGCCAGCCAGTTCGGGAATTGACCCCCACGGGGCCTGCGGTCACGCACTCCGGTCGGCCAGGTAGGCCATCACATACCGCTGCATCGCCTCGGCCGCCGGCGACAGGCTGACGCCGGCCCGGCAGATCAACCCGATCCGGCGCTCCAGGCGGGGTTCCGCCAGGGGCACGAAGCGCAGCCGGGCATGCTCCTCCTGGAACGCCAGGCGCGGCAGGGTGGTGATGCCGATGCCCGCCTCGAGCATGGCGGTCAGCGAGATCATGTTGGAGATGTACAGGGTACTGCGTTCGAGCAGTTCGGCGGCCGGTGAGCCCTCGAGCAGACGCGAAGTTCCGTTGCGGATCAGGGTGTGTCCGACCAGCTCGCGCCAGTGGAGTCGCTCCTTCGTGGCTAGTGGGTGGTCGTCTCGGCACACCACGCCGATCGCATCGTGCAGCAGCGCAATGAAGTCCAGTCCCTGCTCGGGTTGCCAGAGGCTGGTGATGCCCAACTCCACCTCGCCGGTCAGCACCATCTGGCTGACCAGTTCGGAGTGGCCATCCTGCAGGCTGATCTCGATGCCCGGGAAGTCGATCACGAAGCTTGCCAGGATGCCGGGCATCAGCCGGCTGGCCACCGAGGGCACCGTCGCGATGTCCACTCGACCGGCCTGGTGGCAGGCCATGGCCAGGGCATCGCGGCTTACCCGGTCGTGGTGGGCCACCAGTTCACGAAAGCGCGGCAGGCACCATTGACCGAAGGGTGTCAGCGCTGCCTTGCCATTGCCCTTCTCGAAGAGTGGCTGTCCGAGACGTTCCTCGAGGTCGCGCACCGCCATGGAGATCGCCGGCTGGCTGCGATGCAGATGCTTGGCCGCGGCATGGAAGCCGCCCTGGTCGGTGATGGCCAGCACGCAGCGAAGCGGCTGGAGCTTCAGTTCGGGCAGCATGGTAAGTCTTCCTGATCATTTTATCGTATTTATTGATTATCCTTATCTTGGTGGCTCTCCTAGGATGACGTCAACGCTATCCAGGAGGTATCCCATGTCCCATTCCTATCCGCTTTTCATCGCTGGCCAGTGGCGCGAGGGCGAGAGCACCATCGCCAACCACAGCCCCTCGGACACCAGTGACCTGATCGGCCACTACGCCCAGGCCAGCGCCGCCCAGGTGAACGAGGCCATCGCCGCGGCCAGGCAGGGCCAGCGCGAGTGGGCCAGGAGTGGCCTGGAGCAGCGCTATGGGCTGCTGATGGCCATCGGCGACGAGTTGGCGGCCCGCAAGGAGGAACTGGGGCGTCTGCTCTCCCGCGAGGAGGGCAAGCCCTTGGCCGAGGGGATCGGCGAGGTGGGCCGCTCGGCGCAGTTCTTCCACTACTACGCCGCCGAGGTGCTGCGCCAGATCGATGAGCGGGTGGACTCGGTGCGCCCCGGGGTCGAGGTGGAGACCCGTCGCGAGCCGGTGGGGGTGGTGGGGGTGATCAGCCCCTGGAACTTCCCCATGGCCACGGCGGTATGGAAGATCGCCCCGGCGCTGGCCTTCGGCAATGCGGTGATCTTCAAGCCCGCCAACCTGGTGCCCGCCAGCGCCTGGGCGCTAACCGAGATCATCAGTCGCCAGGCACTGCCCGCCGGCACCTTCAACCTGGTGATGGGCGCTGGCGGCAGCGTCGGCGAGGCACTGATCTCGAGCCCCGAGATCGATGCCCTGACCTTCACCGGCTCACTGGACGTGGGGCGCCGCGTGGCGGCGGCCACTGCCGGCAACCTGGTCAAGTGCCAGCTGGAGATGGGTTCCAAGAATGCGCTGATCGTCGCCGAGGACGCCGATCTCGACCTGGCCGTGGAGGCCGCCTACAACGGTGCCTATTCGGGCACCGGCCAGAAGTGCACCGCTTCGTCACGCCTGATCGTGCATGAGGCGATCCACGATGCCTTCGTCGAGAAGCTGGTGGCCCGCCTGGCCAGGGCCAAGGTGGGACCGGCCCTGGCGGAGGGGGTGCAGATCGGCCCGGTGGCCGAGGCCCGTCAACTGGAATCCAACCTGGCTTGGATCGAGCGCGCCAAGGCAGACGGCGCCGCGCTGGTCTTCGGCGGCGAGCGCCTTGAGTGCGGCAGCGACGGCTATTTCATGGCGCCGGCCCTGTTCACCGAGACCACCAACGCCATGGCCATCAACCGTGAGGAGGTCTTCGGCCCCATCGCCTGCGTGATCAAGGTCGCGGACATGGACGAGGCCATCGCGACCCTCAACGACACCAACTTCGGCCTCACCGCCGGCATCATCACCGACTCCCTGAAACTGGCCAGCGAGTTCAAGGCCCGCGCCGAGACTGGCTGCGTGATGGTCAACCTGGCCACTGCCGGCACCGACTACCACGTGCCCTTCGGCGGTCGCAAGGACTCGAGTTTCGGCCCCCGCGAGCAGGGCCGCTATGCCCGGGAGTTCTACACCGTGGTCAAGACCTGCTATGTCAAAGCCAACTGATGCCAGGCTCGAGGAGCATTCCATGACCAAGCAAATCCTGACCGTCGACGGCCTGCAGTACTCCAACTGGTCCCGGGAGATCTTCCAGCAGATGCGCGAGGGCGGCGTCGATGCCGTCCATGCCACCCTGGTCTATCACGAGACCACCCGGGAGACCCTCTCCCGGCTGGGGGAGTGGAACCGTCGCTTCGATCAGCACGCCGACCTGATCATGCCGGTGCTGGCGCCCGCCGATATCCTCCGTGCCCGGGAGGCCGGCAAGGTGGGGATCTTCCTGGGGGCCCAGAACTGCTCGCCCATCGAGGACGATATCGACATGGTGGCGGTGATGCGCCGCCTGGGCCTGCTGATCATGCAGCTCACCTACAACAACCAGAGCCTGCTGGCCTGTGGCTGCTACGAGAGCGAGGACAGCGGCATCACCCGCTTCGGGCGCCAGGTGATCCGCGAGATGAACCGGGTCGGCATGGTGATCGACATGTCCCACAGCGCCGAGCGCTCCACCCTCGAGGCCATCGAGTTCTCCGAGCGGCCGGTGATCATCTCCCATGCCAACCCCGAGTTCTTCCATCCGGCCAAGCGCAACAAGTCGAACCGCGTCCTCGCGGCAATCGCCGAGAGCGGCGGCCTGCTGGGCTTCTCGGCCTACCCCTTCCACCTCAAGGATGGCCCGGACTGCACCCTGGAGGCCTACTGCGACATGATCGCCCGCACCGTCGATCTGATGGGCATCGACCATGTGGGCCTGGGTACCGACCTCTGCCAGGACCAACCGGTCTCGGTGCTGGAGTGGATGCGCAATGGTCGCTGGTCCAAGGAGATGGACTATGGCGAGGGCAGCGCCAGCAATGCCGGCTGGCCGCGACCGCTGCCCTGGCTGCGCGACAGCCGCGACTTTCCCCAGCTGATCGAGGGGCTGCGACGGCACGGCTTCGCCGAGGAGGAGGTCGAACGCATCATGGGACGCAACTGGGTGGCACTGCTCGAACGTGCCGCCGTGCCGGTATCTTCCTGACGCCCATCGCCCTCTCACCATAACAACGATACAACGAGGCACTCCCATGACTTCACCATCCCAAGCGTTAGACTCCCACACTGGCAAGCGACTCCAGTCCCTGGGTGATCCCGTCGTGCTCGGCCTGAGCAGCGGCTTTATCGTGCTCTTTGTGGTCCTGTCGCTGTATGACATGGAGGGCGTGGCCGATGCCATCGGCGCCGGCTTCGCCTGGACCGCCACCGTGCTCGGCGCCTATTTCCAGCTACTGCTGCTGCTGACTTTCTTTATCGCCATGGGACTGGCGGTCTCGCCGGCGGCCAGCGCCAAGGTGGGCGGCCTGGACACCCCGGAGCTGAGCACCTTCAAGTGGCTCTCCATTATCATGTGCACCCTGCTGGCCGGGGGCGGGGTCTTCTTCGCCGCCGGCGAGCCGGTCTACCACTTCGTGGTCACACCGCCGGCCTTTGACAGCGAGCCGGGCACCGTGGAGGCGGTGGCCGGGGCGCTCGCCCAATCGTTCATGCACTGGGGCTTCCTGGCCTGGGCGGTGCTGGGCTCCCTGACTGCCGTGGTGCTGGCCTACTGGCACTATGACAAGGGCCTGCCACTGCAGCCGCGCACCCTGCTCTACCCGGTGCTGGGGGAGCGCCTGATGCGCGGCTGGGTCGGCGGCGTGGTAGATGCCTGCTGCGTGATCGCCGTGGTGGCAGGGACCGTGGGGCCCATCGGCTTTTTGGCGACCCAGGTCAGCTTCGGCCTGCATGAGCTGGTCGGTGTCCCCGAGGGCTATGCGACCCAGCTGGTGATTCTGATCGTGCTCGGCGCGCTCTATGTCACCTCGGCGGCCACCGGCATCCATCGCGGTATTCAGCTGCTCAGTCGCTTCAATGTCTTCCTGGCGCTGGCCATCGCCTCGGTCATCTTCCTGTTCGGGCCGACCCTCTTTCTCACCAACGCTTACCTGCAGGGCTTCGGCGAGTACCTGAGCTCCTTCCTGGCCATGTCCACCATGACCTCGGAAACCGCCCCGGGCTGGTGGATGCAGTGGTGGACGGTGTTCTTCTTCGCCTGGTTCATCGGCTATGGCCCGCTGATGGCGATCTTCGTGGCGCGCATCTCCCGGGGGCGCACCATCCGCCAGATGATCCTGGCGGTGGCGGTGATGGCGCCCATCGCCACCACGGTGTGGTTCACCCTCCTGGGCGGCTCGGGGATCCACTACCAGCTCAGTGGGGTGATCGACCTCGGCGAGGCGCTCAACAACTTCCAGTTCGATGTGGCGACCCTCACCGTGGCCCAGGCGCTGCCCGGCGGCACCCTGATGGCCCTGGCTATCCTGCTGCTGACCACCATCTTCGTGGCCACCACCGGCGACTCCATGAGCTATGCCATCGCCGTGGTCTGCACCGGTCACGACCAGCCGCATACTGCCGTGCGCATCTTCTGGGGCGTGGTCATGTCGCTGATGGCGGCCATCCTGCTCTATATGGGGGCCGGTCAGATCGGCGTGCTGCAGCAGTTTATCGTGATCACCGCGATTCCCGTCTCCCTGGTGCTGCTGCCCTCGCTGTGGCTCGGCCCCCAGGCGGCCTATGCCATGGCACGCCAGCAGGGTCTTACCACTCGTCCCAAGGTGATCGTCAATGACTGATACGGAAAGCTTGGCGGCGACCCCCTTGGGTCTGCGTCCCGCCGATGAGGTAATGCAACTCGAGCGGCTCGGCAGCCTGCATGCCACCCGGCTGAGCTTCGTGCGCAGCCTGGTGCGCCAGATGGCTCGTCAGCGGTGGCAGATCAGCCGGGTGCGCTTCGACCTGGATGCCAACGGGCATGGTACAGCCATCTATCGGCTGCAGACGCCCCATGGCCGCTACCACGGCGTGATGTTCGCCCAGCCGCTGGATGATGCGCACCGCTCCGACCGGGTGATCGCCGAGGCCTGGGACGTGACCTTCGGCATGGTGGAGGGCGACGTTGACGACAGCCTGCTGGCCCAGATGGCCGCCAATGTGCCGCTCCAGGAAGCGGGGCGTCAGCACCCCAGGGTGCTGGTGCTGTCGCGGGCCAACAAGAGCCTGCGCAACTTCGCTCACTTCGTCGAGGCGCTGTCCCGTGGCGAGCAGCCCGACCCCGCCTGGCTGACCCGCGTCGGCTATCTCTATCGCACCACAGCGGTCTACGGCAACGGCAAGTTCGGCATCGCCGATTTCGCCCGATTGCTGGACAACCCTGATTTCCGGCGACCCTTCTCGGCACAGATGGCTGGTGTCTACCTGCTGCGTCACTTCTCCATCGAGCAGGTGGAGCACCTGGCAGCCTGTCGTGCACCCGCGACCGCCTGCCCGCTGGCCACCGAGCTGCGCCGCTACCTGGGCATCGGCAACTCAACGGGGCTCGGCATGGCGCCCTTCCTGATCAATCACCCCCAGCTGATTGCCCAATGGGTCGCCCAGCGGGAGACGGCGCTGACGCTGGCCCTGCGCCAGGTGCCGGAGGAAACCGATCGTGCTCGTCTGATCGAGTTGACCCGACGCGCCATGCGGCATCTCGATGAGACTGTCACCGAGGATGCCGAGCAGAGCGAACGCAATGCCGCTACCGTGGCCGCACTTCCCGATGTGCTGACCTGGCTTGAAAGCGTGCCGCTGGACGCCGACCTCTGGCAGCAGCTGGTCGAGTGGAGCGTTCGAACCCTGCCACTGGAAGCCCAGGAGCTGATCAATACCCTGTTGATCGAGCTCTACCCGGACCAGGTGGATGCCCTGGAGGATCACATGGGGGTTGAAGAGAACCTCGATCTCGAGCCCGACATGCCGCTCATGCGCCTGCGACAGTTGATCGAGACCCACTATGGATGGGCACTGGCCTACGACTACGATAGCCCGGAAGGCGCCTACTGGTTCTGGTATCGCTCTGCCGAGAAGGAAGAGCCGCGGCTCGGGGTGCGCCATGCCGAACCCGGGGCCGAGAAGGAGATACCCATCGCGATGGGGCCACGGGTAGCGCGGACCCACCGGGACATATGCGCTTTCCTCGAGGTCCAGCCGCGAGCCAAGGTGGTCGACTTCCTGCTCGAGCATCCTCGCCACAAGGGAGTCGTGCGCCGCATCCAGACCCTGGCCAAGGCGCCCTATGGCGATATTCATGCGAATCTCTGGCATCGCGACATGAAGCCGATGCACCTGCTGCGCACCAAGCTCTCCTTCTTCGGGGCGAGCCGTTTCGATCCCAAGTCGGACCTCTGGGTGCGGATCACCCTGTTCCAGGGAGCACCGCTGGTAGAGGAGCTCAATGCCGAACCGGAAGACCTGAGTGATTTCGATGACTGGAGCTTTCCCCTCGAGCCCCGCCGAGAGGGCGGGCTAGTGAATCCCCAGTCATTATCGGGGGAGGTATCCGCATGAAGGTGTCATTCAACGAACTGCAAGGGCTCTGCCGCAAGGCGTTCAGCGGGATCGGCTTCGAGGAGGGCGATGCCGCCGATGCCGCCGACATGGTCGCCTGGATGCAGTGTCACGGCTTCAACGGCATCGATCAGCTCAATCGCGGCCTGGACTTCCTGCTTGCGGAGGATCCCGAGGCGCTGCCCCGGGTGATCTACCAGGATGGCGATCTAGCGGTGCTGGACGGGCAGGGCCACAGCGTGCTGCGCAGCATCAGCCTGGCCACCGAGCTCGGCTTTGCCAAGGCCCGGGCCCGGGGACTCTCGGTGGTGAAGATTCGTCGCTGTCACAACCGCCAGCTGATCATGGGCTACCTGGCGCGCCTGGCGGGGCGCGGCATCAATATCACCGCCTTCTGGCGCAATGCCCAGGAGCCGCTCACCGAGCAGGTGGTGGGGTTCCGCGCGGGCCACACCACGCCTGAGGTGCGTATCTACTCGGTGCCTGACGTGCCCGAGGAGAACGAACCCAATGACGGTATCACCCTGGTGATGGCCAATCATGTGGAGCTGCTGCCCTCCCTGGGTACCGATCACGATCTGGACCTGCTGGCCCGCCACTCCGAGTCGGAGCTGCTGGCCTGTCGCCAGCAGGCGCTGCAAGACGGGATCGAGGTGGATGACGCCATCTGGGCGCGTCTCAAGGCGCTGGCCCATCGCCTCCTGGTGGAAGCCAGCGAGGCTTCACGCGGCGGCGCCGGTGCCGGCGTCAATGACAACGACTGACCTTCCAACTTCACGAGACGTCTCCATGATCCATCCAGTTGCCACCGACCTCTATGCCGCCAAGGCCCCGCTGGAGTGGGCTGTCATTGGTAACGGCATCCTCTTCACCGCCCAGATTCCGATCGGCGCCGATGGTGCCGTCGTCGACGGTGGTATCGAGGCCCAGACCCGACAAACCCTCGATAACCTGCGTCACACCCTGGTTTGTGCCGGGGGTGACATGCACGACCTGACCCAGGTGCTGATTTACGTGACCCGTCGCGAGGACCTTGCCACGGTCAATCGCCTCTATGCCGAGACCGTCAGCGCACCCTATCCCAACCGCGCCGCCATCATCGTCTCGGGGTTCGCCCGGGAGGAGATGCTCGTCGAGATGGTGGCCTATGCTGCCATGCAGGAGACCACCAACGGCGAGACGTGCTGAGAGCGACATTCTCATATCCATTCGCTCACCTGCCCGATGCCAGGCCATTGTCCTGATGACGGGCGGGTGACACCATGCCGATGATGTCCGTCGTCGCCCGTGAAGGGTCGGGAAGTCAACGATATCGCGTCACCTCACAAGCACAACAACGAGCCCGCCATGACCGTCGAGACCGTCACCCCCCAGCGCCGCTTCCGCGGCAGGCCCCGTGGTCGTGACCTGCCCCCTGTCGCCCTGGCCTCGCTGCGCCAGTTGCTCGGCGACGAGCGCAAGGACGCCTCGCTGCGGCGCCGCGATCGGCTGATCGAGCACCTGCACGCCCTCCAGGACGCTTACGGCCACCTGTCGCTGGTGGCCCTGCGGGCGCTGGCCGCCTACATGGCCCTGCCCATGGCGGCGGTCTACGAGACGGCGACCTTCTATGCCCACTTCGACGTGGTGCATGACGACCAGGCGCCGCCGCCGGCGGTGACGGTGCGGGTCTGCGATTCGCTCTCCTGCCAGCTGGCTGGTGCGGCGACGCTCAAGGCGCAACTGGAGGCCGGCGTCGACCCGCAGGCGGTGCGGGTGGTACGGGCGCCCTGCATGGGCCGCTGCGAGACGGCGCCGGTGGTGGAAGTGGGGCACCACCATGTGCTGTTCGCCACCGCCGAGGGCGTGGAGGCGGTGGTCGATACCGGCCACTTCCATCCCGAGGCGATTCTCTGGCAGCGCCTGGCGGCCTATCGCGCCGAGGGTGGCTATCGGCTGCTCGCCGACTGCCGCGAGGGACGCGTCACCGTCGAGGCGCTGATGGCGGCGCTGGAGACCGCCAACCTGCGCGGCCTGGGCGGCGCGGGCTTTCCCACCTTCAAGAAGTGGCACTTTGTGCGCCAGGAGCCGGGGCCGCGCTATTGCGCGATCAATGCCGACGAGGGTGAGCCCGGCACCTTCAAGGACCGCGTCTACCTGGAGCGCTCGCCGCACCGCTTCCTCGAGGGGGCGCTGGTCAGCGCCTGGGCGGTGGAGGCCGAGGCCCTCTATCTCTACCTGCGCGACGAGTACCCCGGCCTGCACCGGGTGCTGCGCGAGGCGATCGCCGAGCTGGAGTCTGCCGAGTTGGTGGCGCCGGGCTATATCGTGCTGCGTCGCGGTGCCGGCGCCTACATCTGCGGCGAGGAGTCGGCGATGATCGAGTCGCTGGAGGGCAAGCCGGGCAAGCCGCGCCATCGCCCGCCCTTCGTTGCGCAGCAGGGGCTCTTCGACCGGCCGACCCTGGTCAACAACGTCGAGACCGTCTATTGGATTCCGCTCATCCACGAGAAGGGCGCCGACTGGTTCGCCGGCCACGGCCACCACGGCCGGCAGGGCCTGAGGAGCTTCTCGCTCTCCGGGCGGGTCAAGCGGCCCGGCGTTCACCTGGCCCCCGCCGGCATCACCCTGAACGAGCTGGTCGAGGAGTACGGCGGCGGCATGGCCGAGGGCCACCGCCTGGCCGGCTACCTGCCCGGCGGTGCCTCCGGGGGCATCCTCCCGGCCAGCAAGGCAGACATTCCGCTGGATTTCGATACGCTTCAGGAACACGGCTGCTTTATCGGCTCGGCGGCGATCATCGTGCTCTCCGACCAGGACGACCTGCGCGCCGTGGCCACCAATCTGCTGGCCTTCTTCGCCGACGAATCCTGCGGCCAGTGCACGCCGTGCCGGGTCGGCACCGAGAAGATGCTGACCCTGCTCGAGCGCGACGCGTGGGACGTCGAGGCGCTCGAGCGGCTGGCGCAGGTGATGCAGGACGCCTCCATCTGTGGCCTGGGCCAGGCGGCACCCAATCCGGTGCTGAGCCTGCTGCGCGACTTCCGCGGTGAACTCGCCGCCCAGAACGTCATCGTCAAAGGGTAAGGAGGCAGACCATGCAGACCACGCAGACCCCGAACGCCGAGACCTTTACCCTGACCCTGGATGGCGTGGAAGTGACCGCCCATCCCGGTGAGACCCTCTGGCAGGTCGCCAAGCGCGCCGGCGAGACCATCCCCCACCTGTGCTTCAAGGACGCCCCCGGCTACCGCAGCGACGGCAACTGTCGCGCCTGCATGGTGGAGATCGAGGGCGAGCGCGTGCTGGCGGCGAGCTGCCTGCGCGAGGCCACCCCCGGCCTGGTGGTCAAGAGCGCCAGCTCCGAGCGCGCCCGGGTCTCCCGCGAGGGCGTGATGGAACTGCTGATCGCCGACCAGCCCGAGCGCCACGACGGCCCCGACCGCTCCAGCCACTTCTGGGCCATGGCCGATCAGCTTGCCATCGATGCCGCCGCGGTGCGCGAGCGGCTGCCGGCACGCAGTGAGCGAGACGCCCCCACGGTGCACCATGTCGCCGAGCGGTCGGCCTCGCTCCCCCATGCCCAGGGCCATGACGCCAGCCACTCGGCGATGGCCGTCAATCTCGATGCCTGCATCGCCTGCAACCTCTGCGTGCGCGCCTGCCGCGAGGTCCAGGGCAACGACGTCATCGGCCTGGCCCACCGCGGGGCGGCGTCGAAGATCGTCTTCGACTTCGACGACCCCATGGGCGACAGCACCTGCGTGGCCTGCGGCGAATGCGTTCAGGCCTGCCCCACCGGGGCGCTGATGTCGGCGACGCTGATCGACGCGCAAGGGCGGGGCGACTCCAAGATCGCCGATCGCACCGTCGATTCGGTCTGCCCCTACTGCGGGGTGGGTTGCCAGCTCACCTACCACATCAAGGACGAGCGCATCCTCTTCGTCGAGGGCCGCGACGGCCCCTCCAACCAGAACCGGCTGTGCGTCAAGGGGCGCTACGGTTTCGACTACCCCTACCATTCCTCGCGGCTGACCCGTCCGCTGATCCGCAAGCCGGGCGTGCCCAAGGGGCTCGACCCCGACTTCGACCCGACCACACCGCTGACGCATTTCCGCGAGGCGAGCTGGGAGGAAGCGCTGGATCTCGCCGCCGACGGCCTGAAGGCAATCAAGTCGGCCCAGGGGCCCGATGGCCTGGCCGGCTTCGGCAGCGCCAAGTGCTCCAACGAGGAGGCCTGGCTGTTCCAGAAGCTGGTGCGAACCGGCTTCGGCAGCAACCACGTCGACCACTGCACCCGGCTCTGTCACGCCAGCTCGGTGGCGGCCCTCATGGAGTGCATCGGCTCGGGGGCGGTGACAGCCTCCTTCATGCAGGCGCTCGAGTCTGATGTGGTGATCCTCACCGGCTGCAACCCGGCGATCAACCACCCGGTGGCGGCCACCTACTTCAAGCAGGCGGCGCGTAATGGCACCAAGCTGATCATCCTCGACCCCCGCGGTCAGGCGCTGGACACCTACGCCCACCGCAGCGTGCGCTTCACCCCCGGCGGCGACGTCTCGCTCTACAACGCCATGCTCCACGTCATCGTCGATGAGGAGCTCTATGACCAGGCCTACATCGATGCCCACACCGAGGGCTTCGAGGCGCTCAAGGCCCATGTGCGCGAGCTGACCCCCGAGGCCATGTCGCCCGCCTGCGGCGTCGCGCCGGCGCTGATCCGCGAGCTCGCCCGGCTCTACGCGACCGCCGACAAGGCGATGATCTTCTGG
Source organism: Halomonas sp. HK25 (assembly GCF_047795635.1). Lineage (GTDB taxonomy): Bacteria > Pseudomonadota > Gammaproteobacteria > Pseudomonadales > Halomonadaceae > Halomonas. The sequence continues at coordinate 3,965,022 of NZ_CP181044.1, read as the reverse complement.
GGCATGGGCATCTCCCAGCACGTGCATGGCACCGACAATGCGCGCTGCCTGATCTCGCTGGCCCTGGCCTGCGGCCAGACCGGACGCCCCGGCACCGGGCTGCACCCGCTGCGTGGCCAGAACAACGTCCAGGGCGCCTCCGATGCCGGCATGATTCCCATGGTGCTGCCCGACTACCAGCCGGTGACCGACGCCCAGGTGCGCGCCGCCTTCGAGGAGCTGTGGAACACGCCGCTCGACGCGACCCCGGGGCTCACCGTGGTGGAGATCATGGATGCCATCGCCGCCGGGACCATCAAGGGCATGTATATCCTCGGCGAGAACCCGGCGATGTCCGATCCGGACCTCGACCATGCCCGGGCGGCGCTGGCCAAGCTCGAGCACCTGGTGGTGCAGGATCTGTTCGTCACCGAGACCGCCCAGTTCGCCGATGTCATCCTGCCGGCCTCGGCCTGGCCGGAGAAGGACGGCACGGTGACCAACACCAACCGCCAGGTGCAACTGGGGCGCGCCGCCGTGCCGCTGCCCGGCGAGGCGAAGCCCGACTGGTGGATCATCCAGGAGCTCGCCAACCGCCTGGGCCTGGGCTGGCATTACACCCACCCGCGCGAGGTGTTCGCCGAGATGAAGCAGGGCATGCCCTCGCTCGACCACATCAGCTGGGAGCGCCTGGAGCGCGAGGGCTCGGTGACCTATCCCTGCCCCGCCGACGACGCCCCCGGGGCCGACGTGGTGTTCAGCGATGCCTTCCCCACCGCGAGCGGGCGGGCGAAGTTCACCCCGACCCGGCCGCTGCCGCCGGATGAACCCATCGATGGCGACTACCCCACGGTGCTCATTACCGGGCGCCAGCTGGAGCACTGGCATACCGGCTCCATGACCCGCCGTTCCCGGGTACTCGACGACCTCGAGCCCGAGGCGGTGGCGAGCCTCGCCCCGGCGGAGCTGGTGCGCCTGCGCCTGACGCCGGGCGAGCCGATCACCCTCACCACCCGGCGTGGCGCCATCACCCTGAAGACGCGGGTCGACCCGCAGATGGTGGAGGGGATGGTGTTCGTGCCCTTCTGCTATGTGGAGGCGGCGGCCAACCTCCTGACCAATCCGGCGCTGGACCCCGATGGCAAGATCCCCGAGTTCAAGTACGCGGCCTGCCGCCTCCAGCCTGCCTGAACATTGACATGCCAAAGGGCCCGCGCGATGGCGGGCCCCGGCGGGTATGGCGGAAGGCTTAGCCGCGAACCACCTGCAGGCTCGGGACACTATGCCCCAGGTTCTCCTGCATCCGCTCGCTGTACCAGTCGATGAAGTCGATCACCCCGAACTCGTAGGTCTCGGAGTAGGGACCCGGCTCGTAGGCCTTCGAGTTGATGCCGCGCTGGTTCTCCTCGGCCAGGCGTCGATCCTGGTCGTTGGTGGCGTCCCATACCCGGCGCATCGTCTCGGGATGGTAGTCGACCCCCTCCACGGCGTCCTTGTGCACCAGCCACTTGGTGGTCACCAGGGTTTCCTGAGGGCCCAGTGGCAGCACTCGGAAGGCGATGGCATGGTCGCCCAGGAAGTGGTTCCAGGAGTTGGGCAGGTGGAGGATGCGCAGCGAGCCCAGGTCAGGGCTCTCGAGCCGGCCCATCAGCTTGTTGCACGCCGCCCGTCCATCCGTGGTCATGGAGACGACACCATCGAGCAGCGGGGTGCGGGTCAGACGATTGCGCCCGCCGAAGCGCTTGAGCTGCCAGGGCACCTGCTGCTCGTCCCAGTCGGCCTGCTTCTTCGCCACCAGCGTCTTGTAGGCTGGGGTGGCGCGCGGGTCGTCGGTGTCGTCGAACTCCAGCAGGGAGTTGAGCAGCTCCGGGTGGGCGCCGTTGCAGTGGTAGCACTCGCGGTTGTTCTCGATCACCAGCTTCCAGTTGGCCTGCTCGACGATGGAGGACTCCACCGCCACCTTGGTGTTCTCCATGTCGTAGGGTTCGAGGTAGTGATTCAGGGTGGTCAGGAAGTCGTCGATGGCCGGCGGTTCTTCGGCCAGGCTGACGAAGATAAAGCCGCCGCCGGTTTTCACCTGCACAGGCTTGAGGCCGTAGGCGGCGAGGTCGAAGTGATCGCCCATGTCGCTGCCGGCGAACAGCAGGCGGCCGTCCAGTTCGTAGGTCCACTGGTGGTAGGGGCAGACCAGCTTGGCCACCTTGCCCTTCTCGCTGACGCAGAGCCTGGAGCCGCGGTGGCGGCAGACATTGTGGAAGCCGTGCACGGAACCGTCGTTGCCGCGCACCAGGATCACCGGGTTGTCGCCGATCTCCAAGGTCATGTAGTTGCCCTTGGCGGGAATCTCGCAGGTCATGCCGGCGAACAGCCACTCCTTCTCGAAGATCTCTTGCATGTCCAGGGCGAATAGCCGGGCGTCGTTGTAGAAGGGCTGGGGCAGCGAGAAGTTGCGCTGGCGGTTGACCAACATCTCGACGGTGGCCTCGCCTGCCGATGCGAGGGGATCATCCAGGCGAGCGGGAAATATGGGGTCCATTGCGATACGTCCTCTTGCAGGGCCGCTCGGGCGGCCTGGGGATTGTTCGGGGAGAACCGGGATCCTGTGGATGGCCGCTCACGGGCGATGACTGTGACGGGGTGTGACGAGTGTGAATCAGCGGCCTGGAGGGCAGTTGTCTCGCCGCGACGCCCGGTGATACGGCAGCGACGCGACGCGCTACGATAGATGGCCAGGCCGGAGGCCACGGGCATGTCGGTGTCGCTGGCAGGCAAGTCGCGGAACATCAGCCTGCGCAGAATGCGCACAACGGCAACCGGTAGTACCGCAGCCGGAGACATTTTTGCTGCAGCCCGGGTGATACGATAATGACAACGAGCTTTCTCAACCCCGTCACGACCCAGACCTGGACCAACGGCCGTCACCTGGTGCGCTGCGTCAAGGTGATCCAGGAAACCTGGGATACTCGCACTTTCTGCTTCATGGCCGAACAGCCTGTGATGTTCTTCTTCAAACCCGGGCAGTTCGTGACGCTGGAGTTGGAGATCGATGGCCAACAGGTGATGCGCTCCTACACCATCTCCAGCTCGCCGTCCGTTCCCTACAGCTTTTCGATCACCGTCAAGCGCATCCCGGGGGGAATGGTCTCCAACTGGCTGCACGACAACCTGAGGATCAACGACGAGCTGGCCGTCCATGGGCCGGTTGGCAACTTCAATATCATTGACTACCCCACCGACAAGGTGCTGATGCTTTCCGGTGGTGTCGGGATCACCCCGCTGATGTCCATGGCACGCTGGTTCTTCGACACCAACGCGGCCGTGGACCTGCAGTTCGTGCATAGCGCGCGGACGCCGCACGACATCATTTTCCATCGGGAACTCGAACACATCTTCTCGCGGATTCCCGAGTTCAGCCTGCACATCGTCTGCGAACGCAGCGACGAACTGGGGGATGCCTGGGCCGGTTTTCGCGGCTACCTCGGCCTGCCGATGCTCGAGCTGATGGCGCCGGACTTCATGGACCGCGAGATCTTCTGCTGTGGCCCCACGCCCTACATGGAGGCCATCAAGCAGCTGCTTCGGGTAAAGGGCTTCAACATGGAGCACTACCACGAGGAGTCCTTCGGTGCCACGCCGTTGGCTATCCAGGAGGAGGTGATCGAGCACGTCGAGCAGGCCGAGGCCGAGGCCGAGGGGTTCGATCTTGCCGAGATGATCAGCGTCGAGTTCCGCCAGTCGGGCAAGAGCGTGCGCATCCAGCCGGGCGAGACGGTGCACAGCGCCGCCGCCAAGCTGGGCCTGCATATCCCCAAGGCCTGCGGAATGGGGATCTGCGGGACCTGCCGCGTGCCGTTGGACACTGGCCAGGTCGACATGGAACACAACGGCGGTATCACCGATGAGGACGTGGCGGACGGCTATATCCTCTCCTGCTGCAGCAAGCCGCTGGGCGACGTGGTGGTGAACTACTGAGGCCTGCATCAGGATAGCGCTTGCCTAACATGGCTGGCGGGTTGTGCATGAAGAAGGTCGTCTGACAGCCCTCCCCGTTGGTGGCCGATCATCAGGGTGGCCCCGCTCAGCCTCGGATGCCGATGGTGCGCCCGGCCAGTTCCGGCCAGGCGCCGGCTTCGGCGTGGGGCAGCGCGGCGATGGCCGCCTCCACTGGGGCCGGGAAGGACGCCGGGCGGCCACTCTCCTGATTCATGCCCATCAGCATCTGCTCGCTGGTGGCCAGCAGGTTGTCGTCCTCGTCGAACAGCTCGAGAAAGAGGTGCAGGCGCTTGGCGTCGCGATCCAGCAGGGTCAGCGCCACGCTCAGCGGCTGCCCCTCGTGGGCCTCGCGGCGGTAGCAGAGATGGGTCTCCAGGGTGTAGATCGTATAGACGTGGCGGGCGCGGCCCGCGGCGTCCAGGCCGATACGATCTATCAGCGCCTCCAGCGCCAGGGAGAAGACCCGGGCGTATTCGGCATCGTTCATATGGCCGTTGTAGTCGACCCACTCGGGGGCGACGCGGCTCTTCAGGATGATCATCAGATGCCTCCCTCCAGGCCCTCGGCCTCGGGCCAGTACTTCTGTACCAGGTTGAGCAGCTTCACCAGTAAGTCGTCGGCGGCACAGGTGACGGCGCAGGTGAGGATCACATTGCGATTCATGGTCGGCTCCTGTCAGCGAATGGCGTGAGGGGTAATAACCTCATGGTTTCAAAGGGCATTGCCTCCATCAATGCGTGCATTTGCACTAGTCATTGGTCGCGCCGCGCGCGCCTGGCCATAGTCATTTTCACCAGCAGTAACCTGCATGACATGGCAAGCAAGGGGCGACAGCAACCGGCATCAAGGGGCCGGAAGCGCCCTGGCTGGTAAGGCGATTACCCTGGAACAATGAGGAGATAACAAGATGCAACTGCCGTCACTGATCGAAATCCCCAACGGTGAGAAGGTCGTTCCGACGTTTTCGGATGCCGAGATGCAGGGCCGCCTGGCCCGCCTGCGCCAGACCATGGCCGCCCATGACATCGATGCGGTAGTGCTGACCTCCTACCACAACATCAACTACTTCAGTGATTTCGTATATTGCAAGTTCGGCCGTGACTATGGCCTGGTGGTGACCCAGGAGCGCTTCACCACGGTGACGGCCAACATCGATGGCGGCCAGCCCTATCGCCGCAACCGGCTGGGCGACAATATCGTCTATACCGACTGGCAGAAGGACAACTTCTTCAAGGCCGTGAAGCAGCTCTGCGAAGGCAAGCGGCGTGTGGGCGTCGAGTTCGACCACCTGACGCTGCAGAACCAGCAGAAGCTGCTGGCCGCCCTGGGCGACGTGGAGCTGGTGGATATCGGTGTGCCCACCATGAAGCTGCGCATGATCAAGTCCGCCGAGGAGATCGCGCTGATTCGCCAGGGAGCGCGCATCGCCGATGTGGGTGGCGTCGCCGTACGCGATGCCATCACCGCTGGGGTGCCGGAGTATGAGGTGTCGCTGGCCGGTCAGGCGGCGATGGTGCGTGAGATCGCCAAGACCTATCCGAACAGCGAGCTGATGGATACCTGGGTCTGGTTCCAGTCCGGCATCAACACCGACGGCGCCCATAACCCGGTGACCAGTCGCCGCGTGCAACCCGGCGATATCCTCAGTCTCAACACCTTCCCGATGATCTCCGGCTACTATACCGCCCTGGAGCGTACCCTGTTCCTCGGCCACGCCTCCGATGAGCACCTGCGCCTGTGGGAAGCGAACTGTGAAGTCCACCGTCGCGGACAGGAGCTGATCAAGCCCGGCGTGCGCTGCTGCGACATCGCCCACGAGCTCAACGAGATCTTCGCCAAGCATGACCTGCTTCAGTACCGCACCTTCGGCTATGGCCACTCCTTCGGCACCCTGAGCCATTACTATGGCCGCGAGGCGGGCCTCGAGCTGCGTGAAGATATCGAGACCGTGCTCGAGCCCAACATGGTGGTCTCCATGGAGCCGATGATCATGGTGCCGGAAGGCCGGCCGGGAGCCGGTGGCTACCGCGAACACGATATCCTGGTGGTCAACGAGCACGGGGCCGAGAACATCACCGGCTTCCCGTATGGGCCGGAGCACAATATCATCAAGTAAGATCAACCAAAGGGGAGCCGATGCTCCCCTTTTTTGAGTAAAGATCAGTTCACGTCCCTCGCTGCTTATTCTGGTGATTATCTCATGTAATTTTGTTCTATGGGTTGCCTTAAGGTATCGGGGATGTACTGCTTGAACAGGCGTTGGGGAGTCGAAATGAGCAATGTCAAGATCGAGAATATGGACTGGGTGTCCTACAAGGAGCTCACCGAGAACGGAAAAAGTAAGATCATTCTACCGATCGGGGCCATCGAGCAGCATGGCCCCCATATGTCACTGAATCCGGACGTGCTGATTCCCAGTCATATTGCCGAGCAAGTAGCACAAAAAGCCGGCAAGATGCTCGTGGCACCAGCGATCAGCTATGGCTACAAGTCGCAGGTCAAGTCTGGAGGCGGTAATTTCTTTCCGGGTACGACCTGCGTGTCGGCGAGTTCCCTTGAGAACTATGCCTTCGATGTCATGCAGGCCTATGTGAATCATGGTAATCGGGAGTTCATTCTGATCAATGGGCACTTCGAGAACTCCATGTGCCTGTGCGAGGCCGCCGACAAGCTGGTCAACAAGTGCAGGGTGGAGGGTATAAGTATCAAAATCTACCTGCTGTCCTACTGGGACTTCATCAGTGAAGCGACCATCGAAAAAGTGTTCCCGGATGGCTTTGCTGGCTGGGCCGTCGAGCATGGAGGCGTGTTGGAAACCTCCATCATGTTGAAGATTCATCCGAACCTGGTCGATATGTCAAAAGCAGTCCATGTGGAGCCGGCCACCTTCCCGCCTTACGATGTCTTCCCCCCCGATCCCTCCTGGGTGGCACCTTCCGGCACCCTCTCATCACCGCTGAAATCCACGGCGGAGAAAGGGGAGCTGATCCTGGATGAGTGCATCTCGGGAATCGTGATGCACTTGAGTCAGGGCGATAGCCTTTGATAAAGGCCGTATCCATCTGCGTAAGTCGGCAACAAAAGAACCGTCGTTGCCAAACTACAATAACAGTGAGGTGAAATTCTATGGCAAACAGAAACGTGGAACGCGACAAGATAACGGGGGGTAAGGAACCCGTTACTATTCCTCGATTCACGGGGAGTGACTTGCCGCCCATAGGCAGGCTGGTCATTCAATTTACCCCGCCGATCGCCATCATCGCGCTTATCGTGATGGTGTTGAGGAAGCCCGACGGCGTCGCCTCCGTTATTTTTGACATGCGGACGTACGTCACCGGTGGCTTTACCTGGCTGTTTATCCTCTACTCCCTTTTTGCCGTGGCGGTATGTGCCTGGCTGGTGTTCAGCAAGATTGGCAAGCAAGTACGGTTGGGTGGGCCCAACGCGAAGCCGGAATACAGCAACTTTGCCTGGTACTCGATGCTATTCGCCTGCGGGCAAGGTATCGGGCTGATCTTCTGGTCCGTGGCCCAGCCGATCATGTTGCGCGACGCAAGCCCGGTCATTCAGTCGCTCGAGGGCAACGTGGCGGGGGGCGGGCTGGTCTGGGCCTACTTCCACTGGGGCTTCACTGCCTGGGCCATGTATTGTGTCGTGGCCGTATGCCTGGCCTACTCGCATCACAACCTGGGCAAGTCCCTGACGTTCCGTGAGGCGACGGTTGACATATTGCCGCGCTGGGCCCAGGGCGGCGCCGGTGTGGTCGTCGAACTTCTGGCGATCATGGCGACCATCCTCGGTCTGTCCACCTCCTTCGCCTTTGCGGCGATGCAGTTCACCTCGGGGCTTACCTCCTTCACCGGGCTGGCTTCCAGTCCCACCATCTGGCTGTTCGTCATTGTGGGGCTGGGGACTGCCGCGGCCATCTCGGCCTTCTTCGGCATCAGCCGAGGCATGCGCCTGATCAGTGAAACGAATTCGATCCTGAGTGTCGTGCTGGTGGTTGCCGCCTTTATCTTCGGGCCGACGCTGTTCATTATCTCCAACATCACTCAGACCTTCGGTTCCTATTTCACCAACTTCATTCCCATGAGCTTCTGGACGGATGCGCCGAGTACCGCCGAGCCATTGACATCATGGCAGCAGAGCTGGAACGGGTGGTGGACCGTGTTCATCTGGTGCTGGGTCATTGCTTTCTCGCCCTTCGTTGCCGGATTCATCGCACGTATCTCGCGGGGCCGCACGCTACGTGAGTTCGTGATCGGCGTCACCGTCATTCCTTCCCTGATCGTCATGGTGTGGATTGGCGTGCTGGGGTCTGCCGCCATCTACTACGATGATCGTTCGGGACGCGGAATCTCGGCAGCGGTGAACGACAACGTCGCCAGTGGGCTGTTCGCCATGCTGGAGTCGATTCCGATCGTCGGCAGCCTGCTCCTGGTGGTCGCGACGGTACTGGTAGCGACGTACTACGTGACGTCGTTGGATGCCGGCACCTATGCGCTCGCGGACTTCGTCTCTGCACCGAAAAGGGCGGGTGCCTGGTTCCGGGTCGTTCTGGTGATCAGTATCGGGGCGGTTGCCACCATACTCCTGACCCTGGGGGGCAGCGGCGTCGTCGATACGGTTCAGACCGGCACCATCATCGGGGCCTTCCCCTTCTCGATCGTGATTCTGCTGATGATTATCAACACGATAAGAAGGCTACTCAACCGGGATCGTTCGACCAAGGAGCTGGAGAAGGTGGTGAACAATCCCGATCCCGATGTAGAGCTGAAGGTCAATGGTGAAGGTGACGTTCAGGCTGTAACCGACGATGGACTGAAACCGAGTGGTTTAGGCGCGCGATAGCCGATAAATTGCGCTGAACCCTGGTAGAGCACGGCGTCGGTAGAGAGCATGGACGCCGCTTGACGACTGGCCTGACAGCTGCCTGACGCGGCTGCCAGGCCAGGTGCATGATGAAGTCGACAAGACCTGTATGGTGAGTCGGTACTGTCCTTCAGAAGCGACTAGATATTGGCCAGCCCTGAACGCAGGAAGTCGAGCACGTGCCGAGAGGCAGTGTTGAGCTCGCGCTCCTTGTAGTACAGGCCGATGCAGACGCTCTCCAGTTCCGGCAGGTCCCTGGCGCTGCTCGCATGCTTCAGGTTATCGGGAATCACTGACTTGGCCATCGCCGTGATCCCCAGGCCCTCCTCGACGGCAGAGAAGATACCCAGCAGGCTGGTGCTCGTGTACATGAAGCGGAAGGGGTGCTGTTGTCCTTGCAGGGCCTCTTCCATGATGGAGCGGTAGACACACCCCGGCGGGTAGGCAATCAGCGGGATGGGCTCCTCATGGCCATTGATGAGGCGACTGTCCTTGTAGACCCACTCCAGGCTCTCCAGGCGGTAGTCGCGGGAGTCCCTGTCCTCGTTCGTCTTGGCTCGCTCCATGGCCAGGGCGATATCATAGTGCCCCTTCTGGTAGCGCTGGAGTATCACCTTGCTGATCTCGCAGTCAACCTCGATGATGATATTGGGGTAGACGCGAGACAGGTTTCTCAGCGCCTTGGGCAGGAAAGCCAGCTCGAAATCGTTGGGAATGCCGAGCCTGACCTTGCCGGAGATGTGATCCCCCCTGACCTTGGCAATGATCTGGTCGTTGATCTCCAGTATCTGTCGCGCAGCCTCATAGAGATATTCCCCATCCTCGGTCAGCTCCAGGCTGGATCCGCGCAGGAATATCTTGGTATTCAGTATCTCTTCCAGCTTCTTTATCTGAAGACTGATGGCCGGCTGTGAGCGGCCAAGCAGTTCGCCGGCACTGGTGAAACCTCCCAGGTCTTTTATGGTGACAAAGGTTCTCAGCAGGTCGGTCGGGATATTTGTCATCGTTATGCCATTTTGATCTTTTATGAGGCCATTTAGCATACAAATTGGCGGGACATCAGGGCGTAAAATACCTTGATGATGCCGGAAGAGGCAATACATGAGCCCCACATCGAGGGCAGAAACAACAACAAGAGGATGTGCAGATGAACTCCTGGGTATTGAGCACCTTTCTGGTGCTGACCTGCTATATGTTGATCCATTCGGGTGCCGTTTACCTCCGCAGAGAGCTGAAGCAAAAATTCGCTGACGGATCGAAGAGGAGGTGACCATGGATGCCTACAAGCTGTTCAACTGGGGCCTGCTGATCCTGACCTTCGGCCTGCTGATCTATCTCGGTTTCCTCTCCTCGAAGTACATGAACAAGAGCGATGAGGGGGGCTTCCTGGTGGCCGGTCGGTCGCTGGGTGCCTTCGTGGCGGCCGGTACCATCGTCGCCACTGGCTTCAGCGGCTGGGGCTTCATGGGCTCTCCCGGTGTCACCTACCAGTTCGGCGCCATCGAGGTGCTGGGCAACTTCTTCTTTGCCCCCGCCATGATGATCGCTGTGCTCTACTTCGCGCGCTTCCTGCAGCGTCGGGCCCTCGAGATGGGCAGCAACACTATCCCTGAGTATATCGCACAGAGCCATGGCAGCGGTGCCATGGGGCGTGTGCTGCAGGGTGTGGCTGGTTTCATCACCATCCTGCTGCTGATGGTCTTCCTGACCAGCCAGATCAAGGCCGTGGGTCTACTCGGCGCCAGCTGGCTGGGAATCGAGCTCAACCAGAGCGCCTTCCTGATGGTCTCGGTGATCATCGTCTATACCATGCTCGGTGGCCTGGCCGCCGTCGCCTGGACGGATACGGTCATGGTCTGCGGCATGGCCCTGGCGGCGGTCATTATCCTGTTGCAGATCCTTACCTCGGTGGACCTGGGCACCTGGGAGGCATCGCTGAACGCCATTGACCCGGAGCTGCTCAACCCGACCACTGGGGCGCACTACGGCGACTCCATTGGTACCGTCTTCCTGGTGCTGCCCTACGCCTTCCTGTTCGCTGCCGTGTTGCCCTACATGGCCATCCGATTCCTGGCCATGCGGCCGGATGTCAAGCTCCACAAGGTGGGCGTCTATGTGGCCATACTTGGTGCTCTGCTGAGCCTGATTCCCATCGTGGGGCTCTACGTGCGCATGCATGTTCCCGACCTGGCCGACCCCGACATGGCCATGCCGGTCTACCTGGAGCAGTTCATGCACCCCGCCGTTCAGGGGGTGATCACGCTGTTCATCATCTTCGCCATGAAGTCCACCGCCAACTCTCTGCTGCACACGGTGGCCTCGGCGACCTCCCACGACCTGCGCCTGGCGCTGTTCGGCCCAGTCTCCAGCGAGCGCCTGGCGCTGATGATCAATCGCGCCGCGGTGGTGGTGCTGGGCTTGGTGGCCCTGGTGATGATGCTCTATGCCCCGCCCTTCATGCTCTCCTGGTTAGGTATCCTCGGCTCCGGCACCCTGCTGGCCAGCATGATCGGGCCGGTATTTATCTCCACCTTCTGGCAGGGCAGCGCCTGGGGGGCACTCAGTGCCATGCTGGTAGGCTTCTTCACCAGCGGCTACATGATGCTGTTTGCCGACGTGGGCTGGCTGATCGGGCCTCTGACCGGCTGCGTCGTTTCTTCGGCTTGCTATGTGGTGATCTCGATACTGACTCGCCAAAAGAGCTTGCAGAGGCAGAGTGTCTAGTTGGACTGCTGCCCTGTATGAAGGCGCTGAGCCACTGGCTCAGCGCCTTCAGCAGATTTCGCCCGCCCGCAACTCAAGTGGGCTTCACCCGCTTCCTGTGAGGGCTTGTTGCCTGAGAACGCCTCACCGAGTTGCTGCACCGCAACAGTGCTCCATGATCACCTCTGGTGCACGGGGCGCTGAGCTTTCCCGTCAGCCAAGCTCGCAATATCGCCACTATGTGCAGAGCGCACACCTTTGATGCCTCGTCGCGCGCCACCCACCACACTGCCGCGGTGTCCCTCTCGCAATCGCAAGAGATGGCATGTGCCTTGCATTAAATCATGCAGAACGTTCCTCGATGCGAAAAATCAAGGGGTTACTGTATGAAACATTCCGACTATCCGCTAAGTGAAGTGCCCGGGGAGGCCCGCAAGGGTCTCGTCTCCACCTCGCTTGTCCTGCTGGGCTTTACCTTCTTCACGTCCACCATGTGGGCCGGTGGCGCCCTTGGCGAAGCCTTCGCCATCGGGGACCTGCTGTGGATCATCCTGATCGGCAACCTGCTGCTGGGCAGCTATGCGGCCACGCTGGCCTATATCGCCTGTCGGAGCGGGCTCAACTCGGTGCTGATGGGGCGCTTCTGCTTCGGTGAGCTGGGCAGCAAGTTGTCCGATGTCATTCTCGGTTTCACCCAGATCGGCTGGTACGCCTGGGGAACCGCGACCATCGCCCTGGTGCTGGTCAAGGCCACCGGCATCCCCGATGCCTTCACGGCGCCGCTGATGGTGGTGTTTGGCCTGGCCTTCTGCATCACTGCCATGGTGGGCTACCGGGGGATGGATCTGCTGTCTCGGTTTGCCGTGCCGGCCATGCTGATCTTCATCCTGATCAGCCTCTACAAAGGGTTCATCGAGATCGGCGGGTTCACCGGCCTGGACGCCCATGCACCCACCGCCAGCATGAATGTGACGGCGGCCATCACCATCGTAATCGGCACCTTCATCAGTGGGGGCACCCAGGCGACCAACTGGGCGCGCTTCGCTCGTACCCCGAAGATTGCGGTGATCGCCACCCTGGCGGCCTTCTTCGTCGGCAATGGTCTGATGATTCTGACCGGTGCCTTCGGTGCGCTGGTCTACCAGCAGGCGGATATCGTGGATGTGTTGATGGCGCAGGGCTTCATGACCCTGGCCGTGCTGATGCTGTTCCTCAACATCTGGACCACCCAGGACAACACCATCTACAACTTTGCCGTCGCTGGCTGCAACCTGATGCGCACCGACAAGCGCCGGATCGTCACGGCCAGCGGTGCCATGGTGGGGACCGTGCTGGCCGTCGGTGGCATGTACAACCTGCTCATCCCCTTCCTGCTGCTGCTGGGCACCTTCATTCCGCCCATCGGCGGGGTGATCATGGCCGACTTCTGGCTCAAGCACCGGGGCCGTTATCCCGTCCTGGCCCAGGCCAGCCTGCCGGCCTTCAACTGGCATGGCCTGGGTGCCTACGCCATCGGCTCTGCGGCGGCCTATGGCTCGCCCGTGCTACCTCCGGTAGTCGGCGTGCTGGCCGCCGTGGTCGGCTACGGGGTGCTCTATCACTTGCCCCAGCGCCTTGCCTCGATGCGAGTGGTGAAGGGCTGATGGCCCTCTGCTGCGCCGACATCGTGCGCCTGCCTGGCCTGGACGGTATTCGTCTCAAGGCCGGCTGGCAGGGTAGTCAGAACGTCATTCGCTGGCCCTATATCGCCGAGAGTCGCACCTTGGCCCCCTGGGTGCGCGGCGGCGAACTGGTCTTCGTGACAGGCATCAGCCGGCCGCGTGGCGAGGTAGAGCTGCAGCAGCTGGTGCGCGAGGGGGTGGAGCAGCAGGTGGCAGGGTTTGTCGTCCTGGCCGGCGACGACGGCATGCGTGAGATCCCGGCCAGTGTCATCAGGCTGGCCAATGAGCTTGGCTGTCCACTCTTCGAACAGCCCTATGCCCTTCCGCTGGTGACGGTGACCGAAACGCTCAGCAACACCATCGTGCAGGACAACCTGGCTGGTCAGTCAACCAAGCTGTTCCTGTCGAGGTTGCTCAACGGTGCGGCGGGAACGCCGGAGCTGATCGAGCTGCGTGCCGGGGAGTTGGGGATCAGTGCCGCGAGGGGTTATGTGGTAGTGGCGCTGCGTCCGGTGGCCCTGGAGAGGAGCGAGGGAATCGCTCAGCCCTGCGCCCAGCAGGAGGAGCTGATGGAGCGGCAGGTGGCAGCGCTGCTCGAGCGGCGCGGTATCGAATGGCCGGTGCTGCGGCACGCCCAGTGCTGGCTCATGTTGTGGCCTGCCAGCCCCGACGGCATGACGGAGCTGCCGGATGAGCTTGAGCAGGCCATGGCGATCCTGCAGTCGCAGCAGCCCGACTGGGCGCTACATGCCGGTGTCAGCGAACTGCACGTGGGGCTGTACCAGCTGGCCGACGCCGCCGAACAGGCCTGCCAGGCGTTGCAGTTTGCCCTCCAGCATCACGCCAGCCGCCTGTGTTTCCACGAGCGGCTCGGCATTGCGCGACTCTTTGCCGCCATTCCCCAGCGCACCCTGCTGGCGAATTTCTGCGAGCAGCAGCTGGGGCCGCTCTGCTTTGCCCTCGGCCCGGAATCGAGCGAGCTGAAGCAGACGGTCAGGCGTTATCTCGACTGCGTCGGCAACCAGCTGCAGGCCTCGGAGGCCCTGGGCATCCATCGCAATACGCTGCGTCAGCGGCTCAAGCGCTTTGAACGGCTTGTCGGGCATTCGCTTCATGACCCTTATGCGCGTCTGAATATTCAAAATGCCATGCTGATCGAACAGATGCTGTTTCAGCACCACACCCTTGACCCCTTCGAGAGGTAGACCATGGAAGTCATCAATGCACGCCTGCGCCACACGCAGGCCATCGGCAATGGCGTCTTCTGGAGATCCTGGTACAGGTCGGTTTGATGGCAACTTGAGTTGCCCAGCGGCGGATCACCCATTAAGTGTGGCCACTGAGCTTGCTCTGAAGGAGTTGCTGGAAAAGCCGGAAGCTGGGAGTGGCATAGGCGTGGCTCCAGGCCGCGATGGTTTCAACGGTGTAATCGTCGTGATCCAGCGGAACAACGGTAATGTCATCACGCTGAAAGCGATTGATACAATCTGAATACAGGGAGACGCCCATGTTGGCAGCTACCAGGCCGAAAATACCGCTGCTGGTACTGGCCTCCTGCACTATCTGGGGAGTGAAACCGGCCTGTAAGCAGATCTTGAAAATATACTGGCGAAACTCGTTCCAGCCGCTTTCCGTGCCGAGAATGAACTTCTCGTCAGCCAGATCCCGAATGCTCAGCCGCTTCATGCCAGCAAGGTGGTGACGCTTGGGAAGAATTACAACGATGCGCTCCAAGGCAGCACGAAAGGTGTCGATACCCTCGATGTCCAGCGGGCCGATCAGAAACCCTACATCAATCTCATGATCCAGCAGTGCCTTGTGCTGGGTGTGGGACGGCATATAGACAAGGTCCACCGAGATCTCGGGATACTTTTCCTTGAAAGTCTCAAGAATGCTGGGCAATACGCCGTTAATGGAAAAATCATTGTAGGCAATGGAGAGATGTCCGATGTCGCCGCTGGCTGCCTGCTGGGCAAGGTGGGTGGCTCGCTCCAGATGGGTGATGGCCTGCTGGCACTCCTCCATGAAAAGCCTGCCAGCCACGGTCAGCTCCACCTGACGCGTGGTACGTGTAAAAAGCTCGGCACCAATGCTCTCCTCCAAGCCTTTGATAAGTCGGCTTAGAGCCGGCTGAGTGATGCATAATACCTCTGCGGCCTGCTTGAAATGGAGGGTATTGGCGACGGCGAGAAAGGCTCTCACCTGACGCAGATCGAATCGTATATTCATGCATTCACCGGTAATAATCTTTGCAAAAACGGCATTAGACGCAATGATTGATAGGCTCTAGGATTCCAGGTGTCAAGTCAAAATTTATGTCACGAACCTGAGTCTCAAGCTTGAGAAATAGAAGGTGAGTATACCATGAAGGCATCTTCAGCTGGTCGTGATTTACCAGGCCACTGAGTAGCTGCCTGTCAGCATAATCCAACAATTAATGTGAGGTATGAAATGGCTCGTATTGGAGTGGATGTCGGTGGGACGAACACCGATATTATTCTGGAGACTTTCTCGTCTGACTCCGTTGGCGCTGGAACATTCCGCCATAAGGTGCCGAGCACGACGCAGGATCAGTCGATAGGCGTTTTGAAAGGTGTGCTGGAGGTCTGTGAAAAGGCAGGAATTCAGAGAAGTGAAGTCAGCACTATCGTGCACGGCACGACCGTGGCGACCAATATCTCCATAGAGCACAATGGTGCAGAAGTGGGCATGCTGACTACCAGAGGCTTCAGAGACATTCTACACATCGGCAGACACAAGCGCCCTCACAACTTTTCCCTCCACTTTGATGTTCCCTGGCAATCCAACCCCTTGGTTAAAAGAAGGAACCGAATACCCATTTCGGAGCGAATCCTGCCCCCCTCCGGTGACGTAGAGGTTCCCCTGAATGAAGAAGAAGTCAGGCAGGCTGCCAGGAAACTCAAGGAGTCGGGTGTCAAGTCAGTTATTGTTGGATTTCTGTTCTCATTCCTCAACAAAGACCATGAGCTACGAGCGAAGGAGATAGTCCTGGAAGAAATGCCAGACGCCTATGTGTGTTGCTCGTGTGAAGTTGTAGATGCCATGCGTGAATATGAGCGATTTTCTACCACTGCCATGAATGCCTATGTTGGCCCCAAGACCTCAATGTACCTGAATAACCTCGAGCGTCAGCTAAAGGAGAACGGCATCGATGCGGACTTGAGAATCATTCAGTCAAATGGTGGGCTAGCAACAGTAGATAGCTGTTGTGAGAAGCCAGTGAATATTCTCATGTCTGGCCCTGCCGGTGGTGTTATTGGAGGAAGCTACTTTGCCGACCTTGATGAAGAAAAAAATATCATAACCGTAGATATTGGCGGAACCTCGGCAGATATCTCGACCTTGGTAGAGGGTGATATCAAGATCATGAACCCTCGGGACTCCTATGTTGCTGGGCACCCTGTGATGGTTCCCATGATTGACCTGATCACTATCGGTGCCGGAGGTGGTTCAGTCGCTTATATCGATGAAGCCGGCGGTTTCCAGGTTGGCCCACGTTCAGCGGGTTCAATGCCCGGTCCGGCCTGCTATGGCCGTGGGGGAGAAGAACCTACTGTCACCGATGCTAATATTTTGCTGGGTCGGCTGGATCCGGATCAGATGTTAGGTGGGGATTTAGAAATCAACTCCGACCTTTCATATAAGGCCATCAAGGAAAAGATTGCAGAGCCACTTGGCATGAGTGTGACAGACGCTGCGCTAGGCATTATCAAGATCGTCAATAACAACATGGCACTTGCTATTCGCTCCAACTCTGTTGCCAAGGGGGTGGATCCCAGAGAGTTCATGCTGATGCCGTTTGGCGGTGCTGGTCCTGTTCATGGCCCTGCCCTGGCAGAGGAAGTAAATGCCAAAGGGGTTATAGCTCCGCCTGCACCCGGCATCACTTCAGCAGCTGGCCTGTTAACCACTAACCTTAAATATGAGATCACGAGATCATACCTGTGTGAGCTGACCTCAATCAGTGGCAACCAGTCCGAAGCCCTGCAGTCTCTGCTTAAGGAACTTGATGAAGAGGCCAGCAACAAGCTTATCAAGGATGGTGTCGAACCTTCCAAAATCAGGCTGACCAGATTTGCTGAGTGTCGTTATCATGGCCAAGGCTTCGAGCTCCGGGCAGAAATACCCGACGGTGAGCTGACCATTGATTCGGTTCAAAAGGTGGTTGAGAACTTCCATAGGCAGCATGATATTGATTACGGCTATCGGTATGATGATGCTGAGGTCGAGCTTGTGACACTTCGAGTCGTCGGAAGTTCTGACTCAAAAATCCTGGAGTGGAAGGCGCTTGAGCCAGCTAACGGAAAAGGCCTTGAAGAAGCCATCATGTATGAAAGAGAAACAACGTTCGATGCTGGGCAAACCCTCATGACTCCTCGCTATGATCGCAACAAGCTCCTGAGTGGCCACATTATCAATGGTCCGGCACTGGTCATGCAGCATGATTCAACGTCGCTGGTGCCGCCGGGATGGAGCGCATCCGTATCAAGCTTTGGAAACCTGATGATCTCGAAATCCAGTTAAGGTAGAGAGGGTGAGAAGATGGAAAACAAGAAAGTAGATCCAATTACCATGCAAGTGATCAGTGGTGCCCTGGATACCATTGCCGAGGAAATGGGGCATGTTCTCTACCGGATGTCGTTTTCATCAATCATTCGGGAGTCACAGGATCTGGGTGCAGGTCTGTTTGATAAAGACTATCAGACTATCTGTGAGTCAGAGTCGACGCCAATGCACATCGGTTCGATACCGGCTTATCTAAGAGGTGTTGAGAGGACACTTCAGGATGGCGAATGGCACGAGGGTGATGTTGTTGTTCACAATCACCCTTACTACGGATCAAGCCATACCCCTGACCTGGCAATCATTATTCCGATATTTTATAAAGGAGAGCTGGTCGGATTTTCTGCCAATACGGCTCACCACATTGATATTGGTGCTGCAACGCCTGGTCTAATCATTGATGTGGGTGATGTTTATGCTGAAGGGATGCTGTTTGCGGGCCTGAAGCTTTATGAGAAAGGCAAGAAGAATGAAGGCCTTGCGAAAATGATCACGGCGAACAGTCGGGCTTCTGTACAATTAATGAGAGACATTGAGGCTCAGATAGCCTCCGCTCAGCTGGGAGTCAAAAGGTTTCAGCAGCTGCTTGATAAATATGGGGAAGAGTTCACGTTCTCTGCCATTTACCAGCTTATGGACTACTCGGAAACAATGCTGAGGAACAAGATTTCCGAGATACCTGATGGTGAGTATCGAGCTGAAGGCCTCCTGGATGACGATGGAAGGAATCGCGATGTGCAGTTGCCAGTCGTGGTAACTGTAAAAATCAAGGGCGATTCAGTCACTGTCGATCTGACAGGGTCCGCCGATCAGACGCCGACTGCGTATAATGTACCTTTTGAGGGCTCCTGCAAGGTGGCTGCATTTGCCGCATTCAGGAAGTTACTGCTCGATTCCAGCAAGCTGGAAGTTCCTATTCCTTCGAATGAGGGCTCCTTCCGGCCTATTGATGTCGTGGCGCCTGAAGGCACCATATTTAATCCCATTTTCCCAGCGGCCGCTGAGGCACGCTTTACCCAGTGCAATATGATGATTGATCTGATCATCAAGGCACTGGCACCTGTTCTTCCAGACCAGACAATTGCCGGTAGTTCTGCTGCCATTTCCTTCGCTTCCTATGCAGGCTTGAAAGATGATGGTGATTACTGGGTGTTCCTGGAGGTAAATGAGGGGGCTTATGGTGGCCGCCCGCAGTCGGACGGACCAGATGCGATCGATAATCTTATGGCGAATACCAGGAACAACCCCATCGAAGACCTGGGAATGCATTTGCCCATGATCTGTGATCGGTATGAGCTGCGGGATGATGTCATGCCCGGGGCTGGTAAGTATCGAGGCGGTATCGGTGTTGTCAAGGCTCAGCGCGTTCTGACGCCGGGTTTTATTACACACGAGAGTGAAAGGCATACCCATGTACCCTGGGGGGCTTTTGGAGGTTCGGAAGGCGCCGTCGGGAAATGTGATATTTACAATTATCACTCAAAAGACAATGTCACAAGTATGCCCTCGAAGTTCTCTGGATATACCACGAAGGCCAATGATGTCATGGCATTCTATGCTCCTTGTGGTGGAGGGTATGGCAGCCCTCTGGAGCGTCCACCAGAACAGGTGAGGGAAGACGTACTTGATGATTTCTGTACAGTACAACATGCCTATGATGCCTACGGGGTTGTACTCAATGACAACCTGGAAATCGATCGCCTAGCAACTGCTGCAAGGCGTAGTGAAATGGGGGGCTGAGCTCACTAACCAGCAGGGGCGGACACCATTTTCCGTCCCTATGCTCCTGGCCTGATGAATAATTTCAAATACCAAGGGTTATCTTATGACTACATCAGATACTGGTGTTGCCAGCAGACCTGTGCCAAACGCGTCTGAAAAGAATCATCTACTAGAAGAATCCATACTCCCCGTAGTCAACAACCAGAGGCCAATTACGGCGTTGGGGTTTGTCTGGATCTGGGTTGGCATCGCCGTCATGATCGCCACCTTCCAACTTGGTGCCAATGGCATTACTGGTGTTCCACTCTTGCATGTTGTTCTGGTCATATTCCTTGCCAATGTGGTGCTGGCCTTGCTGATGCTTTTGACAGCTGATATCGGCACGGAGCATGGTCTATCGTTCTCGGTTTACCTCAGGGCTCCATTTGGTGTGTATGGAACGCACTTCCCTTCAGTGTTTCGCGGTATCATCGCTGCCATATGGTTCGGCATTCAAACATACCTTGGTGCATTGGCGCTCAATGGTATTTTTGAATACTTGACCGGCTTCTCCAACTGGGCTTTGTGGTATTTCTTATTTGCGGTCGTACAGGTGGCTAATACGGCAATGGGGATCAAGGCCGTTGAGCGGCTTGCCGCTATTGCGGCACCGGCCATTCTGGCTATCTCTATCTGGATGTACTTTACTCTCGACGTTCTTGCGCAAACCCAGGGAATCAATATCTGGAGATTTGTTGGCGATCAGGATGTGACAGTTCTCACCCTCTTTCTCGCCAACGTGGCATTCTGGTCTACATTGGCTATTGACATTCCCAATATCACTCGGTTTGTCAGATCCCCCTCTGGAGAAAGGCGCTTCTTCCATCGTAACAAGAATGTTCTGCTAGCTCAGCTTCTCGCACTTCCTGCGACTCAGGCTTGGATAGCCCTGATCGGTGCCGTATCTTTTATTGCCGCAGGTGACTGGAACCCTGTCACCGTCATTCAGGGACAGGGCGAGGGCCTGAGCCTGATCATTCTTCTTGTTCTTGTGATTCTGGCCCAGTGGTCAACCAACAATGCGGCGAACCTGATCCCTGCGGCGCTTGCTTTTGTCAATGCCGGAGCTCCGAGGGTTTCTTATCCTGTCGCGGTGGCGATAGCCGCTGTAGTAGGAACGCTGTTCATGCCCTGGAAAATTCTGGACAACCTTTTCAGCTTCCTGTTTTCTTATGGTGCCTTCCTCTCTGCCATCGGTGGAATCATGGTGGCGGATTACTACTTTGTAAGGAAGAGACGAATCAATGTTCCGGACCTTTATCGGGAGCGCGGTCAGTTTCACTATGTCAGGGGGTTCAATCCTGCAGGCATCATAGCATGGGTAGTCGCTGGCACGGTGGCATTCTATGCGGAGCAGTGGGCATTTGTTCTAGGCTTCTTGCTCGGTGCGCTGATCTACTTTGCCATCATGCGACTGTTTGTGATGAAGCGGTTTCCTCAGGACGAGTGTGGCGCGACTGTTTCGGATGATTATCTGGGAACCAGCGCGGGTTATAACTGGGTCTATGATCGAGAAGCCCGAGACTTCAAGCGTGTGCACTCCAGTGAGCTGAACAAGGATATCTCGCGAGAGGATCTCTAGGATATCGTGGTGCCGTTCTGGGTGGATTCTTGCTCGCGGCGGCATCAATTCTCTCATAAATGTAATTGGACGGCATCAAGCCGGGTAGTTAATCTTCAAGTTGCCTTATGGCACAAGTTTATTTGTGCATTCACCTGAATAAAAAATCTCTTTAATCTGGAGTAAGCGAAATGTCCCAAGATCTGATGGCAATGCTTGAGCAGGCCTTCGAAGAGTCCACCAAGCTTTACCAGGAGCGTGGTTTTCAGCGTCGTGTCGGTTTCGGCAAACGTCCGGCTCTGATAAGTGTTGACCTCGCCAATGCCTGGACCCGTCCGGGCAACCCCTTCACCTGCGATCAGGAGAAGATGGACAACGAGATCATTCCCGGTATGCAGAGGCTCCTCAAGGCATTCCGCGCCGCGAACCTGCCGGTTATCCACGTGACGACGGCCTACGAGATCACCGACCGCAACGCGCCCTTCACCGATATGGGCCTGTGGCACAACAAGATTCCCGTCGATGTTGTCGATCTTGCCGACAAGGAACTCTGGGCCATCGATTCGCGCATTGCTCCGGTCGAGGGCGAATATACGCTTCTCAAGAAGCGGGCCTCGTCCTTCCACGGTACCGAACTCGCAGGCATCCTGCGTGCCAATGGTGTCGATACGATCCTGGTGACGGGTGTGACGGCCTGCGCCTGTGTTCGCCAGACGATCTGTGACGGCATCGCGGACGGTTTCCGTCCTATCGCGGTCAAGGAGTGTATCGGCGACCGGGTGCCGGGAGCGGTAGCCTGGAACCTGTTCGATATCGATGCCAAGTTTGGTGATGTCGAGTCGGTGGATCGCTGCGTGGACTATATCGAGACCATCGGTCAGTCCAAACCCTGAGCCTGTCATCGGCTCATCGAACAGGAAGCGAGCCCTCTGGGGCTCGCTTTTGTTCGAGGGGGTGGTGCCGGTGGCGAGGTAGGCTATGATCTCGAACCTGCAACCGGGTCTACAGGATGGATTGCCATGACGCCAGGAGCGGCCACGCATCACCTCGCACAGCGAGAGCCCCTCTCGGTGGGCTTCGTCCTGCTGCACCGTTTCACGCTGCTGCCCTTTGCCGCCTTTGTCGATTGCCTGCGACTGGCTTCCGACGAGGGGGATCGCAGCCGCCAGCTGCGCTGCCACTGGCACTTCATGACCAGCGCCGGCCAGGAGGCCCTCTCCAGCTGCGGCGCCGCTGTTTCCCCCTGCCTGCCGTTTCGAGACCCTACCGAGTTCGACTATATCGTGGTGATCGGTGGCGTACAGGACGAACGCGACCGTACGGATTCCACCGCCCTGGCCTACCTGCGCCAGGCGGCGGAGGCCGGAGTGCCGCTGGTAGGGTTGTGCACCGGCGTCTTTGCCCTGATCCAGGCGGGGTTGATGAAGGGGCGTCGCTGCTGCGTCAGCTGGTATCACCATCACGACATGGTGCAGCGCTTTCCTGCCATCCAGCCGGTGGCCGATCGTCTGTTCATCGACGACGGGGACCGGCTCACCTGTGCGGGCGGGGCGGCGGCGGCAGATCTGGCCGCCTACCTGGTCGAACGACACCTGGGCAAGGCGTGGGCCATGAAGAGCCTGCATATCATGCTGCTCGATGAGGCCCGTGCCGGCACTCAGCCCCAGCCGCAGCCGGTGGTGTTCGGCAAGATCGAGGATCGCCTGGTGCGCCGCGCCCTCGCCGTGCTCGAGCAGCATCTGGGCGAAGCGATCTCCATGGAGGCGCTGGCCGAGCGGGTCGGCACCTCGCGCCGGAACCTGGAGCGTCGTTTTCAGGAAACCTTGGGCGTCGGCCCTCAGAAGTTCGCCCGGGACCTTCGGCTGCGCTATGGCGTCTGGCTGCTTCATTACACCGGCAAGAGCATCACCGAGATCGGCGAGCGCTGTGGGTTCGCCGATACCGCCCACTTTTCACGTCATTTCCGCAGTGCCTTCGGCATGACGCCGACGGAGATGCGCAAGCGCGCCGGCGAGCCCGGAAGCGACCGCGTCGATCCCTTCTTCCTGCATGTCGAGGGCCGCCCGGCACTCTGAGGCTCCCATGGGTGACCGCCCCTCCCCTCTAGTGTCCAGGATGAGTGTCATGCCCTTCGCGTGAGGCGCCTCCGTGCCCGCTCAGGCAGGCTTCCTGCTCCGGATGTACCCGGCGTTCCGGAAGTCTGTCGCATTTGTTCAATTCTTGTGCGCCGTCGTCGCCTTTAATCAATGGGTGAGCCGGATGATCTCGGCAGCGGTTATCTGCGCATAAGGATTTCAAATTTTTCACGCGGGCGGGACACCGATAGATTCGAGGAACAACCTGCCTGCTTTGTCACTACCGACAACAGTCACTACCGATAACAACAGGAGTCAGTCATGAACCAGGTTTCTCTCGCCGCCTTCGATTCCCAGATCGCCGCCGCCATCGCCGACGAGATGGTGCGCCAGGAAGATCACGTCGAGCTGATCGCCTCCGAGAACTACGCCAGCCGGGCCGTCATGGAGGCCCAGGGCACCCAGTTGACCAACAAGTACGCCGAGGGCTATCCGGGCAAGCGCTACTACGGCGGCTGCGAGCACGTCGACGTGGTCGAGCAGCTGGCCATTGACCGCGCCTGCGACCTGTTCGGCGCCGACTACGCCAACGTCCAGCCGCACTCCGGGGCCCAGGCCAATGCCGCGGCCTTCATGGCGCTGGTCAAGCCGGGCGACACCATCCTCGGCATGAGCCTGGCCCATGGCGGCCACCTGACCCACGGCGCCGCGCCGAACTTCTCCGGCAAGCACTACCACGCCGTGCAGTACGGCCTGAACCCCGAGACCGGCGAGATCGATTATGAGGAGGTCGAGCGTCTGGCCCGCAGCCACAAGCCCAAGCTGATCATCGCCGGCTTCTCGGCCTACGCGCGGGTGGTGGACTGGCGCCGCTTCCGCGCCATCGCCGACGAGGTGGGTGCCTGGTTCATGGTCGACATGGCCCACGTGGCGGGGCTCATCGCCGCCGGCCACTACCCGAGCCCGATCCCCCATGCCCACGTGGTCACCACCACCACCCACAAGACCCTGCGCGGTCCCCGCGGCGGCCTGATCCTCTCCGCCCACGGCGACGAGGCGCTTTACAAGAAGCTCAACGGCGCGGTCTTCCCGGGTCAGCAGGGCGGCCCGCTGATGCATGTCATCGCCGCCAAGGCGGTGGCCTTCAAGGAGGCCATGAGCCAGGAATTCGTGCAGTACCAGCAGCGGGTGATCGACAACGCCCGCGCCATGGCCGGCGTGTTCATCGAGCGCGGCTATGACGTGGTCTCCGGCGGCACCGACGACCACCTCTTCCTGGTCTCGCTGATCAAGCAGGGCGTGACCGGCAAGGATGCCGACGCGGCCCTCGGCCGCGCCCGTATCACCGTCAACAAGAACGCCGTGCCCAACGACCCCCAGAGCCCCTTCGTGACCTCCGGCCTGCGTATCGGCACCCCGGCGGTGACCACCCGCGGCTTCGACGAGACCGAGTGTGGCGAGCTGGCCGGCTGGATCTGCGACATCCTCGATGTGCTGTCCGTGCAGCGCAACAGCGACGCCGTGGAGGCCGAGGTGCGCGAGAAGGTCACCGCGCTCTGCGAGCGCCATCCGGTCTACGCTGAGGCCGCTGCTACCGATCAGCAGGTCCGCACCGAGGCTGCCGCCGCATCGGCGGTCTGATCGCCTTTACCAGTCAGGAGCGGTTTCAGGAGAAAGATATGCAACGTTATTCAGGATTCGGGCTGGCGAAGCACGCGCTCAGCCACCATGAGAACTGGGAGCGCCAGTGGCGCAATCCCACCCCCAAGAAGCAGTACGACGTGATCATCGTCGGCGGTGGCGGCCATGGCCTGGCCACCGCCTACTACCTGGCCAAGGAGCACGGTATCACCAACGTGGCCGTGGTCGAGAAGGGCTGGCTGGGCGGCGGCAACACCGCTCGCAACACCACCATCGTGCGCTCCAACTATCTGTGGGACGAGTCGGCGGCGCTCTACGAGCACGCCATGAAACTCTGGGAGGGGCTCTCCCAGGATCTCAACTACAACGTGATGTTCTCCCAGCGTGGGGTGATGAACCTGGGCCACACCCTGCAGGACATGCGCGACATCCAGCGCCGGGTCAACGCCAACCGCCTGAACGGCATCGACGGCGAGGTGCTGGACGCCAAGGGCGTGCAGGAGATCGTGCCGATCATGGACTGCTCGAAGAACGCCCGCTATCCGATCCTCGGCGCCTCCTGGCAGCCGCGTGCCGGCGTGGCGCGCCACGACGCCGTGGCCTGGGGCTATGCCCGGGCCGCCGATGCCCTCGGCGTCGACCTGCTGCAGAACACCGAGGTCACCGGCTTCAAGATGCGTGACGGCCGCGTCTATGGCGTTCACACCAACCGCGGCGACATCGAGGCGAAGACCGTGGGCTGTGTGGCAGCGGGCAACTCCGGGGTGCTGGCCGGAATGGCCGGTTTCCGACTGCCGCTGGAGTCCCATCCGCTGCAGGCGCTGGTCTCCGAGCCGCTCAAGCCGATTCTCGACACCGTGGTGATGTCCAACCACGTGCATGGCTACATCAGCCAGACCGACAAGGGCGACCTGGTGATCGGCGCCGGCATCGACGGCTACAACGGCTACGGCCAGCGCGGCAGCTACCCCACCGTGGAGCACACCCTGCAGGCCATCGTCGAGATGTTCCCGATCTTCTCGCGGGTGCGCATGAACCGCCAATGGGGCGGCATCGTCGATACCTGCCCGGATGCCTGCCCGATCCTCTCCGCCACGCCGGTGAAGGGGCTCTACTTCAACTGCGGCTGGGGCACCGGCGGCTTCAAGGCCACCCCGGGCTCGGGCCACGTCTTCGCCTGGACCCTGGCCAAGAACCAGACCCATCCGCTCGCGGCCCCGTTCTCCATCGACCGTTTCCACACCGGCGCCTTGGTGGACGAGCACGGTGCGGCCGGCGTTGCTCACTAACTTCTGCGAGCTGCGCCACGCGATGGCAGCGTTGTTCGACTCATCGGAGTCCTCATGTACCTACCCCGTACACTGCGGCTCCTCTCTCGTCGAACGCCTTGCCCTCACGCGGCTCGCTGACGCAGAAGCTCACAGCTTCTATCCCGATTACGGGGGGAATAAAAAATGTTTCTTATCTACTGCCCCTACTGCGAGGAGCACCGCGAGGAAGAGGAGTTCCACCCCAAGGGCCAGGCGCATATCGCTCGCCCCGAGGACCCCGAGGCCTGCTCCGACGAGCAGTGGGGCGACTACCTCTTCTTCCGTGACAACCCGCGCGGCATCCACCACGAGCTGTGGGTGCATGCCGTCGGCTGTCGCAAGTTCTTCAACATCACGCGCAACACCGTGAGCTACGAGATCCTCGAGACGTACAAGATCGGCGAGTCGCCACGCTTCACCGCCGAGCATCCCGAGGGCAAGCCCGCCGAGACAGTGGCGGCCGAGAACGTCGCCGCCGAGGCGAAAGTGGTCGAGCGTCAGGAAGGAGTCAAGGCATGAGCCAGTCGTTGAATCAGCCGAATCGTCTTGGTGAGGGCGGGCGCATCGATCGCGCTCATACCCTGAGCTTCACCTTCAACGGCAAGCGCTACCAGGGCCATGCCGGCGACACCCTGGCCTCGGCGCTGCTGGCCAACGGGGTGGATATCGTCAACCGCAGCTTCAAGTACTCGCGGCCCCGCGGCATCGTCGCCGCCGGCGCCGAGGAGCCCAATGCGCTGGTCCAGCTGGGCAGCACCGAGGCCGCCCAGGTGCCCAACGTGCGGGCCACCCAGCAGGCGCTGTTCGACGGGCTCACCGCACAGAGTACCAACGGCTGGCCCAACGTCCAGCGCGATGCCATGAGCCTGGTCGGCAAGCTGGGCGGGCGCTTCATGCCGCCGGGCTTCTACTACAAGACCTTCATGGCCCCGGCCTCCATGTGGATGACCTACGAGAAATACATCCGCAAGGGGGCGGGTCTGGGCCGCAGCCCCATGGAGCGCGACCCGGACAGCTATGACCACCTCAACCAGCACTGTGACCTGCTGGTGATCGGCGCCGGTCCCGCCGGTCTGGCCGCGGCGCTGACCGCGGCCCGCAGCGGGGCCCGGGTGATTCTCTGCGACGAGCAGGAGGAACTGGGCGGCTCCCTGCTCGACAGCCGCGAGTTGCTCGACCACCAGCCCGCCGCCCAGTGGGCGGAGCGCGTGGTAGCCGAGCTCGCCGGGCTCGACAACGTCACCCTGCTGCCTCGCACCACTGCCCACGGCTACCATGACCACCACTTCGTCACTCTGCATGAGCGGCGCACCGAGCATCTCGGTGAGACCGCGCCGGTCGTCGACGGCTACCGCCCCTCCCGGTCGCGGATGCATCGCGTGCGCGCGGGCCAGGTGCTGCTGGCCACCGGCGCCCACGAGCGGCCGCTGGTCTATGCGGGCAACGACGTGCCGGGTAACCTGGTGGCCGGCGCCGTCTCCACCTATATCCGCCGTTACGGTGTGGTGCCGGGCAACAAGCTGGTGCTCTCCGTCAGCAACGACCACGCCTACCGCGCCGCCCTGGACTGGGATGAGGCCGGCCGCGAGGTGGTGGCCATCGTCGATGCGCGCCAGTCGCCGGACGGTGAGCTGGTGGAGCAGGCTCGCGCCCGTGGCATTCGCGTTATCACCGGCTCGGCGGTGCTCGAGGCCAAGGGAGACAAGCGTGTCAGCGGCGCCCGCGTCGCCACCATCGATGCCGCGGCCTTCAGGGTGAGCGGCCAGGCCGAGACCCTGGCCTGCGACACCATCGCCAGCTCCGGCGGCTATAGCCCGGTGATCCACCTGGCCTCACATACCGGCGCGCGGCCGACCTGGGACGACGAGATCCTCGGCTTCGTGCCCAGCCTGGTGAAGGGCGTGCATGCCGCCGGCAGCGCCCGCGGTATCCATGACCTGGCCGGGGGGCTGGCCGACGGCGCCGCTGCGGCCGCGAAGGCGCTGGCCGATCTCGGCCGCACGGCCCGTGCCGTCGAGCTGCCCCAGGTCGATGCCATCCGCGAAGGGGCCGCCTGCGCGCTCTACCAGGTGCCCCACGAGAAGCCCACCCTGCGCGCGCCCAAGCAGTTCGTCGACCTGCAGAACGACGTCACCGCGGCGGC
The DNA here is from genome assembly GCF_047795635.1 of Halomonas sp. HK25. Taxonomy (GTDB): domain Bacteria; phylum Pseudomonadota; class Gammaproteobacteria; order Pseudomonadales; family Halomonadaceae; genus Halomonas. Next base: position 3,936,739 of record NZ_CP181044.1, on the reverse strand, counting down.
CATCGAGCTGGCCACCCGCGAGGGCTTCGAGTCCATCGAGCACGTCAAGCGCTACACCGCCATGGGCTTCGGCACCGACCAGGGCAAGCTCGGCAATATCAACGGCATGGCCATCGCCGCGCGCTGCCTGGGCAAGTCGATCCCCGAGGTGGGCACCACGGTGTTCCGGCCCAACTACACGCCGGTGACCTTCGGCGCCATCGCCGGCCGCCACTGTCGCGACCTCTTCGACCCCGAGCGCTACACCCCCCTGCACCAGTGGCACGTGGCGCACGGCGCCGAGTTCGAGGACGTCGGCCAGTGGAAGCGCCCCTGGTACTTTCCGAATCGTGTCGACGGCAAGCAGGAGAGTATGGCCGAGGCGGTGGCCCGCGAGTGCCTGGCGGTGCGCGAGAAGGTCGGCATTCTCGATGCCTCCACGCTCGGCAAGATCGATATCCAGGGGCCGGACGCCCGGGAGTTCCTCAACCGCATCTACACCAACAAATGGACCAAGCTCGAGGTCGGCCGTGCGCGCTACGGGCTGATGTGCCGGGACGACGGCATGCTGATGGACGACGGCACCACCAGCTGCCTGGGCGAGAACCACTTCCTGATGACCACCACCACCGGCGGTGCCGCCGGGGTCATGGAGTGGCTGGAGCTGTGGCACCAGACCGAGTGGCCGGAGCTGAACGTCACCTTCACCTCGGTGACCGACCACTGGGCGACCATGACCATCACCGGGCCCGAGGCGCGGAACCTGCTGGCCGAGATCACCGATATCGATCTGGATCGTGAGCGGTTCAAGTTCATGGACTGGCGGGAGGGCAAGGTGGCCGAGGTGCCTGCCCGGATCTTCCGGATCTCCTTTACCGGCGAGCTCGCCTACGAGATCAACGTCCAGGCCAACTACGCCATGCACGTCTGGAAGACCCTGTTCGAGCGCGGCGAGAAGTATGGCCTGACGCCCTATGGCACCGAGACCATGCACGTCCTGCGCGCCGAGAAGGGCTTTATCATCGCCGGCCAGGACACCGACGGCTCGGTGACCCCGGAGGACCTGGGGATGCAGTGGGCCATCGGCTACGACAAGCCCTACGCCTGGGTGGGCAAGCGTGCCCTGTCGCGCTCCGATACCCGGCGTACCGGTCGCAAGCAGCTGGTGGGCCTCAAGCCAAAGGACCCGGCGGTGGTGCTGGAGGAGGGCGCCCAGATCGTCTTCGATCCGGACCATGCCATTCCCATGCCCATGGTGGGCCATGTGACTTCGAGCTACTACAGCCCGACGCTGAAGAGCGGCTTCGCCCTTGCCGTGGTCAAGGGCGGCCAGTCGCGCATGGGCGAGACAGTCTACCTGCCCATGGCCGACGGCCAGACCCACGCCGCGGAAATCGTCGGCCCGATCTTCTACGACCCCAAGGGAGAGCGCCAGCATGTCTGAGCAAACCGCCAACTGGTTCAACCTCTATGATGCGCGCCCCGACACCGAGGTGCCGGCCGAGTCTCCGCTGGCCTGGTCCTACCAGAACAGCGGCCGCCCGAGCGCCAGCGAGAAGAGCCGCGTGGTGCTGCGCGAGCGGGCCATGCTCGGCCACCTGATCCTGCGCGGCGGCGCCATCGTGCTCGACGAGGCCGTCCGCGGGGTGCTCGGCTTCGGCCTGCCGGGGCGCCCCAATGCGCTCAGCCAGGACGACAGCGGCGAGCGCTCGATCCAGTGGCTGTCGCCCGACGAGTGGCTGTTGATCGTCCCCGGCGGCGAGGAGTTTGCCCTGGAGGGCAGGCTGCGCGAGGCCCTGGGCGACGCCCACTACGCCATCGTCAATGTCAGCGGCGGCCAGACCCTGCTCGAGCTCGAGGGCGAGAAGGCCCGGGAGCTGTTGATGAAGTCCACGCCCTACGACGTCCACCCGGACGCCTTCCCGGTGGGCAAGGGGGTCACCACGGTATTCGCCAAGGCGAACCTGATCCTGCGCCGGCCCACCGAGACGCGCTGGGAGCTGGTGCTGCGTCGCAGCTTCGCCGACTACTGCTATCGCTGGATTCTCGACGCCGGCGCCGAGTACGCCATCGGCGTCGACGACTGACAGTGACAGTGACAGTGACGGGGCCGGCAGCCGCCGGCCCCGTCCGGCCACCCCGGGAGAGAACATCATGCACGACAACAACAATCGCTGGATCCTGGCGGCCCAGTGCGTCAGCCGGCTCGGTACCGTGGATGTGGTGACGCGCTTCCTCAAGGAGAGCCGCTGCTACATCACCGAGCAGCACTCCTTCGATGACCGGCAGAGCGGCGGCTTCTTCATCCGCACCGAGTTCCGGCCTGTGGAAGAGGACTTCGACGCCGCGGCCTTCGAGGCCGGCTTCGCCGAGCGCGCCGCCGAGTTCGACATGACCTTCGAACTGACCGCCCCGGGTACTCGGATGCCGGTGGTGATCATGGTCTCCAAGGCCGATCACTGCCTCAACGACCTGCTCTATCGCTACCGCATCGGTCAGCTGCCGATCGATATTCGCGCCATCGTCTCCAACCACCCGGACCTGGCGCACCTGGCGGAGTGGCATGAGATTCCCTACCACCACTTCCCGATCACACCCGAGACCAAGCCCGAGCAGGAGGCCCGAATCTGTGAGGTGGTCGAGGCGACCGGTGCCGAGCTGGTGATCCTCGCCCGCTACATGCAGGTGCTGTCGAGCGACCTGTGCGAGAAGCTCAGCGGCCGCGCGATCAATATCCACCACTCGCTGCTGCCGGGCTTCAAGGGCGCCAAGCCCTACCACCAGGCCTACGACAAGGGCGTGAAGCTGGTCGGCGCCACCGCCCACTACATCAATGACGACCTGGACGAGGGGCCGATCATCACCCAGGGCGTCGAGCCGGTGAGTCACGCTGACTACCCGGAGGACCTCGTCGCCAAGGGACGCGATGTCGAGTGCCTCACCCTGGCCCGGGCGGTGGCCCTGCACGTGGAGCGTCGCGTCTTCCTGCACGCCAAGCGCACCGTGGTCTTTGACCGCTAACCATCACCGCATCAATAGCAAGGGGCGCCGGGGGCAGGCCTGCCCTCGGATCAGCCCCGATAATAATTCTGGTAGAGGGTAATAAGCATGCCAATCAGCGTCTTCGATCTGTTCAAGGTCGGCGTCGGGCCGTCGAGCTCGCATACCGTGGGTCCCATGCGGGCCGCCTTCGACTTCGTCGGCGAGCTCAAGGAGCGTGAACGGCTCGAACAGGTGACTCGCCTCGAGGTCCAGCTCTTTGGCTCCCTCTCCGCCACCGGCATCGGCCACGGCACCGACCGCGCGGTGATCATGGGGCTGATGGGCGAGCGGCCGGATCATATCGATCCCGCCATCATCGGCCCCGGCATCGAGGAGCTGCAGGCGTCCGAGGCGCTGCGTCTGGGCAGCCGTCATAGCGTGCCCTTCCTGTGGGCCCGTGACATGCAGTTCCACCCCGACAGCCTGCCCCACCACCCCAATGCCATGCGGCTGATCGCCCATGGCCATGGCGGCGAGCTCTACTGCAACACCTACTACTCGGTGGGCGGTGGCTTCGTCATCGACGAGGCCCAGGCGGCCGAGGGCGACTTCGACGCCGATGCGGCCCAGTTGCCCTACAACTTCCAGACCGCGGCCGACCTGATGCGCATGTGCCGGGAGAGTGGTCTGCGGATCAGCGAGCTGATGCTGGAAAACGAGAAGGTGTGGCGCAGCGAGGCAGAAGTGCGAGCCGAGCTCTGCAGGATCTGGCAGGCCATGAAGGACTGTGTGGCCAAGGGACTGGAGGCAGAGGGCGTGCTGCCCGGTGGGCTCAATGTTCGCCGGCGCGCCCGGTCGCTGCACCAGCGAATGCAGGATACCAGCGACGATGACTCGCTGATCGCGACGACCATGTCGGCCATGGACTGGGTCAACCTCTATGCGCTGGCGGTCAACGAGGAGAACGCCGCCGGCGGGCGTATGGTCACCGCCCCCACCAACGGTGCGGCGGGCATCATCCCGGCGGTGCTGCACTACTACATGCAGTTCCGCCAGGGGGCCAGCGAGCGCGATGTGGTGGACTTCCTGCTGGCGGCCGGGGCCGTGGGCATCCTGTGCAAGAAGAACGCCTCGATCTCCGGCGCCGAGGTGGGCTGCCAGGGCGAGGTGGGCTCCGCCTGTGCCATGGCCGCGGCGGGCCTCACCGAGGTGATGGGCGGCAGCGTGGGCCAGGTGGAGAACGCCGCCGAGATCGGCCTGGAGCACAACCTGGGGCTGACCTGCGACCCGGTGGGCGGGCTCGTCCAGGTGCCCTGCATCGAGCGCAACGCCATCGCCTCGGTGAAGGCGATCAACGCCGCCCAGATGGCGCTGCGCGGCGACGGCGAACACTTCATCTCCCTGGACAAGGTGATCCGCACCATGCGCGACACCGGGGCGGACATGCAGGCGAAGTACAAGGAGACCTCGATGGGCGGCCTGGCGGTCAACGCCATCGAGTGTTGAAAGGGGGTAGCGCTGAAAGACCGTTTCGGCAGGATGCTTCTCTTCTCGTCTACGTTATGGGAGAAACATGCTCAGGGCATGCGCCCATCAAACGCTTGAACGAGGAATAACAAGATGCTCAGGAAGACACTGCTTGCCTCCGCCGTGGCCGGGGTCATGGTGGCCTCCGCCGCCCACGCCGAGACCCTGCGCTGGACCCGCTCCGCGGACAGCCTGACCATGGACCCCCACTCCCAGAACGAGGGGCCGACCCACTCGGTCAACCACCAGATCTTCGACACCCTCATCTACCAGGACATGGACGTGGCGTACCAGCCGGGCCTGGCCACCGAGTGGTTCGTCCACGGGGATGACCCACATATCTGGGTGTTCAAGATCCGCGATGGCGTGACCTTCCACGAGGGTCAGGCGCTGACCGCCGACGATGTGGTCTTCTCCCTCGACCGAGCCCGCCACGAGCACGCCGACATGCGTGGCTTGCTTACCGCCATCAAGGAGGTCCGTGCCGAGGACGACACCACGGTGCATGTGGAAACCCATGAACCCAACCCGCTGCTGCCGAACAACCTCACCAACCTGTTCATCATGAGCCGCGAATGGGCCGAAGAGCATGGCGTCGAGGAGCCGCAGAACTACGCCGCCGGGGAGGAGACCCATGCGGTGCGCAACGCCAACGGCACCGGCCCCTTCCGGGTCGTGAGTCGCGAGCCGGACGTGCGTACCGTCTTCGAGCGCAACGACGACTACTGGGGCATCGACCACTATCCCATGGAGATCACCACGCTGATTTTCACCCCCATCGAGTCGGCGGCCACCCGGGTGGCGGCACTGCTCTCCGGCGAGGTGGACCTGCTCCAGGAGACCCCGGTGCAGGACATCGAGCGTCTGGCCAACGCCCCGGGCCTCAAGAACGAGCAGGGCGCCGAGAACCGCACCATCTTCCTGGGCATGGACCTGGCCTCCGCCGAGCTGCGCAGCGCCGACACCGACGACAACCCTTTCGCCGACCGCCGGGTGCGCGAGGCGATCAACCTTGCCGTGGATGCCACCACCATTCAGACCGCGGTGATGCGCGGCAACGCCGAGCCCGCCGGCATGATCGCCCCGCCCTTCGTCAACGGCTACTCCGCAGAGCTCGACGAGGTCGTACCCACGGACATGACCCGTGCCAACGAGCTGATGGCCGAGGCGGGCTACGGCGACGGTTTCCGCGTCACCCTGCAGTGCCCCAACGACCGCTACGTCAATGACGAGCAGATCTGCCAGGCGGTGGTCAGCATGCTGGCGCGCATCGGTATCACCGTGGACCTGATCGCCCAGACTCGCTCGCTGCACTTCGCCGAGCTGGCCCGCGATGAGTACGACTTCTACATGCTCGGCTGGGGCGTGCCGACCATGGACTCCGAGTACGTCTTCAACTACCTCTACCACACCAAGGAGGGCGATCGCGGCAGCTGGAACTTCACCGGCTACTCCGACGAGCGGGTCGACGAGCTGACCGTGGCCATGGGCCAGGAGACCGATGAAGAGACGCGCAACGAGTTGATCAGTGAGGCCTGGCAGATCGTGCACGACGAGATCGTCTATATCCCGATCCACCACCAGATGCTCACCTGGTCGATGCGCGACGATATCGATTTCAAGGTGCAGAGCGAGAACACACCGCACTTCAAGTACCTGAAGTTCAACGACTGACCGCTGGAAACGCCCAAGCCCCCCGGCCGCCACAAGCGCCCGGGGGGCACAACGTTATGGACACCCCATGCTCGCTTTCCTGATCCAGCGCGTGCTGCAGGCCATCTTCGTGATGTTCGTGGTCGCGCTCATCTCCTTCTCGCTGTTCCACTACGTCGGCGACCCGGTGCTCAACATGCTCGGCCAGGAGGCCACCGAAGCCGATCGTGCGGCACTGCGCGTCCAGCTCGGGCTCGACCAGCCGGTGGTGGTGCAGTTCTGGCAGTTCGTCGTCAATGCCGCCCAGTTCGAGTTCGGCATCTCCTACCGTTCGGCGCGGTCGGTCAGTGATCTGATCCTCGAGCGACTGCCGGCCACCCTGGAGCTCGCCATCATCTCGGCGATCTTCGCCGTGGTCATGGGCATCGTGCTCGGCATTTATACCGCCATCCAGCGCGGCAGCTGGCTGTCGAAATTCATCATGACCGCCTCGCTGATCGGCGTGTCGTTACCCACCTTCCTGATCGGCATACTGCTCATCTATCTGTTCGCCGTGGAGCTGGGCTGGCTGCCCGCCTTCGGCCGCGGCCAGGTGATCGACCTGGGCTGGTGGAATACCGGCCTGCTCACCGCCAGCGGTCTGCGCTCGCTGATCCTGCCGGCGATCACCCTCGGCCTCTTCCAGCTCACCCTGATCATGCGACTGGTGCGTGCAGAGATGCTCGAGGTGCTGCGCACCGACTACATCAAGTTCGCCCGGGCACGGGGGCTCTCGAAGCGGGTGGTCAACCTGCGCCATGCGCTGAAGAACACCCTGATCCCGGTGATCACCATCATCGGCCTGCAGCTGGGCACCATCATCGCCTTCGCCATCATCACCGAGACGGTGTTCCAGTGGCCCGGCGTGGGGGCGCTGTTCATCACCGCGGTGCGCTTCGTCGACGTTCCGGTGATGGCGGCCTATCTGATGATGATTGCCCTGGTGTTCGTGGTCATCAACCTGGTCGTCGACCTGCTCTACTACGCCGTGGACCCGCGACTGCGTGCGCAGGGAGGTGCCAGATGAGCCAGGACGTGCAACGATCCGACGCCTCATCACCCGCAGCAGCGAAACCGTCGGGAGCCCTGCGGACCTTTCTGGCGAGCGATATCGTCTACTCCTGGCAGCGCCAGCCGGTGGTGATCCTGGCCACCCTGGTCACCCTGGTGATGTTCGCCGGCGCCCTGTTCGCACCCTGGATCGCGCCACAGAACCCCTTCGATCCGCGCCAGCTGGAGCTGATCGACGCCTTCACGCCGCCGCTGGCCACCTCGGACTTCACCGGCAACTTCTACCTGCTGGGCAGCGACAGCCAGGGCCGCGACGTCTTCTCGGCGATCCTCTACGGCTCGCGCATCTCGCTGCTGGTGGGCTTCGCCGCGGTGCTCTTCGCCCTGGCGCTGGGCACTGCCCTGGGCCTGATGGCGGGCTTCCGCGGCGGCTGGCGCGACGCCCTGATCATGCGCATCGCCGACGTTCAGCTGACCTTCCCGTCGATCCTGATGGCGCTGCTGATCTTCGGGGTGATCCGCGGCTTCCTGCCGCGCTCCATGCACGCCGAGGTGGCGATCATCGTGCTGATCGTGGCCATCGGCCTCTCCGACTGGGTGCAGTACGCCAGGGCGGTGCGCGGGGCGACCATGGTGGAGAAGGGCAAGGAGTACGTGCAGGCGGCCCGGGTGATCGGCCTGCCGGATCATCGCATCCTCTTCCAGCACATCCTGCCCAACGTGATGCGCCCGGTGCTGGTGATCGGCACCATCGGGCTGGCGCTGGCGATCATCGCCGAGGCCACGCTGTCGTTCCTCGGGGTCGGCATGCCGGCCACCCAGCCGAGCCTGGGGACCCTGATCCGGGTCGGCCAGGACTACATGTTCTCGGGAGAGTGGTGGATCCTGCTCTTCCCCGGGGTGGCGCTGCTGCTGCTGGCGCTCTCCGTCAACCTGCTGGGAGACTGGTTGCGTGATGTCCTCAACCCCAAGCTCCGTTAACAAGAGCTCCGTTAACAAGAGCTCCGATAACAAGAGCTCCGATAACAAGAGCTCCGTTAACAAGCGCTCCGTTGATACCAGCGCCGTCGATCACAGTGCCGGTCACGTGTCGCAACAGGAACCCGTGCTCAGCCTGCGCCGGCTGCGGGTGGAGTTTCCCACCCGCCACGCCACCCTGGTGGCGCTGGACGACATCTCCTTCGATATCGCCCCCGGGGAAGTCCTCGGCGTGGTGGGGGAGTCCGGCGCCGGCAAGTCGATGACCGGCAACGCGGTGATCCGCCTGCTGGAGCCGCCCGGCCACATCGCCGGCGGCGAGGTCTGCCTCTCCGGACAGCGCATCGATCACCTCGCCGAGGAGGACTTCGTGCCGCTGCGCGGGCGGCATATCGGCATGATCTTCCAGGACCCGCTCACCAGCCTCAACCCGCTGTTCTCCATCGGTGACCAGCTGATGGAAACGCTGCGCACCCACCTGCCGATCAGCGAGAAGCAGGCCCGGGAGCGGGCCCTGGCGCTGTTGCGCGAGGTGGGGATCCCGGCGCCGGAGGCGCGGCTTGCCGCCTATCCCCACCAGTTTTCCGGCGGCATGCGCCAGCGGGTAGTGATCGCCCTGGCCCTGGCCGCCGAGCCCGAGCTGATCATCGCCGATGAGCCCACCACGGCGCTGGATGTCTCGGTGCAGGCCCAGATCCTCGCCCTGCTCAAGCGGGTCTGCGCCGAGCGCGGCGCGGCGGTGATGCTGGTGACCCATGACATGGGGGTGATCGCCGAGACCGCCGACCGGGTCGCGGTGATGTACGCCGGGCGGCTGATCGAGATCGGCCCGGTGAACGAGGTGATCCGTCATCCGCAGCACCCCTACACCGTGGGGCTGATGGCCTCCATTCCGGGCCTGGCCGAGCGCCGCGAGCGGCTCTACCAGATCGAGGGCGCCATGCCGCGCCTGGCGGCGATCCCCACGGGCTGCGCCTTCAACCCGCGCTGCCCCCATGCCGCCGAGCGCTGCCGTACCGAGCGGCCCGAGCTGCTGCCGGCCGGCGGCAGCCGGGCCGCCTGCTGGCTGCATGACCCCGAGAACCCGCTGCCGCGCCGCGACGCACTGGATACACGACAGGGCGAGCCAGCTCTGGATAGCCCCGGGGAGACAGCCCGATGAGCCGGATTCAACCTATTCAGACCGGGTCTCGTCAGACCGGGCCGACCCCGACCGCCGAGAGCGGTGAGGTGCTGCTGGAGGCCACCGACCTGGCGCGCCACTTCGATGTCTCCAAGCCGTGGCTCAACCGGGTGCTGGAGCGTGCCGAGAAGCTGACGCTGAAGGCGGTGGACGGGGTGAGCTTCACCATCCGCCGCGGCGAGACCGTCGCCCTGGTGGGCGAATCCGGCTGCGGCAAGTCCACCGTGGCGAGGCTGATCGTCGGCCTCTACGGCCTGACCCGCGGCCGGCTCATCTTCGACAACCAGGACATCAGCGACCTGGCCGGGCGCTCCGGCCGGCAGTCGGCGGCGATCCGCCAGCGCTTCCAGATGATCTTCCAGGACCCCTACGCCAGCCTCAATCCGTTGTGGCGGGTGGGCACCATCATCGGCGAGCCGCTACGCTTCTTCCGCCCCGAGATGGGCGGCGTCGACCGCCGCCGACGGGTCGGCGAGCTGCTCGAGCAGGTGGGCATGTCCCCGGCGGATGCGCTGCGCTACCCCCACGAGTTCTCCGGCGGCCAGCGCCAGCGCATCTCCATTGCCCGGGCGCTCGCCAACGAGCCGGAGTTCATGGTCTGTGACGAGCCCACCTCGGCGCTGGACGTCTCGGTGCAGGCGCAGATCCTCAACCTGATGAAGGACCTGCAGCAGCAATACGGCCTGACCTACCTGTTCATCAGCCACGACATGGCGGTAGTCAAGCACATGGCCGACCGCATCGCGGTGATGTACCTGGGCCGCATCGCCGAGATCGCTCCCGCCGACCAGTTGTTCGCCACTCCCCACCATCCGTACTCGCGGATGCTGCTGGCGGCGGTGCCCTCGCTGGAGGGCGAGGGCCGCGAGCGCACGGTAATCGAGGGGGAGGTGCCCAACCCGGTGCATCCGCCCTCGGGCTGCGCCTTCCACCCGCGCTGCCCCCATGCCTTCGCGCGCTGCGAGTCCGAGGTGCCGGCGCTGATCGCCAGGAGCGACGGCAGCGAGGTGGCCTGCCACGCGGTGGAGGAGGGGCGCATCGCATCATGATGACGCTGCTGGAGGTGCTCTCGCCGCTGTCGGGGAGCGTGAACGCCGTGCTGGTGCTGGTCTCGGCGTTTACCTCGGCGGTGACCGCCGCAGTGGGCGTGGGCGGCGGGCTGCTGATGATCATGGCGCTTGCCCAGGTGATGCCGGCGGCGGCGCTGATTCCGGTGCATGGCATGGTACAGCTCGGGTCCAACGCCGGTCGCACCGTGCTCACCTGGCGTCACGTGGACCGCACCCTGCTGGCGGCTTTCCTTCCCGGCGTGGTGCTGGGCGCTCTGGCCGCGGCCTGGCTGCTGGTGCGCCTGCCGACCGGGGTGCTGGAGCTGTGCATCGCCGCCTTTGTCTTCTACTCCTGCTGGGGTCCGGGGCTGCCGAAGCGTGCTCTGGGACGCGTCGGCACCCTGCTGGCGGGAGCGGTGACCACGCTGCTCTCCAGCCTGGTGGGGGCCAGCGGCCCCATGGTCGCGGCCTTCATCAAGCAGGGCGCCGAAGGGCGGCTGGGCAAGGTGGCCACCTTCTCCGCCTGCATGAGCGCCCAGCATCTCACCAAGGCCTTCGTGTTCGGGGTGGCCGGCTTCGTGTTCCGCGACTGGCTGGCCCTGATGCTGGCCATGGTGGCCTCGGGCTTTCTCGGTACCTGGCTGGGCCTGCGCCTGCTGCACCGGCTCTCGGAGCACCGCTTCGACGCCCTGTTCAAGTGGGCGCTGACCCTGCTCGCGCTGCGCCTGACCTGGCTGGGGCTGGCGCGCCTGCTGGGCCAGGGCGGGTAGTGGTGAGCGTCGCCTCGTGCATCGCCAACTGTCCGACGGAGGGGGGGAAATGTGAAAGTGCAGAAAAGTCCGCCTTTTCCTGTTTTAGCACCCTGTACAGCAGGGGATTCCCGTTCATAATGCCTAGTGAGGCAGTGTCGCCCATGCGGCACGCAGGGGAACGCAGAGGGAACGCAGATGGTGACCGCAACCATAATCAGAATCCGGCGCCATGGCATTGGCGCGATCGCGCTGCTGGCATGCCTGGCCATCGTCATGGCCAATCCGGCCCAGGCCAATCCGCGCTACGCCGCCATCGTGGTCGACATGGAAAGTGGCGAGGTACTTCACGCCGCGAATGCCGATGAGACCCGCTATCCGGCGTCGCTGACCAAGATGATGACGCTCTACATGCTCTTCGAGCAGTTGGAGAGGGGGGATCTGCGTCTCGACTCGCCGCTGCCTGTTTCCTCCTATGCGGCCTCGAGGCAGGCGTCCAAGCTCTATGTGAAGGCGGGTTCGACCCTGCCCGTGGAGACCGCCATCCAGGCGCTGGTGATCCGCTCCGCCAACGATGTGGCGGTCGTGGTGGCCGAGGCACTGGGCGGCAGCGAGGCAAGCTTCGGTCGTATGATGACCGACAAGGCGCGGCAGCTGGGCATGCTGCGCACCACCTTCCGTAATCCCAACGGCCTGCCCGATCCCGGCCAGACCACCACCGCCCGGGACATGGCGACCCTGTCGATTCGGCTGATGCAGGATTTCCCCCAGTACTATCACTACTTCTCCCAGACCCGTTTCACCTGGAATGGCCAGACCATCACCGGCCACAACCGTCTGCTCGGCAGTTATCCCGGAGCGGACGGGATGAAGACCGGTTTCATCCGAGCCTCGGGCTTCAACGTGGCCACCTCGGCGGTGCGCAACGGCCGCCGTCTGGTCTCGGTGGTGATGGGGGGCTTCACCGCCGCCTCGCGGGATACCCACATGGCCGACCTGCTCGACCGCGGCTTCGTGCGCGCCTCGCTCTTTGGCCGCGGCGACTGGGTCGCCCAGGCGGACTTCTCCGGTGACCGCATGAGCATGGAGGGTGCGCCAGCGGCGGCCCCCGTGACGCCGGCGGCGCCAGTCCGCCAGCCAGAGCGTCAACTGGCCAGTCGCTCGGCCCCCGAACCGGTGCAACTGCCCGCGCCGTCACGTCAGCTGGCCAGCCTGCAGGCTCCGGAACCGCTGCCCTCGGCCCGGACCTCGCTGCCGCAGACCGCACAGGGCTCCGCCAACGACCCGATCCACGAGCTGATGACCCGCGCCGAGCCACCCTCCGCCCAGCGCAGCGAAACCCTGCACCGCCTCGAGCCGGCGGGTTCAAGCCCCAACTGGGGCGTGCAGGTCGGGGCCTTCTCCAATCCCGATAACGCGCGCCAGCACGCCAGCCATGCCGCCGGCCGGCTCAGCCAGGACCTCTTCAATGCCCGGGTGGATATCGACGAGGTGAGCGGCTCCCAGGCGATCTTCCGCGCCCGGCTGGTCAACCTCGACGAGAACCAGGCCTATCGCGCCTGCCGCAGCCTGGCCCAGGAGGGCATGGACTGCATGGTGATCAACGCAAGCCTCTAGACCTGCCTGAAGACGGGCTTCGCCCGCCGGCTTTTCGTGCTGGCGCTGACTGCTTCATCACACGGTATCCATCGCCAGGGCCCGGTCGGGATGCTCCGTACCGGGCCCTGGCGTTTCTGCGTTCAGCGCCAGCTGCCGATCGCACAGCCGCTCGATCAATGCCGGGTCGTGGCTGACCAGCATCACCCCGCAGTGCCGCTCCCGGGCTAGCTCCACCAGCAGGCTCAAGGTCTGCTGCTGGGTGATGGGGTCGAGGCGCGAGGTGGGCTCGTCGGCGAACAGAAAGCGTGGCGCGAGCAGCAGCACGCGCAGGATGGCGAAGCGCTGCAACTCGCCGCCGGAGATCTCGCCGGGACGCCGCGTCAACAGCCGTTCGTCGAGGCCCAGGCGTTCCATCAGCGGTGCGATGTCAGCTCGGTCGAGTCGATGACGACGTACCAGGTCGTCGAGCAGCCGTGACAGCCTCCAGTGCGATGAGAAGGCCGCCGGTGGGTCCTGATAGAGCTTCTGCAGGCCCAGCCGGTGCCCCGGCGCATGCTGGATCTCGCCGGCATCGCTGGTCGCCAGCCCCAGCAGTATATCGCCCAGGGTACTCTTGCCGCAGCCGGAGGGGCCGACTACGCCGACGATCTCTCCGGGGCGCACGCTCACGTCGAGATCGCGGAACAGCTGGCGTCCGCCGCGGGACTTGGCCAGGCCGCGAGCCGTTACCACCGGCGTGGCATCCGGCGCACTGGTGAGCGGTGGCGGCACCGGCCAGCGCGAGGGTTCGGCGCTCAGCAGGCGCCGGCCGTAGTCGGTCTGCGGTGTGCCGAGTACCTGCTCGGCCGGCCCGCGCTCGACCACCTGCCCCTGACGCAGGATGACCACCTCACCGCCCAGGCGGCGGGCGACATCGATATCGTGGGTGATGGTCAACAGCGTGCCGCCGGCCCTTGGCGTCCTGGCCAGTAGCTCGACCACGGCGTCGCGGCGTGGGGCATCGAGCCCCTTGGTGGGTTCGTCGGCGATCACGATGGGCGCACCACCGGCGCTGGCGGCGGCAAAGGCGACTCGCTGGGCCATGCCGCCGGAGAGCTCGCCGGGCAGTTTGCCGCCGGCGTCCTCCAGGCCCAGCTCGGCGAGATCGCGCTGGGCGGCCTGGTGCGCCTTGCCGCGCGACAGGCCGGCCACGTAGCGATGGCTCTCGGTTATCTGAGCGGCCGCGTACATGGTGGGGTCGAGGGCGTGCCAGGGCTCCTGGGGCAGCAGTGCCAGACGCCGCCCCCAGAGGGCGCGGCGGGCGGCGACATCGGCGGCGGCGTAGGGCTCTCCATCGATGACGAGGTGGCCGTTGGGGGTAAGGCCACGTGGCAGCGTGCCCATGATCGCCTGGGCGATCAGGCTCTTGCCCGAGCCGGTCTCGCCGAGCAGGGTCAGGCGCTCGCCCGAGGCCAGATCGAGGGAGAAGGGCGCGATGGTCACGCCATCGCCCTGGATGGTCAGGTCGGTGACCTGGAGGAGAGGGTGGCTCATCTTGGGTCCTTCCCGGCGAGCAGGTTGAGGCTGAAGACCAGTATGAACAGCGCCAGGATCGGCTGGGCCATGGCCCAGGGCGCCTCATGGTAGTAGGGCAGCAGCTCGATCATCATCAGCCCCAGCTCGGCGGTGGGGGGGCGCAAGCCGACGCTGACGAAGCCCAGCGCCGCCATGGCCAGTATCGCGCTGGCGGCACCGAAGGCGGCCAGGGTCAGTACCTGGGGAGCGAGCTCCGGCCACAGATGGCGTCGGAACAGGTACAGCGGCCCGAAGCCGAGCAGGCGGCTGGCCTCCAGTTGAGGGGAGGCGACCAGCACCCGGGTACGCGCCCGCACCACGCGGAAATACTCGATCCACAGCACCAGCGAGATGCCCACGTAGAGGGCCCAGAAGTTACCGGGGGCGATGGCTACCAGCAGCAGCACCAGCAGCAGGCCCGGCAGGGCCAGGCAGGCGTCGGCCACGCTGCCCAGGATCCGGTCCAGCCAGCCGCCGCGCCAGCCGGCGATCACCCCGAACAGCAGGCCCGGCACGGCGGCTGTGACCACACTGAGCAGCGCCATGCCCAGCGACAGGCGCAGGGCGGCGGCGGTGCGCGCCAGCATGTCGCGGCCCAGGTGATCGGTGCCCAGTGGCGCGGCCAGTGAGGGCAGCTCGAGGATGCGCACCAACTGCTGGCGGGCCGGGTCGGCGTCGTGCCACCACGGCACCAGCCAGGCGAAGGCCAGCAGCAGGGCGAGCAGCAGCGCGCCGAGGCGCTGGCGGGCGCTCAGCGATGGCCAGGCGAGGTGTGGCAGGGGAGCGGTGAGCATCGTGGGCATCATGCCTCGCGTCTCCTCGGGTCGAGCCAGTGGCAGAGCAGGTCCACGGCGGTATTGAGGGCCACAAACATCAGGCCCATGACCAGCGCGGTGCCCTGGATCATCGGCACATCGCGGGCGACGATGGCGTGGACCAGGGCGTGGCCGATGCCCGGCCAGGCGAACAGCGTCTCGACCACCACCACGCCTTCGATCAGGTAGACGAACTGCACGCCCAGGTAGGCGACCACCGGCAGGGCGGCATTGCGCAGTCCGTGGCGCAGGAAGCTGAGCCGCGCGCCCAGCCCCTTGGTGTGGGAAAAGGCGAAGTAGGCCGACTGCGAGACCTCGGCCATGGCGTTGCGCGCCACCCGGCTGGAGACCGCGGCCAGTGCCAGCGCCAGGGTCAGCGCCGGCAGCACGCTATGCGTGAAGCGGCCGTGGCCGGCGGCAGGCAGCCAGCCGAGTGTCACCGAGAACAGCATGATCAACAGCAGGCCCACGGCGAAGGGCGGCAGCGCCCGCAGCACGCTGGCGGCGACTTCGCTACTACGGTCGAGCAGGCCAGCCGGCTTGCGGCCGGCCAGCAGCCCCAGGGGTGGGCCGATCAGCAGCGACAGCAGCACCGCCATCACTGCCAGGTCCAGGGAGTGGCCGAGCTGATGCCAGAGTTCGTGAATCACCGTCTCGCCGCTTACCAGCGAGCGCCCCAGGTCGAACTGCAGCAGGTCCCACAGCCAGCCGAGGTAGGCGGTGATCGCCGGCTGGTCGAGGGCGAGCTCGGCGCGCACCGCCTCGGCGGCGGCGCTGTCGACCATATCGTGGCCGTAACGGCCGGCGGCGATGCGATAGGCCATGTCGCCGGGCAGGGTGCGGGTCAGCACGAAGGTCAGGGTGCCCACCATCCAGGCCACCAGCCCGGCCTGGAACAGCCGCTGCAGCAACAGGCTGCGCAGGCCAGAGGCTCGGCGCGTCGGGGCGCGGCTCAGTGTCAGGCTGCTCATTCGGCCCACCTCAGCTCCTCGAGGCGGTAGCTGCGCTCCAGCGGATCGATGCTGAAGCCTGCGAGGTGAGTGCCGACGGCGGCCGTCTGCTGGTACCAGGCGACCGGGATCACCGGCATGGCCTCGTTGAGACGTGTGGCGATACGCCCGGCCAGCTCGCTGCGTACCTCGGGGTCGGTGTCGTGACGCAGGGTGGCCAGCCAGCCGGCGAGTTCGGCATCCGACCAGCCCATGGCGCCCCAGTCACCGCCCATGTTGTCCGGGTCGCTGCCGAAGTCATCCAGCAGGGTGCCCAGCGGGTCGGGCACCAGGCCGTAGTTGCGCGCCGCCAGGCCCAGCTCCAGGCTGCCATCCTGATGGCCGGAAGGAATTCCGCTGGCATTGCCCACCGCGACCTTTATCTCCACGCCGAGTTCGCGCCACTGATCCTGCAGCGCCGTGGCCACCAGCGGCAGCTCCGGGCGGTCGGAGAAGGTGCGCAGGGTCAGGCGGAAGGGCTCGCCGTCGCGCTCGAGCAGACCGGCGGATCCGGCCTCCCAGCCCAGCTCGGCGAGCAGCTGGCGGGCCTGGTCGAGATCCTGGGCCTCGCTGGCGTCCAGGCCCAGGTGCCAAGGGCCCAGGGCGTCGGGAAAGAGCTCGGCGGCGGCCGCTTCGGGGTGGCGCAGCAGGCCGGTGGCGATGCCGCTGCGGTCGACGGCCAGGCTCAAGGCCTGACGGGCGCGCTGATCGTCGAGGAAGGGGTGGCCGGCATTGACCTTGAGCACGATGGTGCGCGGCAGCGGCTCGGTGTGAAGGCTGAGCCGATCGTTACGCGTCAGCCTGGCGCGGCTCGCCGGGTCGAGAGTAAACACGATATCGGCGTCGCGGCTTTCGGCCATCAAGGCGCGGGTCTCGCCGCGGCCCACCGCCAGGTAGCTGGTCTGCTCGATGGCCGGTGCCTCGCCCCAGTAATCGGCAAAGCGCTCAGCGGTGAGGCGCTGCGGCGGGGCCAGCGATGCCAGCTGGTAGGGGCCGGTGGCAATGACGTCACGCACCTCACCATTCTCGCCAAAGGCGCTAGGGGCGAGGATCAGGGTGGTGGAGTGGGTGAGCAGCGCCGGCAGCGGAGCGAAGGCCTCCGAGAGGCGAATCACCACCTCGTCGCCCTCGGTCTCGATAGCCTCGATCGGCGCCGAGTCGAGCATGCCCGGCTTGCTCAGGGCGTGCTCGAGGCTCGTCGCGGCGGCCTCGGCGGTCAGCGGCGTGCCGTCATGGAAGACCACGTCGTCACGCAGCGTAAAGCGCCAGGCGAGGTTGTCATCAGCTACTTGCCAGGCGGTGGCCAACCCCGCGCTGGGCTGGCCCTCCTCATCGGTGTCGACCAGCGTCTCGGCGATGCCCATGCGGGCAAACACATAGCCTGAGGTGGAAGGGTCCAGGCCGGTGATTTCCCAGGGGGCGACGACATCCAGGGAGCGGCCGTCGGCCTGTACCAGGGTGGCCAGCGTCAGGGGCGCGGCCAGGGCCAGGCCGGTGATCAGGGCGGAACGTCTCAGCATATCGAAGCGACCTCAAAAAAGTAACTTTATAACATAACAATATCGGCGCATGGCAATGCCTGAAAGGAAGTGTCGGGTCTGGATACGACCAAGGCGGGGTGGCCCGCGCCAGACGGCTTGCCGTTCGCGTGCGAAGCTTCTAGCTTAGGCAAACACATTCACCCCGCCGGCCCCTGGCCGGCGGGGTGGTATTTTTGGGTCATCGGGCGCGGCGCAGGGGAGAGGTGGCATGTCATCGTCGTTCAAGGGAATCGGCTTCATGTGCCTGGGGGTGCTCTGCCTGGCCATCGGCGACGCCATCGCCAAGTGGTTGGGCGAGGTTCACTCGCCGCTGCAGATCATCTTCTTCCGCACCCTGGTGTCGCTGCCGCTGATCGCGGCGCTGGCCCACTTCGGTGGGGGGCTGCGCAAGCTGCGTACGCGACGCCCCGGCGTGCACCTGCTGCGCGGGCTCATTTACACCGGCACCATGGTCTGCTTCGTGCTGGGCCTGACCCTGCTTCCCCTGGCCGAGGCTACCGCCATCGCCTTCGTGGCGCCGTTGTTCGTCACCCTGCTCTCGGTGCCGCTGCTGGGCGAGCGCATCGAAAGGCCGGTGCTGATCGCCTCGCTGGTGGGCTTCGCCGGGGTGCTGGTCGTGGTTCGCCCCGGGGGCGCAGCCTTCGAACCCGGCGCCCTGGCGCTGATCGGGGCGGCGGCCTTCTACGCGCTGATGATGATCACCGCGCGGCGCTGGGGAAGCCGCGAGCATCTCTGGGCCATGGTCTTCTACATGACCCTGGTGCCCTTCGTGATCACCGCCCTGGCGCTGCCCTGGGTGTGGCAGACCCCCCACCCCTGGCACTGGCTTGCCTTCATTGGCTCGGGGCTGTTCGGGGTGGGAGCCACCGCCTTCATCACCCTGGCGTTCCGCCATGCCCCGGCGGCCATCGCCGCGCCCTTCGACTACAGCGCCATGCTCTGGGCGGTGCTGCTGGGCTGGTGGTTCTGGGGCGAGATGCCGGACCTCTGGGTCTTCGTCGGCAGTGCTCTGATCATTGGCAGCGGCCTGGCCATCGCCTACCGCGAAGGCCGGACTACCCTCAAGCGCCGCCCCACCTCCTGAGAGAAGGCCTACCAACTACTGCGCTCGGCCATGCTGTGTTGAAAACACACTCAAAATGCTCATTTACAGCATGTAAACTCCGCTTTTTCGTATGATTTCGCCTTGCCTGACCTTCGCTCGTAACGTTTGTAAGCCTTCTCTTTCACCTCATGTTTCGGAGAAAAAACGGCGCGCCGCGGCCTCCGGGTCGGGGCGTCCGCAGATTGCCGAGATCACCGCCAGGCCCTGGGCGCCGGCCTGGCGCACCGCCGCCGCGTGTTCGGCCTTGAGCCCGCCGATGGCCACCACCGGCAGGGGGCTGGCCGCCACCAGCGACGCCAGGCCCTCTAAGCCCAGCGGCTCGGCGTGGTCATGCTTGCTCAGGGTGGCGAACACTGGACCCAGCCCCAGGTAGTCGAGGCGCTCGATATCCACTCGGGCGAGCTGCGCCGGTGTCTGCACCGAGAGGCCGAGCAGCGCCCGCTCGCCCAGCGCCGCGCGGGCGGCGGCCACCTCGCCGTCGTCCTGGCCGATGTGCAGGCCGTCGGCGCCGCTCTCGAGGGCTACCGCCAGGCGGTCGTTGATGATCAGCGGCACGCCGCTGCCGGCCAACGCCGCCTTGAGCCGGCGCGCCTGGTCGATCATCTCGCCATCCGAGGCATGCTTGTCGCGCAGCTGCACCACCGTCACGCCGCCGCGCACCGCGGCCACCACGGTCTCGATCAGGCCGTGCCCGGCGCACAGGCCGGGGTCGGTGACGAGATACAGGGATAGATCAAGTCGCATCGGTTATCTCCAGTCGCAGGCGGCCCCTCAGGGCTACGCCATCGGCGGGCGGGGCGCCGATGGCCAGCAGCACGTTGGCCATGGTGTTCATGGCCACCAGATTGGTGATGTTGTGGACCAGCGGGGCACGCTCGCGCACCCGGGACAGGTGCGAGGCGGGGTCGATCGAGGGGGAAATCGTGTGGGACATGCGGCCTCCCGGGCGCGGGAGCTGCAGGCAGGCGCCAAGGCCGGGGCTGCACGACTTCCTACGCCGGCATTATCCGGGTCAGGTTCCAAGGGTGCCTCTCAGCCGCAGTAGTGCTCCACCACGGCGCCCCTGTCGTATTCGATGGTTCTGGTGGTCGATCATACGCGGCCAGGTTGCCCAGGCAAGAGAGGCTCAGGGCGCTACCCGTGCCGCGCCCAGGAAGCGCTCCTGCCAGTAGGCGATCTCCACCGGTGCGCTCTCCACCGGGCGGCCGCGGCCCGGGGCGTGGATCATCTGGCCGTTGCCGCGGTAGATGCCCACGTGGCTGGCCTTGCCGCGCCCGGCGATATCGAAGAACAGCAGGTCGCCGGGGCGGGCTCGGGACGCGGAGGGTAGGGCGCGGAACTGGTCGTCGGCGGTGCGCGGCACCGGAATGCCGGCGGTGCCATAGGCCATTTCTACCAGTCCCGAGCAGTCTAGCCCCGAGGGCGAATTGCCCCCGAAGCGATAGGGTGTCCCCAGGGCATTCTGGGCGGCGGACAGGATCAGTACGCGTTCGATGGAAAGGCCTTCGCCGGGGGACGGGTCATGCACGGCTAGCTCCCGACCGGCACAGCCGGCCAGCAGCAGGAGCAGCGTCAGGGTCGTGGTGAGTCGCCAGGTGGGCAGAGTGGTCATGCGGGGAGCTCCGCTGACGAGAGATGCCTCTACATTAGCCCCTGCCACCCGGCTCGGGAAGCCTCCGCCACACGCCTGTCAACGAAAGGCGATGCGGGTGCCATTGGCGAGCATCTCGTCCGGCGTCATCGCATGGCCTGGCACGCCGATCATCTCGTCACCGCACTGATCCGACCAAGTCAGCACGCCGTGGGTCAGGCCGATGCCACCGAGCTGGTCCCGGATCTCACCGGTGCCGAGGAAGGTCAGGGTGTGTCCCTTGGCATCCGAGAGCTCCGAGACGCCGGTGCCATGGTGGAGGCGCACCGTGTAGATGCCGTCCATCGACTCCACCTCGACGATCGGCGAAAAGCCCTGGGAGACGGCGCGGGCCAGCTCCTTGAGGGTGATATGGTCACTCAGCTGGTAGGCATGGGCGGACATGGGATTCTCCGAGGACTGCTGGTTGTCGATGTTGTACAATCAATGTAGAGCTATTTGGGTGATTTTTCCGTAAATATTTTGCCATTATGGCTTTTTAATTTAGCTATAAAAGTATTTGTACAAGTCTTTCGCCGTCGGAACTGGAAATATTCCGCCGCTGTCCCCATGCTCAGAGGACCTTTTCCCATGGCAGACAGGAGTCGCCCATGAGCTTCAAGGGTGAGCAGTACCCCGGTGTCCAGACCCCCACCGCCGATAGCGCAGGCTTTCGCTTCAATCACACCATGCTGCGAGTGAAGGACCCCGAGAAGGCGTTGTCCTTCTACTCGCGGGTATTCGGTATGCGGGTGCTGCGCCGTCTCGACTTCGAGGAGATGCAGTTCTCGCTCTACTTCCTGGCCAAGCTGGAGGAGGGTGAGGCGGTACCCGAGGCGCCGGGCGAGCGCACCGTCTGGACCTTCAGCCAGAAGGGGTTGCTGGAGCTGACCCACAACTGGGGTAGCGAGAACCAGGCCGACTTCGCCTACCACGACGGCA
Source organism: Halomonas sp. HK25 (assembly GCF_047795635.1). Lineage (GTDB taxonomy): Bacteria > Pseudomonadota > Gammaproteobacteria > Pseudomonadales > Halomonadaceae > Halomonas. The sequence continues at coordinate 3,915,414 of NZ_CP181044.1, read as the reverse complement.
ACGCCGAGCCCCAGGGCTTCGGCCATATCTGCTTCAGCGTGCCGGACATGGAGGCCGCCGAGGCCTGGTTCGACGCCAACGGCGTCGAGTTCGTCAAGCGTGCCGATCAGGGCAAGATGAAGAACGTGGTGTTCGTGAAGGACGTCGACGGCTACTGGATCGAGGTGGTCCAGGCCGATCGCCTGGCCGACCTGGGCGATTGAGCCGCGAGTGACTGACCCCGCGGCGGCTCGATGCGACGGCGGCGCATCAGGAAGCCTCCTCGGCCAGCAGGGCCCGGGGTGGGGTGCGCCACAGGCGAAGCACCGGCAGGGCGGCGGCGGCCAGCGCCACGCCCACGGCGGTGGCCAGGGTCAGGGCGATCTCGCCGGGAAAGAGGTGCAGCGGCAGGCGCCAGCCGAAGGCCGCCACGTTGATCACCGCCACCAGCCCCCAGGCGATGGCGATGCCCAGCGGTATCGCCAGCAGGCCGGTGGCCAACGCTGCGCCGCCCAGCTGGGCGAGCTGGAGCTGGCCCAGCCGTGCCCGGGGCACGCCCAGCGCCCACAGCGGCGCCAGCCGGCGGCGGCGCTCTCCGGCCTGGGCGAGCAGGCTGGCCAGCAGCGCCAGGGCCGCCACGCCCAGGGTCAGGGCGTTGAGTGCCCGGGTGATGGTGAAGGTGCGCTCGAAGATGCCGGTGGCGATGCGTTTCACCTCGCGCTGGTCTTGCACGCTGTCGCGGCTCAGGGCGAAGGCGTCGGCCAGATCGTTGGCCAGTGCCGCGCCGTCGGCGCCTGCGGTCAGCACGATGCCCAGCGAGCCCGGCGGTGCCCCGAAGCGCTCGGCCAGATGCGGCGCGGCCAGCAGCACCTCGCCGCGGGGGTTGCCGTAGTCCGGGTAGATCGCTGCCACGCGCAGTCGGGCATCGCCGCCCGGTGCCTCCAGGCGCAGCCAGTCCCCCGGGGCGATGCCCTCGGCCACTGCAAGCTGCTCGTTGACGAAAGCCGCCCCATCGCGAAATGCCGCCCAGGCCGCCTCGCGCCCGTCATGGGTGGCGGCCAGCGGCCAGCTCGCGGTGAGTGTCTCGCCGGGGGTGATGGCGTAGAGCCCCACCGGCAGGTGGCGCTCCTCGGGTTGGTCTGCCACGGCGTTGCCTACCGTTGTGCCGTCGGGCTCGATGGCCAGCAGGCGGGTCTCGCTACGCCGGGTGGCCAGGCGTTCGGCCACCTCCGGGCGCTCGGCCAGCCAGTCGTCGATCACCGCGAACTGCTCCGCCGGCGGGCGCAGGTAGAGGTCGGCCACCAGGCGCTGGTCCAGCCACTCCAGGAAGGTCAGGCGGAAGCCGCCCACCATGCTGCTCACCCCCAGATTGGCGGAGAGCGCGACCAGCAGCGCCATCATGGCCAGTGACAGCCGCGGCAGCTGCAGCTGCAGGTCGGCCAGGGTCCACTGGGCCAGCGGGCGATGCCTTGCCAGGTGGGTCAGGCCGGCCAGGGCGACACCCAACAGCGGGGGCAGCCACAGGGCGCTGGCCAGCAGTAGGGCGCCTGCCAGGCCGAAGCCGGCCACCAGCCCCTCGCCCGGCGGCAGGCGGGACAGCCAGGCCGCCAGCGCCAGGCCCACCAGGGCCGCCACGCCTCCTGCGGCGGTCATCAGCGTCAGCTGGCGCCGGAAGCCCGCGCGCCAGGCCTGGGCCTGCCCCAGCCCCAGCACGCTGAGCCGCGCCGCTCGCCACAGCACGCCGCTGCCAGCCACCAGCAGGCCGCCCAGCGTGACCGCCACGCCGCCGGCCCAGTAGTGCCAGGGCAGACTCAGCTCGGCCGCCACCCCGGCGCCATAGAGGCTGCCCAGGGTGGCGGCCACGTCAGGCAGCAGTGCCCGGGCCAGCCATACCCCGCCGGCGATGCCGGCCAGGGCACCGAGCACCCCGAGCAGCACCAGTTCCAGGGCCAGCGCCGCCACCAGGGCGCGACCGGAGACCCCCAGGGCACGCAGGGTGCGCAGCATCCCCAGGCGCTGCTCCAGGGCCAGGCCCAGGGCCGCCTGGACGATGAACAGCCCCACCACCAGCGCCAGTAGGGCCAGGGCGGTGAGGTTGAGGTGAAAGCTCTCGGTGAGCTGGCCCGGCGAGACCAGCACGTCGGCGCGGGTCAGGATCAGTCCGTCCGGTGCCTCGGCCAGGGCTCCGGGGGCGGCGACCAGTCGCGAGATCCGCTCGCCGCTTTCCAGCAGGGCCGCTGTGGCGGCGATATCCATGACCAGGGTGGCCGGCGGCAGCGACGGGGCCAGGGTCAGCGGCGGCAGAGGGCGGCCATCGGCCAACCGCGGGGTGGCGCCCTCGGCGTCGGCCCTGGCCAGGCCAAAAGCGTCCACGAGATCCGGCGCCAGCCGGGTCTGCCAGGGAGGAGAGAGAAAGCCGGTGAGTTCGCCCGGGTTTGAGGAGGAGGAGCTGCCGGCGGTGGCGAACTCGCTGTCGCCGGGCAGGGTGAGCGGGTCGATGCCGATCACCGTCAGGCGGGTGCCGTCCGGGGCTTCCAGGCGGCCCTCCAGCAGCGGCGAGACCGGCACCCCCGCCCGGCGCAGGGCCAGGAAGTCGTCGCGGGTCAGCGCCTCACCATCGCGGCGCTCCAGGCGGTCCAGGCCGGTGGAGAAGAGCGACTCGGCGCGGGCATAGCTGTCCCGGGCCGAGGCGTTGATCGCCTGGACGCCGCTCCACAGGGCGCTGGCCACCCACAGGCCCAGCAGCAACATCACCAGCTGGCCGGGGTGGCGCCGGTAGTGGGAGAGCAGGGTGGCCAGCACCACGCGCATCAGGCGCTGGCCTCGGCGGCGTCGCGCAGGGCAAGCCGGCCGCGGGAGAGCACCAGGCAGCGGTTCAGAGGGGCGGCGACCTGGGGGCTGTGGGTCACCATCAGCAGGGTGCAGCCGGTCTGGCGCACCAGCTCGAGCAGCAGCTCGAGCACCTCGCCGGCGGTGGCCTCGTCGAGGTTGCCGGTGGGCTCGTCGGCCAGCAGCAGCGCCGGTCGCGGGGCCAGGGCGCGGCCGATGGCCAGGCGCTGCTGCTGGCCGCCGGAGAGCTGCTCCGGGTAGCGCCGCTCCAGCCCGGCCAGCCCCAGCCGGCGGATCAGCTCCGCCGACCAGTCCGGGTCCTCCACGCCGGCCAGCCGCGCCTGCAGGCGCAGGTTGTCCAGCACCGAGAGGCTCGGCACCAGGTGGAACTGCTGGAACACCAGCCCCACCGCCTCGCGGCGCAACCGGGCCCGCTCGGGTTCGCTGAGCGACGATATCGCACGACCCGCCAGGCGGACCTCACCGGCATCGGGCAGGTCGAGCCCCGCGGCCAGATGCAGCAGGGTCGACTTGCCACTGCCCGACTCGCCCATCAGCGCCAGACTCTCGCCGGGGGACAGCGCCAGGTCGACGCCGGCCAGCACCGTCAGCGGCCCCTGGGGGGTGGCATAGGCCTTGTGGACCTGGCGAAACTCGAGCATGGCGGGCTCCCGAAGGGTGAGGTCTCGATGGTCCCACAAAAACGGTGTCTACATAAAAACAGCGCCACCCGAGGGTGGCGCTGGTCGTGTGCCAAACTGCTCTCTCAGTCAGTGGCTATGGCCGTGACCATGCTCCTCCTGGTCCTGGTCCTGGTCCTGGTCCTGGTCCTGGTCCTGGTCGTCATGGCCCGGCTCGGCCAGGGCGTCATGCAGGGTCTGGGCGTTGTGGCGCATCATGCCCAGATAGGTGCTGGCTTCGCCTTCCGCGGCCAGGGCATCGGCATAGAGGGTGCCGGCGATGGTCAGGCCGGTCTCCTCGGCGAGCTGGTTGATGATCGCCGGGCTGGTCATGTTCTCGTGGAACAGCGCCTGGACGTTTTGCTCGCGGATCACGTCGATCAGACGGGCCATGTTGGCGGCGCTGGGCTCCGCCTCGGTGGAGAGTCCCACCGGCGAGAGGAAGCGCAGGCCGTAGGCGTTGGAGAAGTAGCCGAAGGAGTCGTGGCCGGTGATCACGCTGGTGGAGGTGGGAATCTCGCCCAGCAGCTCGCGGATCTCGGCGTCGGTGGCGTCGATCTCGTTGATATAGCGCTCGGCGTTGGCGCTGTAGGCCTCGGCGTTGTCCGGATCGGCCTCGATCAGGCCGTCGCGGATATTGGCCACGTAGACCTTGCCCATGGCCAGGTCCTGCCAGCCATGGGGGTCCTGGTCGCCATGGTCATGATCGTCATGATCGTCGTGGTCGTCATGATCGTCGTGGTCGTGGTCGTGGTCGTGGTCGTCTTGGCCGTGGTCGTCATGGCCGTGGTCGTCATGGCCATGATCGTCATGGCCATGATCGTCATGGCCATGATCGTCATGGCCATGGGCGTGACCATGATCGTGGCCATGGTAGTCCAGCTTGTCGATACCGTCGGTGGCGGTCACCTGGGGACCGGCATAGTCGCTGGCGTCGATCAGCCGCTCCATCCAGCCTTCGAAGAGCAGGCCGTTGAACACCACCAGGTCGGCCTCGGCCAGGGCGCGGGCGTCGCTCGGGGTGGGCGAGAAGACGTGGGCGTCGCTGTCGGGGCCGACCAGGGAGGTGACCTCGACGTGCTCGCCGCCGACGTTCTCGACCATGTCGGCCAGGATGCTGAAGCTGGTGACGACCTGGACGCGCTCGGCGGCGATGGCGGCGGGCAGGGCCAGCATGGCGGAGACGCCGAGCAGGGCGACAGAGGGCTTGAGGATGGGCATGGGGTAACGACTCCTTGATGGATAATGGGTCAGTGGGGCTCGGGCGCGCCCAGCGGCGTGGCGCGGTGGCGCAGGCGCCGCAGCAGGCTGTGGTGACGCCCGAACAAGGCGGAAAGCAGGTAGCCCACGCCGGCCAGCAGGATGATCGCCGGGCCGGAGGGGATGCTCAGGTGGTAGGAAAGCAGTAGCCCCCCGGCGCTGGCGACCAGGGCGATGGCGATGGCCACGCCGATCAGGCCTTCCAGGCGCTTGCTCCAGAAGCGCGCGGCGGTGGCCGGCAGCATCATCAGGCCCACCGCCATCAGGGTGCCAAGGGTCTGGAAGCCGGCGGTGAGGTTGAGCACCACCAGGCCCAGGAAGGTGCCGTGGGCCAGGCTGCCGCGCACCCCCTGGCTGCGCAGAAACAGCGGGTCGAGGCACTCCACCACCAGGGCGCGGAAGATCACCGCCAGGATGATCACGATCAGGCTGCTGATGGCAGCGATCAGCAGCAGGGCGGTGGAGTTGACGGCGAGGATCGAGCCGAACAGCACGTGGGTGAGATCCACGCTGCTGCCGCCGAGCGAGACCAGCATTACCCCGCCCGCCAGCGAGATCAGGAAGAAGCTGGCCATGGCGGCGTCCTCGCGCTGGCCGGACATCTGCGACACGCTGCCCGCCAGCACCGCCACCAGCAGGCCCGAGAGGATGCCGCCGAGGCTCATCACCGGCAGCGAGAAGCCGGCCAGCAGGAAGCCCAGCGCCACGCCGGGCAGGATGGCGTGGGCCATGGCATCGCCGATCAGGCTCATGCCGCGCAGCACCAGGAAGACGCCCATGGGGGGGGCGGCCAGCGACAGGGCGAAGCTGGCGATCAGGGCGCGACGCATGAAGCCGTAGTCGAAGGGGGCGATCAGCCACTCGTGCAGCGACGCGAGCAATCCGCCTAGCATGCCGTCACCCCGCTGATGCCCCCGGAGAGAAAGGTCACCGGTGCATGGGGTTGGGACGACGGCAGGAAGCTCTCCACGGCGACCCAGCGGGCGTGGCCGCCGGCGAGCACCACCGCCTCGTCGGCCAGCTGGCTCAGCTGCTCCAGGTCGTGGAGCACCACGATCAGGGTGACGCCGTCGTTGGCCATGTCGCGCAGCACCGTCATCAGCACGTTGACGGTCTCGACATCGACGTTGGCGAAGGGCTCGTCGAGCAGCAGCAGCTCGGCCTCCTGCATCAGGGTGCGGCCGAGCAGGGCGCGCTGACGCTGGCCGCCGGAGAGCTCACCCAGGGGGCGGTGGGCCAGGTGGGAGATGCCCAGCCGGGCCATGATCTCGCGTCCCTTGCGGTAGTGGGCGGCGCAGTAGCCCTTGAGCGCGCCATGGCTCGGCCAGCTGCCGGTCATCACCAGCTCCTCGACGCTCATCGGGAAGCTGAGGTCGAGGGCCAGCTGCTGGGGCAGCCAGGCGCGCCGCTCCTTGGGCACCGTGCACTCGACGCGTCCGGCGATGGGCTTGAGCATGCCCATGATGCCCTGGATCAGGGTGCTCTTGCCGGTGCCGTTGGCGCCGACCAGGGCCGTGATGGCGCCGTCGCGGAACTCGCCGTCGACGTGTTCGAGGACGGTGCGGTTGCCCTGGGCGAGCTGCAGGTCGCAGAGCCGCAGGCGGGGGGCGGTGTGCGAGGCCATCAGCTCCACCACCCCGCGGCCCAGGAGACCGCCAGCCAGAGCAGCGTCAGCGGCAACACGACGAGCAGCAGCCTCCGGCCGACCGACAGCGACATCAGGGAGAAGTGACAGGGCCCCTCGGGGCGGTGATGGTGTGACCGGTGTGCCATGAACGGGTACCTCGCGACGACTGTGCTAAGTTATAACATAACATCTGGCTGCCCAGAAACGGTGCGGTATCGACTGGGCGAATCGGCGGGCAGTATCCACGATCTGGCAGGAAATGACAGGCTCAGGCACCAGGATGTTCCCCGTTGACGGTTGCGGATTGCCGCCGGGCGGCTTGACGCCGCAGGCAGCCCCCGCAGGGCCCGACCAGCACCGATACCAGATAGCCGGCACCCGCCAGCAGCACGATGGCGGGCCCGGCCGGCAGCCCCAGGTGAAAGGAGAGCAGCAGTCCGGTCAGGCTGGCGAGCAGGGCCAAAGTGCAGGCCAACAGCATCATGCCCTCCAGGCGCCGGCTCCAGTAGCGGACGGCGGTGGCCGGCAGCAGCATCATGCCAGCCGCCATCAGCGCCCCCAGGGTCTGGAAGCCGACCACCAGCGTCAAGACCGTCAAGCCCATGAACAGCGTGTTCGTCCAGCCGGCGTGGCGGCCCTGCAGCGTCAGGAACAGCGGGTCCAGGCACTCCACGACCAGGGCGCGATAGGCGACCGCCAGGATGAGCAGCACCAGGCTGCAGCTGCCTGCGACCAGCAGCAGGGTGGCGCTGTCCACCGCCAGCACCGAGCCGAACAGCACATGACCCAGATCCAGCGCCGTGCCAGCCAGGCTGATGATCAGTACGCCCGCGGCCATGGCCACGAGGAAGAGGCTGGCCATGGCAGCGTCCTCGCGGAGTCCGCTGTATAGGGAGATGCCGCTGGCGAGCGTCACCGTGATCAGTCCCGCCGCCACCCCGCCCAGCATCATCAGTGGCACCGAGAAGCCGGCCAGCATGAAGGCCGCCGCGATGCCCGGCAGCATGGCATGGGAGAGTGCCTCGCTCATCAGGCTAAGCCCGCGCAGCGAGAGCAGCACGCCGAGGATGGGGGCGGTGAGCGACAGCACCAGGCAGGCGGCCAGGGCCCGGCGCATGAAGGCGTACTCGAAGGGGGACGAGACCCACCAGATCCAGGTATCCAGCATGGGGGCTCCGGTTCGGGATTAAGTGTTATGTTATAACATAACTTATATGAAAGGGGCATCTTGCGCGTCTTGACGCCCGTCGGAGCGGTGCGCCATGTTAAAGGACAGGCAGGGAATGCCAACGACCTCAGGCGGCTCAACTCCCGGGCCGCGCCACGAGAGCGGAGGTTCCCATGAGCTGCAAGATCCATCCCCACCATGATCACGACCATGGCCCGGGCTGTGGCCACACGGCCATCGAGCACGACGGTCACGTCGACTATCTGCACGACGGGCACCTGCACCATCCCCATGAGGATCATGTCGACGAGCATGTGGTCGAGATCAGCGACACCAACCCGGACCGCTGCACCCCGGCGCATCAGTGTCAGGGCCATGACCCCGACCATGTGCATGGTCCCGGCTGTGGCCATGAGCCGGTGCCCCACGGTGACCATGTCGATTACCTCGTGGATGGCCACCTGCACCATCCCCACGGAGATCACTGCGACGACCATGGTCCCATCAAGATAGTGAGCTGAGCCTGGGCGTTCAGCTCAGTAGCGCAAGGCGACGCCCAGCTGGTTTGGCCCTACCAGCAGGGCGTATTCGCCTTCGAGATGCATATCGCCCAGCGACACCCGGGCCGGCTGGAAGCGGTTGATGGCGGCAGTGGCCTGGCGCGGCTGGGTCTGCAGCTGTAACTCGTTGATCAGCATGCCGGTGGCGAAGTTGATGGCGCCGTCGCGCTCGCGGCCGTCGCCCACGGCGATCAGCAGCCCCGCCGCAGTATTCACGGCGAGCGAGCCGAGCCGTGCTTCCCAGCTGCGCCGCCGGCGCTCTTCCTCGGCCACCGCCGTGAGCAGCCTCCGGGCGCCCTCGATATCGCCCGATTCACCGGCCTGCAGTTCACGGTAGGCGTCGGGGTGCGGCTGGCGATCCAGGAACATGCCGCCCAGTGCCAGGGCCGACTTCACCACGCCCACCCTGGCGTCGTAGCGGTCGTCGCGGTCGCTCGCCTCGCTGGCCTGCCAGGCGTTCAGCGCCAGGCTGCCAACATAGAATGTCGTCCAGCCCGCCTGCCAATAGTCCGCATGGCGCGCGCCATCGGCCAGGGCGGACTCATAGGCCTGCCATTCGTCACCGGGCGACTGGGCCAGGGCGGGCAGGGGCAGTAGCAGGCCGATCAGGCAGCCAAGGCGGGTGAGGCGAGTGAGGCGAGGCATGGCGATCTCCAGCGAATCGGGGCTCATCGGGGTGAATCGTGACCCGGGAAAGAAAGCCTAGCACCGCCGTCCGTGGGGAGCCCACCGTCGTCGCGTCGCCCCATCCCCCCATCCCCCCATCCCCACCTCCCCACATCGGGGGCAGCGGCCGGCGGCGGCGAGATGCTACGCTTCACGCTTCCTCTTCGTCATGGACGACCCCAGCATGTTCGCCAGCGCTTCCCTTACCTTCCGCCCCCGCCTGCTTGGCCTTGGCCTGCCTGGGCATGGGCGGCTGTCAGGTGGAGCAGGGGCGGCTCAGCACCCCGCGCCAGGGCCTGGCCAGCGGCACCCTGGTGATGCGCATCGACCGGGACCGGGTCGACGAGGCCGAGCCGGTGCAGCGCATCAGCGAATCCCCGGCGCTCAGCGGCGTGGAGATCACCCGGCTGTGGCGTCCGGTGCGTCGCGGCATCGCCCGTGTGGGCCAGCGACGACGCGCGGGGCGAGCGTCCCGTCACGGCGAATAGGCCGGATGTCATCAAAGTGTCACATAGTGACGCTACGTTGCGCCCACTGACATGGAATTGTCACGTAACCGTCATGAAGGGACCGTTCACCAACACGGCAGACCGCTAATGTCGAATCTTGGACCTTCCACCGATCGTCCCGCTCTTGCACGCCAGGCCACTCACGAGGTGCCTGCCTGGCTGCGGGGGATATACGCCGGCCTGTGTCTCTACCTGTTCCTGGCGGCGCTCAACGTGCTGGGTGCCGGCCTTGGCACCTTCGGCAGCGACAGCGATCTGCTGACCCGTGCCTTCGCCTACGGCGCGAATCCCTTCATCGCCCTGATGGCCGGCGTGTTGGTCACCATGATCGTGCAGAGTTCGTCGTTCACCTCGGCGCTGATCGTCACCCTGGTGGCCAGCGGCGAGATGACGCTGGGCACGGCGGTGTTCGCCATCATGGGCGCCAACATCGGCACCGCGGTGACCGGGGTGATCGTGGCGCTGGCCAACGTGCGTATCAAGCGCAACTTCCGCCGCTCCTTCACCGCGGCGATGATGCACGACCTCTTCAATATCCTCACGGTGATGCTGGTGTTCCCTGTGGAGTGGCTGACCGGGATGTTCCACGAGGGCGGCCGCGGCATCTTCACCCGGCTGGCCGCCTGGCTGGCCGAGATGATCGGCCTGGAGGAAGTGGCCAAGCCCAGCAGCCCGATCAAGGTGATCACCGCCCCCATCGTCGACGTCGTGAACTGGCTGGGAGCGGCCCTGATGCCCTCGCCGGCGGCCGCCGGCCTGCTGGTGGCGGGCATCGGCTTGCTGTTGATGTTCGCTGCGCTGGTGTTCATGGTGCAGAACCTTCGCGGCGCCCTGCTGCGCCATATGGACGGCCTGTTCCGCACCTACTTCTTCCGCACCGACGCCCGCGCCTACGGGGTTGGGGTGGTCTCCACCGTGCTGGTGCAGTCCAGCTCCATCACCAGCAGCCTGATGGTGCCGCTGGCCGGGGCCGGAGTGGTGCGCCTGCGCCGGGTGCTGCCCTTCATGATGGGCGCCAACCTGGGCACCACCGTGACCAGCGTATTGGCCGCCACCGCCAACCCCATCGCCGCGGCGATGACGGTGGCGCTGTTCCATGTCATCTTCAACCTGACCGGCACCGCCATCTGGTGGCCGCTGCGGGTCATCCCGCTGCGCATTGCTACCTGGTACGGCCGTCTGGCCGGCAAGAAGGTCCGCTACGCCTTCCTGTTCCTGATCGGCGTATTCCTGGTGGTGCCGCTGGTCGGCATCACCATCACCGAACTGTTCATGAGCCTGCGCTGAGCGCGGCCAACCGGGAGGTTACCCATGTTTCGACAGCTCTATAGCGCGCTCACCTCGGAGAACAGCATCGACCAGGCCTACGCGGACCTGACCCGGATGCTCGAGCACGGCGCCTGGATGTTCGCCCGCGCCAACGAGGTGCTCTACAGTACCGTGGCCGCCGAGGACGTGCGCCAACCGCTCTACCAGCGCGACGGCGCCGTCAACGAACTCGAGCGCTCCATCCGCCGCAAGGTGCTGCGCCACCTGACCGTCAATCCCGGCCATGACGTGGCCATCTGCCTGGCGCTGATGAGCGTGGCCAAGGATGCCGAGCGCATCGGCGACTACTGCAAGAACGTCTTCGAGGTCGGTGCCTTCTACAGTGAAGGCTTCCACGTGCCCAGCTACCAGCAGCCGCTGGACGAGATGGCGGAGCGCCTGAACGGCCTGTTCAAGGAGCTGATCGCCGCCACCAGCGACTCCGACGAGGCCAAGGCCCACCGGGTCATCACCGCCACCCGCGAGATCCGCGGCCGCTGTGACAAGCTGATCGAGGCGCTGCTGCGCGAGGAAGAGGCGGTCGAGTTCCACGAGGCGGTGGCCTATTCGCTGCTGGCCCGCCACTACAAGCGGGTGGCCTCGCACCTGGCCAACATCGCCACCGCGGTGACCGGCCGCCTGGAAGACCTGGACTTCCCCAGCGACGCCGACGACCGCGCTCTGGACTGAGGTCAGCCCTCCAGTGGGAACTTCCAGCTAGTTCCTCAAGCCGCGGCGAGGCTTGAGGCTACTGGTGGGAGCCGCCGCGAGGCTTGAGGCTACTGGTGGGAGATCGGCTCCGCCGGGCGAATGGTGCCGAAGGCGCCCCGGCGGTGTTGCTCGTGTTGGAACTAGCCGCTTAGGAGTCCTACGGCCTCCCTTCGCCCCGCAGAGCGTGGCTCCCACACTGTCAAGCTCAGCCGCCCCCTCAACCCCGCTCGAACTCCTCGGTATCTACCTCGGCCTGCTGCGCCTCGGCGTAGCGTCCGCCGGCGACCCGCTCCGGAGCCAACAGCGCATCCAGCCGCGCCACGGTGGTGGCCTCCAGGCGCAGCTCGCCGGCGGCCAGGTTCTCGCCCATGTGCTCGATGGAGCGGGTGCCGGGGATCGGCAGGATGTCGTCGCCCTTGGCCCGCAGCCAGGCCAGGGCGAGCTGGCCGGTGGTCACCTCGAGCCTGTCGGCCACGGCCGCCAGCTCGGCCAGCAGCGCCAGGTTGTGCGGCAGGTGCTCGGCGCTGAAGCGCGGCATGCCGCGGCGCATGTCACCCTCCGCCAGCCGGTTGGCATCGGTCACCGCGCCGCTCAGGAAGCCACGACCCAGCGGGCTGAAGGCCACCAGCGCGGCGCCTGCCTCGCGGCACGCTTCTATCACCGCGATCTCCGGGTTGCGGGTCCACAGCGAGTACTCCGACTGCATCGCGGCGATGGGATGCTCGGCATGGGCCCGGCGCAGGGTGGCCGCCGAGACCTCGGAGAGCCCCACGGCGCCGATCTTGCCCTCCGCCACCAGGCGGCCCAGCTCGCCCACGCTTTCCTCGATCGGCACGTTCTTGTCCCAGCGGTGCAGGTAGTAGAGGTCCAGGTGGTCGGTGCGCAGGCGCGCCAGGCTCTCCTCACACTGGCGGCGCAGGGTGGCCGGGCGGCCGTCGATCACCTTGCGGCCCTGTTCCGGGTCCATGGCCATGCCGCACTTGCTGGCCAGCAGGATCTCGCCGCGCTTGGCCGCAAGGGCCTTGCCCACCAGCCGCTCGTTGGCGGTGGCGCCATAGAGGGTGGCGGTATCGAAGTGGCGATAGCCCATGTCGAAGGCGGCATCCAGGGCGCGCAGCGCCTCGGCCTCGGGCACCGGCTGGCCGTAGCCATGGGAGAGGTTCATGCAGCCCAGGCCGATGGCGGGCGAGCCGATGGCCTGGAGGCGAGAAAAGAGCGTCATCGTGGGGTTCCTTGTTTTCGGCACCGGTTCTCAGCGCTTGCGGGCGACGAACTGCACCACGGAGCCCAGGCCGGTATGGCCGCGGCCCTCGACCACCTCGCGCTCGCACTCGCGGCTGAGCTCGATCGCCAGTTCGGCGAAGGCCGCGTTGAGCTCGGCGGCGGTGGGGGTGCGGTCCGGGGTGTCCGGGCCGCCGGTGCTGCGAGGCACCTGGTCCGGGGTGTAGGCCTCGAGAATCAGCACGCCGCCGGGCTTCAGCGTCCGGATCACCTGGCGGTGCAGGTGGGGGCGGCCCGCCGCCGGCACGTGGCAGAAGATCGACACCACCGCATCGAAGGACTCCGCAATGAACTCATGCTCGGTGAGGTCGGCATTCAGGGTGGTCAGCGCCACGCCCTTCTCCTCGGCCAGCTGGGCGGCCTTGCGCAGGCCCACCGAGGAGGCGTCTACCGAGGTGACCCAGTGGCCGAGCCCTGCCAGGTAGACGCCGTTGCGCCCCTCACCGTCCGCCAGGCAGAGCACCCGCTTGGGCGCCTCGCCGATCAGACCGGCCTGCCCGCGCAGGAAGTCGTTGGGTTCGGTGCCGTAAACGTAATCGTCCGTGCTGTAGCGGTCGTCCCACATGGGGGCGCTCTCCTGTCAGGGGTAATCAGAGCCCGAGAGTAGCAAGTTATGCGGACAAAAGGGCAGCGGCATGTCGGTGTTCGGAGACGTCATATTTGGTACGCTTTTTTCTGTTAGCGTGCAAACGTCCAGCATCGCACAGGAGCCGACCCATGGCAGCCATCGCTACCGATACTCACCCCTACGGCCGCGTCAGCCGCCTCTTCCACTGGGGTATGGCGGCGCTGTTCGCCTGGCAGTTCGTCACCGTGGGCGCTCGGGTATTGCTTCCCGATGGCGCCCTGGACGACTTCCTGTGGCCCACCCACAAGCCCCTCGGCGCCCTGCTGATGCTGCTGGTGGTGCTGCGCCTGGTGTGGGCGCTGGTCGACCGCACCAGGCGTCCGCCCTCCCTCAACCTGGCGGCGCACCTGGGCCACCTAGCCCTCTACGCCCTGATGGTGGCGGTGCCGCTGGTCGCCCTGATGCGCCAGTACGGCTCCGGCCGTGCCTTCTCGCCGTTCGGCATTCCGCTGATGTCCGGCTTCGAGGGCGAGATCGAATGGATGACCGCGATCGGCGGCATCTTCCACGGCCTGTTGGGCTGGGTGCTGCTGGCGCTGGTCGTCGGGCACGTCGGCATGGCGATCCTGCACCGCCGCCTGAGCGACGAAAACGTGCTGGCGCGCATGGCGCCCCACGCCGGCCAGAGCCGCTGAGCCCTCGGCGCTTGCGCCATTGCGAGCTCTTCCCACACGCCCTCGGCATCCGCCGGGGGCGTGTTGCATGGGAAGTCGGTCATGGAAGTCGGTTATGGTAGGACCCTTAGCGGCATAACGACACAACGAAAAAGCAAAACGGACATCAGGAGCGCCAGGCATGGCCACGCCTTCGTCATCATCTCTCGGGGTGCCTTCCCCGGGGTTTCTCTCCCCGCGCTACCGGGTGCTGCTGGCCGGGGTGTTCAGCCAGATCCTCTGCATCGGCATCGCGCGCTTCGCCTACACGCCGCTGCTGCCGGTGATGCAGCAGCAGACCTGGCTGAGCGACGCCCAGGGCGGCTGGCTGGCCGCCCTCAACTACGCCGGCTACATGCTGGGTGCGCTGCTTGCGGCCTCCATCCACAGCATCCGGCTCAAGGACACCCTCTACCGCCTCACCCTGGTGCTGGCGGTGGTCTCCACCGCCGGCATGGCCCTGGCCGACAGCTTCTGGCTGTGGGCGGGCATGCGCTTCGTGGCCGGCTTCTCCAGCAGCGGCGCCATGCTGCTGGCCTCGGGGCTGATCCTGCACTGGCTGATCAGCCGCGGGCAGCGTGGCGAACTCGGCATCCACTTTGCCGGATTGGGGGTGGGCATTCTGGTGGCCGCCCTGGCGGTGGAACTGATGCTGCGTCTCTCCTTCGGCTGGCAGGCCCAGTGGTGGGGCTTCACCGCCCTGGCCGCGGCGTTGCTGGTACCCGCCTGGCGCTGGCTGCCGCGACCGGTCAAGCCGGCGGAAGGCGCAGCCGCCAGTGCCTCTCGTGAGGCCATACCGCCCAACCGCACCTTTATGCGGCTGATGCTCGCCGCCTACTTCTGCGCCGGCTACGGCTATGTGATCAGCGCCACCTTCATCGTCGCCATCGTCGAGCGCGAACCGCTGCTGGCCGGCGCCGGCAACTGGACCTTCGCCCTGGTGGGGCTGGCCGCCGCGCCGGCCGTGATCGTGTGGGACCTGATCGCCCGGCGCATCGGCTACCTGGGCGCGCTGATCTCCGCCATGGCCCTGCAGGTGGTGGGCATCGTGCTGCCGGCGCTGACCGATAGCCTGGCCGGCGTGCTGGCGAGCGCCGTGCTCTACGGCGGCACCTTCCTGGGCTGCGTGAGCCTGGTGCTGACCATGGCCGGCCGGCTCTACCCGCAGAGCCCGGCGCGGCTGATGGGGCGCATGACGCTTGCCTACGGCGCGGCGCAGATCATCGCCCCGGCGCTCACCGGCATGCTCGCCGAGGCCAGCGGCCACTACGACACCGGCCTGTGGCTGGCCGGCGGCTTCGTGGCCCTGGGGGCGCTGCTGCTGATCTGGCTGCGCCAGGTGGACCATACCGCCCGGCGGTTGGATGCCGAGGCCAAGGCGGGCCCGACCGGGTGAGAGGGCCAATTTTGCTGCGCAACATGATGCGCCACCCTGTAGGAGGTCGGCTCTGCCGGGGGAATGGAGGCCGCAGGCCTCCCGCTCAGGTCTCCCCGGCGGTGAAGGCCAGGGCCTCATCGAAGCTGTAGAGACACTGCTCCGGAAAGGTCTCCAGCT